>DATBAU010000250.1:0-37189 GCA_036271355.1 Rudaea sp. | reverse complement strand
CGCGTCCAAAAGACAAAGCCGATATTGACGAATTTGAACGTAGAACAGCTGGAAAGCGCAATGCTGAAGATTGAAAACCTCCACGTCCGCGTCGCGGGCAAGGAAATACTCAAAGGCCTTTCGCTCGACGTGAAAGCGGGCGAGATGCACGCGATCATGGGACCGAACGGTGCGGGCAAGTCGACGCTCGGCAACGTGCTCGCAGGTCGCGACGGTTATGAAGTCACGCAAGGTTCCGTCGTCTACAACGGCAGAAATCTGCTTGAACTCGAACCGGAACAGCGCGCGGCGGAAGGTGTGTTTCTCGCGTTTCAGTATCCGGTCGAAATTCCGGGCGTGAACAACACCTATTTCCTGCGCGCGGCGATGAATGCGCAGCGCAAATATCGCGGTGAAGAGGAACTGGACTCAATGCAGTTCCTCAAGATGGTGCGCGAAAAATTGCGCGTGTTGCACATCTCGGATGAATTGATGCATCGCGCCGTCAACGCGGGATTTTCCGGCGGCGAAAAGAAGCGCAACGAAATTTTCCAGATGGCGTTGCTTGAACCACAACTCGCGATTCTCGATGAAACCGATTCGGGCCTCGATATCGATGCGCTGAAGATGGTCGCCGACGGCGTGAACGCGATGCGCGACCCAAAGCGTGCCTTCGTCGTCATCACGCACTATCAGCGTCTGCTTGATTACATCGTGCCGGACGTGGTGCACGTGATGGTCGACGGTCGCATCGTCGAAAGCGGCGACAAATCGCTCGCGCTGAAGCTCGAAGAACAAGGTTATGCGTGGGTGGCGGAACGCAAACTCGCGGGCGCGGCATGACGGAACTGCTGGACGAATTCGGCGTCGGCACGGCGGCGGAGCGTGCGGAATCGTGGCGTTATAGCCAGAGCGCGTTGCGTGCGTTGTCGCAGGTAGCATTCGAACGCGAGCAGACGTCGGCTGTGTTGTCCGATGCATTGTCGACTCGCATTCGCGCGTTCAAGGAGCCGCGTGTCGTGTTCGTCAACGGCATTCTATCGCGAGAATTTTCGGCGTTCGATGAATCGAATATCCACGTATCCGATTCGATCGAGATTTCGGCTCAAGTACGACTTCACCTCGTTTTCGTCGGCGTCGCTGCCGACAAGCCGCAACGCTGGCAGCGCGATATCTCCGTGCGCGCCGATGCCGACACATCGATCGTCGAACATCAATTCGGCGAGGGCGGTCCGGATGTATTGGGCGCCGTTACATCGCATTGCATCGTTAAGTCAGGGGCTGTCCTCGACTGGACGACGATCGTCGACGTCACCGATTCGCACTCGCTCGTGCGTCGACAAACCGCGGACGTCGCTGGCACGTTGCGAACCACGCACGCGCTTGCCGGTGGTCGTCTGCAGCGTTTCGATATCGGCTGCGATCTCAACCACGCGAACGCGCGCTACAAAGGCCGCGGCGTGTTGATGCCATCATCGCGTCAGCACATCGATGTGCAATTGGATGTGCAGCATCGTGCGCGCGACACGTCGAGCGACGTGCTCTGGCGCGGCATCGCGGATGGACGTGGTCGCGGCATTCTTCGCGGCGCGATTACCGTTGCGCAAGGCGCGGACGGCGCAGATGCGCAGTTGCAAACGAAAAACCTGTTGCTGTCGCCGCACGCGGAAATCGACGCGCAGCCCGTGCTCGAAATTTACGCCGACGAAGTGAAAGCAAGTCACGGCGCGACCGTCGGCCAACTCGACGAACGTCATTTGTTCTATCTGCGCTCGCGCGGAATTCCGGTTGCGGAAGCGCGTGATCTGCTGATCGCCGGCTTCGTGCGCGAAGCGCTCGATCGCGACGACGGACGGTTCGACGCATGGTTGTCCGATCACGCTAAAGGAACGCCGGCGCCGTGAGCGTAGTGGCGAAACCGAATCAATCCGCGTTCGATCCGATGCGTTATCGCGCGGATTTTCCGATCCTCGCGCGGCAGGTTCACGGCAAACCGCTCATCTATTTTGACAACGCCAACACCGCGCAGAAACCGCGTGCGGTGATCGAAACGGTGGATCGTTTTTATCGCGAATCGAACGCGAACGTCGCGCGTGCCGTGCATCAACTCGGCGAAGAAGCGACGGCCGCCTACGAAGGCACGCGCGACAAGATCGCGGAGTTCATCCGCGCGTCGCGCGACGATGTGGTGCTGACCAGCGGCACCACGCAGGCGATCAATCTCGTCGCGTATAGCTACGCGCTGCCGATCCTGAAACCCGGCGATCAGATCCTCGTCACGGCGATGGAGCATCACGCCAACATCGTGCCGTGGCAGATCGTGGCCGAGCGCACTGGCGCGTCGGTGATCGCCGCGCCGATCGCGCCGAACGGCGAGTTGATCGTCGACGAATTCGTGCGGCTGCTGACGCCGAAGGTAAAAATCGCGGGCGTCGCGCATGTGTCCAATGTGTTGGGCACGATCAACCCGGTGCGTGAGCTCGCAAAGGCGTGTCGTGCGCGCGGCATTCCGCTGCTCGTCGATGGCTCGCAGGCCGCGCCGCATTTGCCGATCGACGTGCAGTCGATCGGTTGCGATTTCTACGCATTCACGGGACACAAGCTGTTCGGACCGACGGGCACGGGCGCGTTATGGGCGCGACGCGAATTGCTTAAAGCGATGCCGCCGTTTTTCGGCGGCGGCGAAATGATTCGCACCGTGAGTTTCGATCGCACCGTTTTCGCCGATCCGCCGCACAAATTCGAAGCGGGCACGCCGAACATCGCGGGCTTCGTCGGACTCGGCGCGGCGATCGATTACGTCACCGACATCGGCATCGAACGCATCGGCGCCTACGAACGCGAATTGGTCGAATACGCAACGGCAGCGCTCAAAATCGTGCCCGGATTGCGGCTGTTCGGCGAAGCGCCGCACAAGGCCGCGGTGTTGTCGTTCCTGATCGAAAACGCGCACGCGCACGACGTCGCGACGCTGCTCGATCAGGAAGGAATCGCGGTCCGCTCCGGTCATCATTGCGCCCATCCCTTGATGCAATTCTTCGGCGTGGCTGCGACGCTGCGTGCCTCGCTGTCGTTCTACAACACGAAGGACGAGGTCGATCGGTTCGTCGAAGCGCTCGGCCGGGTGCGGAAACTTTTGGCATGACCGACGCTCGAAGGGGCGAGCGCGGAACGGGGTGATCGATGGCGGATGTGGATGCGAGTGTGGCCTGGACGGTGCGGCGCGCGGTCGCCGCCGATGTCCCGGCGATCGTGCGACTGGTCGAATCGGCGTATCGCGGCGACATCAGCCGCAAAGGCTGGACGACCGAAGCGGATTTTCTCGACGGACAACGCATCGATGTCGCGGGTGTCGAGGAAATCGTCGCGAAATCCGGCAGCATCGTTTTCCTCGGCGAGGACACGAACGGCGAACTGCTTGCGTGCTGCCACATCGAGAAGCAGGGCGATGCCTGTTATTTCGGCATGTTCTCGGTGCGGCCGGGATTGCAGGGCAGCGGTGTCGGACGCTTCATGCTGACGGCATCGGAAAATTTCGCGCGCGCCGAGTGGAAATGTATAAAAATGGAAATGACGGTGATCTCGATTCGCGTCGAGCTCATCGCATGGTACGAACGTCGCGGTTACCATCGCACGGGACGCTTCAAACCGTTTCCCTATGGCGACGAGCGCTTCGGCATTCCGAAACGCGACGACCTGAAGTTCGAGCTTCTGGAAAAGCAACTGTGACGAACTGGGTTCGCGTCTGCGCGCAATCGGAGTTGCTGCCCGGCGAACGCAAGATCGCGTACGACGGCGACGTGCCGATCTCGGTGTTCAACATCGATGGCACGCTCTACGCGATCGAAGACGTGTGCACGCACGACGGCGGCGAACTGGCCAGCGGCGAGCTGCGCGGGTTCGACATCGAATGCCCGCGACACGGCGCGCGCTTCGACGTGCGCACCGGCGCGGTTCTCGCTCCGCCCGCGTACGAACCGGTGACGCCATTCCCGGTGAAAATCGAAAACGACGCCGTGTTCACGCGCGACGATCGTTGGGATTGATCGTCGTCATCCACACGCGGGTGGTGCTGGATTTCGCCCAAGAATTCGTTGGGAATCGAATTCTCGCGTACGGCGCGGCTGAAATCCGTCGTCCATGTCCTGCGCAGCATCGACCGTCGAATCAGCGCGCGAATAGCAGGTCGTCGCGCTAGATGGCCATCTAGAGTTCGTCGAAAACACGCGGGGAGTTGACAGCGTACATTCTATAAATGAGAATCGTTCTCCTTTGCATTTGCAGTGTCACGCCAGTACCCGATTGGCAACGCGTGACGGCGAGTCAAACCTAGGGAGTTTTCATGCCGATCGGAATCAACACGCTCAAACCGTTGTGCGCGGCGCTCGCACTCGCACTCATCACGCCTGCGGTTCATGCGGCCGATGCCGGTGCCGATGTCACCGCCGCCGACGCGGGCAACGGCCAGGTGCTCGACAAGGTCGACGTTACCGCCACCACGTCGAGCTATTCCACCGAAACCACATCGATCGGCAAAGTGCAGACACCGGTGCACGATCTGCCGCAGACGGTAAACATCGTCAATCAGGAATTGCTGCACGCGGAAGGCGCAACTTCATTCGCGGATGCGTTGCGCAACGTGCCCGGCATCACCATCGGCGGTGCGGAAGGCGGGCAGATCGGCAACAACATCAACCTGCGCGGATTCACCGCGCGCACCGACATCTATATCGACGGCGTGCGCGATCGTGGACAGTACTATCGCGACACGTTCGACCTCGAACAGATCGAAGTGCTGAAAGGTCCATCGTCGATGCTGTTCGGACGCGGCTCGACGGGCGGCGTGATCAATCAGGTCACGAAGCAACCGATATTGAATGAACTCGACGAAGTGATCGCGACGGTCGGCACCGACGATCGCTATCGCGTCGCGGCGGATCTCAATCAGCCGCTGTCCGACACATCGGCCGGACGCGTGAACGTTTTCGCGCAAGACAATCACTCCACGCGCGATGTGATGAGCAACAAGGACGGCGGCCTTGCGCCGAGCCTGCGCTTCGGCATCGGCACGCCGACCGAGATCACGCTGTCGGCGCTGCTTCAGCGCAATCACGACATGCCCGACTACGGCATTCCGCCGCTCAACGGTAAACCGGCACCGATCGATCTCGACAACTTCTATGGCCTCACCGACGACCGGACGAACCAGGATGTCGCGATGGGTTCGCTCCGCGTCGATCACACGTTCAGCGATGCGCTCGATCTTAAAAACCAGCTTCAGTACAACTGGTATCGCACCGACGCGCAAGAAACCGCGCCGAACAACCTGGTCGGCACCGACGGCACGCTGATCGACCGCACCAAGGGCAACTACACGGACCTGCCGCTCGACGACATCCTGGTGCAGCTCGCCAGTCACGACCGCATCATCCACGACACGTCGTTCGACAATCAGACCGACCTGGTCGCGAAGTTCGCGACCGGCGCGATCGCGCATACGTTGCTGACCGGCATCGAACTCGCGCACGACACCTACGAGAATCAAGCGTACGCACGCAGCGGATTGCCGTTGCTGTCGCTGCTCGATCCGGTTTATCTGCCGCAGGCCGGCAACGTCGTGCAGACGCCGGGCAACAACGCGTACGGCACTGCCAACACGGCTGCCGTCTACGCCAACGACACGGTGAAGTTCAACGATCAATGGCAAGCCGTCGCCGGCCTGCGCCGCGATCGATACGCGGCCATGCTCGACAACTCCGTCTCGGCGCCCGCGCAAGCCGATCAAACGGTTTATTTCACGAGCCGCCGCGCGGGACTCATCTTTCAGCCGAGTTATGAGCAGTCGTATTACGTTTCGTACGGCACATCGTTCGATCCATCGCTCGAAACGCTGACGGTGACGAACAACACGCAGGCATTGCCGCCGGAGAAGAATCGCTCATACGAAGTCGGCGCGAAGTGGGATTTGTTCAACGACAAACTCGATTTGACCGCCGCGGTGTTCGATGTCGAAAAAACCAATGCACGCACGCAGGTTTCCGCGACCGAATACGAACTCAGCGGCGACATCCGCGTTCGCGGCGGGGAGATCGGCGCCTCCGGTCACGTCACCGACGCGTGGCAGATTTTCGCCGGCTACACGCGATTGAATGCGACCATCGTGAAAGCGAGCGACGGCACGCAAGGCGACACGCCCGCCAACACGCCGCGCAACAGCGTGTCGGTGTGGAACAGCGTGAAGCTGTCGCCGCAGTGGGAAATCGGCGGCGGCGCGGTTTATCTTTCGCAGCGGTACGCCGCGAACAACGATCTCGTTTCGGTACCCGGCTACACGCGATGGGACGCCATGATCGCGTGGCACCAGCCGAAGTACACTGTGCAGCTCAACATGCTCAACATCGGCGACAAGAAATATATCGATGCGCTGATCCCGTCCGATGGTGGACGTTCGATCCCCGGCATCGGACGCACGCTGTTGGCAACCTTCGACTACAAATTCTGATCGTCGACAATCGGCTCGCACCCATGCTCGTACAGATTCCGAAATTGCTCAGTGCGGACCAGGTGCAAACGATCGCGGCCAAACTCGACGCCGCCGACGCGCCATGGATCGACGGCCGCGCGACCGCCGGCCATCAGGGTGCGCGCGTCAAGGATAACCGCCAGCTCGACGAAGCCTCGCCGCTCGCTCGCACACTTGGCGATGTAATTTTGAGCGCGCTCGAACGTCATCCGATGTTCATCAGCGCGGCGTTGCCGCATCGCGTGTATCCGCCGATGTTCAACAGTTATGAAGGCGGCATGCAGTTCGGCAATCATGTCGACGGCGCGGTGCGTCTCATGCGGGGCAGCGACGAAAAAATCCGCACCGACATCTCCGCAACGCTGTTCCTCGCCGCGCCCGACGGCTACGACGGCGGCGAACTTCTGATCGAAGACACCTACGGCACGCACGCCGTGAAACTGGGCGCGGGCGATCTCGTGCTGTATCCCGCATCGAGCCTGCACCGTGTCGCACCGGTCACGCACGGACGTCGCGTCGCCAGTTTCTTCTGGGTGCAAAGCATGGTCCGGGACGACACGCAGCGCGCGATTTTGTTCGACCTGGATCGCTCGATCCAGCGCTTGAGCGGGAAAGTCGCCGACGATCCCGCGCTGGTCGATCTCGCCGGCGTGTATCACAACCTGTTGCGTCAATGGTCGGAAGTATAGAAGTGGAAAATGTGCAAAATAATGCGACCGCGCGACGCGGCCGCACTCATCGCGTCGTGCGCCAGTTGCATTTGTGGATCGGCGCGTGGGGGGCGATCGCGGCAATCCTGTTCGGTACGACGGGTTTCGTGCAGAACCATCGCGCGACGATGAAATTGCCGCAAGGTGAATCGGTCGATCTGTCGAAAGTGGAACTCGAAGTTCCCGAAGTGGCGCGCGCGACGCCTGAAGCACTGCGCGACTGGCTGCGCAACGATCAGCACATCCCGATCGACAATTTTCGCGCGCAACCTGGCGGTCCGGCCGAGATGGGCGGTCAGCGCCTGAAGCAGGCCGGGCGCTGGATGTTCAATGGCGGCAACGCGCGCGTCACGTGGTCCGCCGACTACGTGCCGGGCAACGCGACGGTGCAGGTACGCAACACCGAACAGAGTTTCATGGCGACGCTGCTTCGCCTGCACAAAGGCGTCGGTGGCGGCATCGCTTGGATTCTGCTGACCGACACGTTTGCGCTGTCGATGGTGCTGCTCGGTATTACCGGCATCGTCATGTGGGCGCGCGGCCGCAACGCCCGACAAATGATCTTCAGCATTTTTGCCGCGGCCTTGTTGATCGTTGCCGTCGTCGGGGCGACCGCGGTGATCTGAAGCTAGCGAAACAAACGGGTTTGACTAGGCGAACGGGACGATCTTCACGACCACGATTTCCCCGCCGCCCGTGACGACGACGCGTTGCCCGTCCTCCTCCGCCGGCAGCATCAGCGATTCATTTGCCGCCAGCGCAACGGACTGTCCGCCCCATTTCGCTTCGGCGCGACCATCGGCGAGATACACGAACCATGTCGCATCGCGAAAGAAAACCATCGGACCGACCAGAGGTCGATGAAGAACGTCGACGCGAACGGCAGCGCGCCGAAAGATCACATTGAAGTCGCGCACCTTCCCGGAAACGAGCACGCCTTCCGTGCGACGCTCGCCGGCGAATTTGACGAACTGCAATCGCCGCTCGAGCCGTACCGATTCGGCATCGTCGAAGCGCAATTCCATGCCGATGCCTTCGAGCAACGCGATGAACCGGTCGTAGCCTTCGAACGACGAGAACGGGCCGTTGGATTCGATATCGGCGATGCTGACGCGCCAGTCGAACGCGTCGTTCATTTCGGACGGATAGACGGCCAATTCCGTCGTCGTGCCGCCGCCGTTTTTCCACGGCATGCGTTTGTAATCCGCCGGCCGCAGCACGCGCCAGCTCATCGCACGCCGTTCTCCGTGATCGCGTGCAACTGCGCGGTCGAACGCGCGAGGCTTTCTTCCCACGAATAGCCGACGATGGGCTGGCCGGTTTTCGAGTCGTTGAAGTCTTCCGACTGGCCGGGCGCCAGCAAATGGCGATAGTCGACGGTGATTTCGGCGCCGGCGGGCAGATCGGTCAGCGCGAAAACGAATCCGAGATGCCACAACGCCGTCGGTTCGAACGCGTGATTGATGTAGCACTCGTCGGGCCATTCCGGCGTCACCGTGTAGCCGTCGTCGAACCAGCGAACGGTCGCGTACATGAGTTCGGTCGCGTTCGGCTGCGCCTGCAGTTCTGTCCACTTGTATACTTTGCGCACATCGTCGGGTGCGACGACGATCTTTCCGGCGCGCACCGGCTCATCCAGGAACAGCCCCTTGCCGGCGCCCGCGATGAGCGAATCGGCGACGTGATAACGCGGCAGAATCATGCAAAAAACCCGGGAAAACGTTGGCGAAGTCTATCAGGATGCGCCGTCCGCGCCGCACGGGTACACTTGCCGACCCGATCGAAAACGACTCTGATCATGGACTCGACACAGACCCGAAATGCCGTATCCGAACTGTGGGACAGCGAGATCGTTCCGCAGCTCGTCGACTACATCAAGATCCCGAACAAGTCGCCGATGTTCGACGCGCAATGGGCCGAACACGGCTATATGGACAAGGCCGTCGAGCTGTTCGTCAACTGGGCGAAAGCGCAGCCGATCGCCGGAATGAACGTCGAAGTGGTGCGGTTGCCCAAGCGCACGCCGCTGATTTTCATCGACGTGCCCGCGAGCGATCCGGCGTCGACGTCCGACGACTGCGTGTTGCTGTACGGCCATCTCGACAAGCAACCGGAGATGACCGGTTGGGCCGACCATCTGGGTCCGTGGAAGCCGGTGATCGAAGGCGACAAACTATATGGACGCGGCGGCGCTGACGACGGTTACGCGTTATTTGGCTCGCTCGCCGCGCTGCGTTCGCTGCAGGAACAGAAAGCGCCGCACGCGCGTTGCGTAGTGATGATCGAAGCGTGCGAAGAATCCGGCAGCTACGATCTTCCGTATTACGTCGATCATCTCGCCGCCCGCATCGGCAAACCGTCGCTCGTCGTTTGCCTGGATTCCGGCTGCGGCAACTACGATCAACTCTGGCTGACCACATCGCTGCGCGGCATGACCGGCGGCAATCTCACCGTGCGCGTGCTCGACGAAGGCGTGCATTCGGGCGATGCATCGGGCATCGTCGCGTCGAGCTTCCGCATTCTCCGTCAACTGCTGTCGCGGCTCGAAGACGAGGTCACCGGCAAGATCAAACCGAAAGAACTTTACGCCGAGGTTCCGCAGCAGCGCATCGATCAGGCCAAGAAAACCGCACAGGTTCTCGGCGACGCGGTGTATTCGAAATTCCCGTTCGTTAACGGCATGAAACCGATGAACGACGATCTGACCGAACTGGTGTTGAATCGCACGTGGCGTCCGGCGTTGTCGATCACTGGGATTGGTGGAATGCCGCCGCTGGATTCGGCGGGCAACGTGTTGCGTCCGTTCACCGCGGTGAAAGTGTCGCTGCGCCTGCCGCCGACGCTTGACGGCGACATGGCCGGTCGCGCGGTGAAGAATCTGCTCGAAAAAGATCCGCCGTACGGCGCGAAAGTGACGTTCGATCTGGAGAAGGCGTCATCCGGATGGAACGCACCGGCGCTCGCGCCGTGGCTCGAAGGTGCGGTTGAAGCGGCGTCGAAAGAATTCTTCGGCGCGCCGGTTGCGTTCAATGGCGAAGGCGGCAGCATTCCGTTCATGGGGATGCTCGGCGAGAAATTTCCTGGCGCGCAGTTTCTGATCACTGGCGTGTTGGGGCCGCAGTCGAATGCGCATGGGCCGAATGAGTTTCTGCACATTCCGACAGGGAAGCGGGTGAGTATGTGTGTGGCGCGGGTTATCGCTGATCATTACAAGGCTAGCGCGCAGGGGTTGACGACTGGCGTAGCGGCTAGTGGGGCGCATACGCAGCGTGGGGAGCATGGGTGTTGTTGATTTGGTTTGAACAAAAGCTTCCGCTCGGAACGAGCGGGTAACTTTTTGCTAAACGGCAAAAAGTCACCAAAAAACGTTTTCTTTTCTCCCCTAGGGTGCTGTTCGCGATCGGACATCCCTGATCCGTGCGCGAACCGCGCGCTTCCTGCGCGCGATCACCGTCGCAGCAGACTGCGCGTGACCGGTATCAAGCTTCTTGAAACTCAGGACAGCACGAAGCCAAGGGCGGTGAGGTTTAAGAGCAAGATCCCTTTCTCTCTCTTGCTTTTACAGACCCACCGCGAGAGCACGGCGTGCAGTGATCTTTTACAAGAAGCTTGATACCGGTCACCTGCACGCCGAAGCGACGGTGATCGCGCGCAGGGATGCGCGCGGTCCGCAGCCAGCAGCACGGACGTGCTGTCTGCGGACAACAGCCTAAGCGAACCATCAAAAACGTTTTTTGGTGACTTTTTGCCGTTGAGCAAAAAGTTACCCGCCGCTTGCGGCGGAAGCTTTTGCTTCGATCAACCAATCAACAACCAAAAACACTCATCTCACAACCGCAATTCGCAAAGCCCCCGCCCGACAACTACTCCTAACTCTTCCCCCACAATCAGTCGGCCCCAACGAATCCCGATCGAGACAAACCCGCACCTCACTAAGCTCACCCCCATCGCGACATTGCACCGTCACCATGCGCCCATCGAGCCCGCGATTCGCCGCCGCAAACGCCGCGACAATTTCATCCGCACTCATCGACGGCGCCGATGCCGGCGTCTTCAGCGCATCAGGAATCTTCACACTGGCAAACGCCCGATCCGCAAGATCGAAATACGCGCTCGGCTCAAGCCCCGTGCAACTCCCGTGCGTCTGCCACTCGTGTTCGATCAACCGCCGGCTCGGCATGAAAGCAAGCGTACGTTCGACCGTCGCGGCATCCGGCTCGGCATTGCTCGAACAATGCTGCGGCCAGCTTCCGTCGCGGTTTTGCGGCCACAGACCGTGCAGCACGAAACCGAATCCCTTGTGCGCGCATTGATCCTCATCCCCGGGATGCGCTTCGCAATAACTCGGCGACCACGACAGCGACATCAGGTAATAGTCGAATCGCCCATCGTCGGCGCGATCGTGATGACCACGCGCGACGGCGATCGTGGCGACAATGGCAAGTGCAACGGCGAGCAGACGTGCAGGCATGACAATTCCATCCGGATTCGACGAGGAAAGTTTGCCACGAGCGCGTCCTCGATGCGCAACGAACGTGTTCGGACGGCTATACTTGCCGTTCGTTTTCAGCCATCCGTGAATCATGACTCGTCGTATCGTTCAGCGCAGTTCGCCCATCCACGGAAACGGCGTTTTCGCTGCCGCCGACATTCCGAAAGGAACCCGTGTCGTTCGCTATCGCGGCCGCCTTCTCACGCACGAACAAGCCAATCGCCGTTACGGCAACGACGTCGACAGCGGCCACACGTTCCTGTTCACGCTCAACGAAAAATATCTGCTAGACGCCAACGAAGACGGCAACATCGCGCGGTGGATCAATCATAGCTGCAGCCCGAATTGTCAGGCGTGGACGATCGAGCACGACAGCAAGGATCCGAAGCGCGACCAGATCGTCATCGAGACGCGCCGCGCGATCCGCAAAGGCGAAGAGCTGACCTACGATTACGGCATCGTGCTCGAGGAACCGCACACCAAGCGCATCCAGAAAATCTGGCAATGCCTTTGCGGCTCGCCACGGTGCACGGGAACGATTCTCAAGCCGAAGCGCAAACCCAAGCCAAAGCCGAAGTCGAAGTCGGCGAAAAAGAAAGCCGCGTAATTACTTCGCGACGCCTTTTTCCACGCGCAGGAACATCGCGGCCGCGAACGCGAGCAGCGCGCCGGCGATGATGAGCCCGATGTAGAACGCGTAACTGTCGGGCGGTTCGCCGCTGCCACCGGACGAGCCCGTCACTTCCGTCACGCGTTCGGCGCCGGTGTCTGCAGCCGGCTCGGTGGTGCGGGTCACGGGTTTCTGTCGGGCCGCTTGACGTTGCACGCCGGGCGCGGTGACAGCGGAGGGATCGTTGTCCGCGGGCGCGGTCGATTTCGCCGTGGACGACGCCGACTTTTCACCCGACGCCGCGACGGCCGGCACAACCGCCGCGACAGTCGCCGAGCGATCGACCTTCTTGATGTTCGACACGTAGTCCGGCGGCGGCGCCGGCGGCGCGGCAGGCGCTGCGGGTTTCGCATTCGCCGCGTTTGGAGTGTTCGATGGATTGTTCGGATCGCCCGGTTTGCTCGGATTGTTCGGATCGCTGCCCGGCTGGCCATTTCTCGTTGCGGTTGCCGATCCGAGCGTCGTGCCCGTCGCGGCTCCCGCGGTCCCGGCCATTCCGGTCGTGCCGTTCGCGAGTGTTTGATTCGCCTGCACGAAATTCGAGGACTGCGATTGCACGTCCTGCGTAGCGGCCGTGGGATCGCTGCCGACCGTCGTGGTTACGCCCGCGGCGGTCTGTCCGGCGCCGGCGTGGACCTGCGACGCGGCGCCGAGCAACAAAAAGTATACGAATTTACTTGTACGCATGACGGGTTCGACCGGAAACGAAGCGATTAGTTTACCGCCGGATTCGTTAGGATTGCGGTAGGCCGGACTGCTCGACGAAGCGGCGATAGTCCTCGCGCGTGTCGATATCGAGCGCGGCGCCCGGCATGTCGATCGCGCGCAGCGCATCCGCGTGCCGCTCGATGACCGCATATGCGCCGCTCGGTCCGTTCATATTCTCGAGATCATCGAAGCACGACGCGGGAAAGACGCACGGCGGCCCGACGCGCGTGCCGAGCCTGCTTGCGACGACGCTCTCGGGAACGGCCGCGTGTTCGCGCAGCAGCGTGTCGAGATCCTGCGTCGAGATCGACGGCTGATCCGCGAGCGCAATCAACACGCCGCTTAACGTCGCGCCACGTTCGCGCGCTGCACGCACGCCGCGTGCGATGGATGAACCCATGCCGGCGGACCATTCCGGATTGTGCACGAGCGCCACGTGCAATCCGCCGAGCACGGTCACCACCGCATTGCGATGCGCGCCGGTCACGACGAACACCGGCGCCCGCGTGCCGAGCGCATTGATCGCGCAGTGTCGCACCATCGCGCGTTCGCCGATCGAAGCGATCTGTTTCGCCGAACCGAAGCGCGACGCCTCGCCGGCGGCGAGCAGAACGATGGCGACCGAGGCGCGATCCTGCATGGCGCCATTTAACGACGCGCCGTAGCCGGACCGCAACACGGCGTTCATCGAACTGAAAGCCCACGTTCACCGTCCTGACAACGGCAGCCGTCACGCTGCGCGCGTTTTCCCAGCCGGCATGCGGCATGGCGGTAGTGTCTCGGCGTGATTTTCTGGGTTTGTCCGCGGCCACGGCTGCCGCGGCGATGCCCGGTTTTCCTCATTCATTGCGGTCCGCCCTGGCCGCTGCGCCGACGAGAAAATCCGCGTCCGCGATCCGGCACGTCGTCGTGCTGATGCAGGAAAACCGTTCGTTCGATCATTATTTCGGCACGCTGCGCGGCGTGCGCGGGTTCGATGATCGCACCGCACTGCGCCGCCGCCGCGACAACGTGTTCGCGCAATCCGACGCGAACGCAGCGTGCGTCACGCCGTACCGGCACGCGTCATCCGATGGCGTCGCCGATCTCGATCATTCCTGGCGCGGCACACACGCGGCGTGGAACGACGGGCGCTGCGACGCATGGGTGAAATCGAAAGGCGCCGCGAGCATGGCGTACCTCGACCGAGCGGCAATTCCGTTTCATTTCGCGCTCGCCGACGCATTTACGGTGTGCGATCACTATTTCTGTTCGGTGATGGGACCGACCAATCCGAACCGCCTGTATTTGTGGAGCGGCACGTGCGATCCGAACGGGATCGCGGGCGGTCCGGCCATCGACAATTCGCGACGCGATTTCCGCTGGACGACGTATCCCGAACGTCTGCAGCGTGCGGGCGTCGACTGGAAGATTTACCAAAACGCCGACGACAACTACGACGACAACGCGCTCGCATGGTTCCGCGAATTCCAGAACGCGAAACCCGGCACGCCGTTGCACGAACGCGGGATGGCGTCGGTGCCGCGCGTGCACGGCGACACGTGCGCCGACATCGTCGCGGCGATCGAAAGCGATGTGACGAACGGACGCTTGCCGTTCGCGTCGTGGATCGTCGCGCCCGAGTCGTGCAGCGAGCATCCGAGCCATTCGCCGCAACGCGGAGCCGATTTTATCGCGCGCGTGCTCGCCGCCCTGACCGCCGATCCCGACGTGTGGGCATCGACGGCGCTGCTCATCAATTACGACGAGAACGACGGATTCTTCGATCACGTCCAACAACCGGTCGCGCCGCCGGGAACGCGCGACGAATTCGTCGACGGCGCTCCCATCGGTCTCGGTCCGCGCGTGCCGATGCTGGTCGTCTCGCCGTTCAGTCGTGGCGGTCACGTGTGCTCGCAGGTGTTCGATCACACGTCGGTGATCCGTTTCATGGAATCGCTCAGCGGCGTGATGGAGCCGAACATCAGCGGATGGCGGCGACGCGTCTGCGGCGATCTGATGTCGGCGTTTGATTTCACGTCGACCAGCGTGACGATGTCGCCGACGTTATCGTCGAGCAAACCCGGATTGCAGGAAGCCGGAACACGGCCCGCACGCGCGCTGCCGTATCAGCCGAACGCGAACGCGACGTTTGTGGACGACGCATTGCACCTCATCCTCGGCAACGATGGTTTGGCATCCGTGCACATGACCATTCACGCGAACGACATACCGCGACGTTTCGATAACGCGCCGTTCGAGCGCGTGCACGAAACGATTGCGGTCGACGAGGCGTACGAGGTCGCCATTCACGGTCCGAACGGTTTTCTGCGCCAGTTCGAAGGCACCGCCGAATCGCCGCTCGAGGTTCGCTGCGAGTACGATTTCACGTTATCCGCGCAGTTGCATCTGACGATTGCGAACCGGGCCGAATCGGAACGCATCGTCACCGTCCGCGTAAACGCTTACGACAGCGAACCCGATTGCGTCGTCGCGCTCGACGGCGGCGCTTCATCCACGCAAATGTGGGATGTCGAAACGTCCACTGATGGCTGGTACGACCTTACTGTTTCGCTCGGCGAGGATTTCCGCTGGCGTTTTTCCGGACACATCGAACTTGGGCGCGCGAGCGTCAGCGGCTGACGTCGCGCGCAACACGGCATCGCGTTTGGTCATCGGCTCGCGTTCGGCGAGCCACGCAACGAGCAGCGATCGCCACACCGCCACAAGATCGGGATGATCTGCGTCGCCCGGATGAAGTCCGGCACGCACGATGCGCGACGCGCGCGTCGCCCAGCGCGCGGCGCTCAGCCAGCGTTTGCTCATCGCGCGGCGCAGCGCCGATCGCGGTGACGCGGTGACGCTCGCCGCATCGAGCGAAATTCCGCAGCGAAGATCGACGAGCGCGGTGTGCGTGCTGGTGTAGAGCAGATCGCTGGCGGCCAGCGCCTCGCGCGTTCCGCGGCTGGCGAGCCACGCCGGCGGAACGAATCCGTCCACGTGCCAGCCGATGCGCGCGAGCATGTCGCGTCCAGCGGCGATGCGTTGCGCGGCAACCAAACGATCGAGCGCCGAAAATTCGCCTTCGGATGCCGTCAGCACGCGCCGGCGAAACCATGTCGACGGTGAACGTGGAGGTGCCGCTTCGTCGACGTGCGTATAGCCGTGCAGCGCGATTTCGTCACCGCGTTCGCGGCGCGCTTCGATGGCGGCGATGAAGCCCGCGTCGCTGGCGATGGTGCCGCGACGATGGAAATCCGGAACGACCAGCAACGTGATGGCGCGCGCGCCAATCTCGTCGAGCATCGCGAGCAATCGCGCGCAACGCGGCCATGTCGCGGGCGCAACGTCGTGCAGTGCGATGCACAACACGTTCGTCATCGCGCATTGGCCGCGTCTGCGTGCGCGTATTCGTCGACCAACTCATGACGCGCCAGATGCGCGTAACGTTCGAGCTGCAGCGCGAAGGTACTTTTCCACGTGTATACGTTTTCGACGTTGGCGCGCGCACGGCGGCCCATCGATTGCCAGTCGTTCGCGTAAAGCGCTTCGATCGCGTTGGCGAACGTCTGCGGATCGCTGGATTGCGCGAGCACGCCGACATCGTCGCCGATGAGTTCCGTCAACGCACCCGATCGCACGGCGACAACCGGCCGTCCGCACGCCATCGCTTCGATGACGATCAGGCCGAACGTTTCGTGCACGCCGGCGTGCACGAGCGCGTCGGCGCTGGCGAGCAGGCGCGCGAGGCGGGCGCTATCTTGTTCGTACGGCAGCACGGTCACGTTACTGCCGATGCGTTCGCGCGCCGAACCGCCGACGAGCATCAAGTGATACGCATCGCCGAGACGGGCGAATGCATCGATCAGCACGGGAATCTGTTTTTCGCGCGCCATGCGGCCGGCGAAGACAAGCAGGCGCGTGTCGGCCGCGAGGCCGAGTTCGGCGCGCAACGACGGATCGCATCGCGATGGATGAAACACGTCGCCGTCGACGCCGAGCGGTTGTACGAGCACATTGGTCACACCGTTGCCGGCGAGGCGTTCGGCGATCGTCTTGCTCGGCGCGAGCACGAGATCGAATCGCGCGTACAGATGGCGCAAATACCAGTCGGTCAGCGGTCCCGCCGCGCGCGTGACGTGATGCGCGAGCATGCGCGAGAGATCCGAATGCGCGAACGCGACGGCGGGAATGTCCAGATCGCGTGCGGCGCCGAGCACGGTCCACGCGAGATGATAGGGATCGCCGGCTTCGATCACGTCGGGCGCGAGTCGGTTGAGCAACGCGCGCCAGCGCGAAGTCCGCAACGGCACGCGATAGCCGCCGCGCCACGGTGTCGGCGGGCTGCGCATTTCGAATACACCAGGCGAAACTTCGGCGTCGCGCGCGCCGGGCACGATCAGCGAATGGCGCACGCCGTGCGTCTGGTTCAGATGACGATGTTTGGCGAGCAGGTAGCGCTTCACGCCGCCACTGTGCGGCGCGAAGAACAACGTGACGTCGGCAATGTGCATGCGGCGAACCCGTGTGACGATTCGGCGCACTACGCGCGAACCGTGTGACAGGCGTATGACGCGGCCGCGCGACGGTGGCCGCGTCGCGCGTGCTCAGTTGCCGCCGTTGTTGTCGCGGTTTGCCGGACGCGGTTGCGGACGAACCGACGGATTCGGTTTCGGCCGCGGCGACGGTCGATTGTTGTCCGGTGGACGCGGGCGCGGCGGCGGCCGGTTGTTGTCGGGCGGACGTGGCCGCGGCGGCGGTCGATTGTGGATGGGTGGTCGCGGGCGCGGCGGCGGCGGACGGATCGGCAGTGGCCGGTGATACCAGCGGTCGCGGTCGTGATACCAGTTACGCGTGCGGTAGTAGTTGTCCCAATACGTGCCGATGACGAACGAAACGATCGGGATGCCGATGCGCGAACCGTAGTCGTTCACATACACGCGCCGGTTTTCGTAAAGGTATTGCAGGTATTCGCCGGCGACCCAGCCGCGATCCGGACCGGCGATCACGTCGCACCACGCGTAGCCGTTGAGACAGCCTTGCACGGAGACGGTCGCGCCCGACGGCAACGTCGTGATGCGTGGGTACGATGGATTCGGTCCGGCGCGCAGATTGAGATTCGCCGTCACGAACGCATCGGCGGCGTGCGCGGCGAGCGGCGCGAGAAAACACAATGCGATCAAGCAAAGCCAGCGTTTCATGCGGCGTCTCCGTGAGCCTACGGTTTTTCTACTCCGTTCGCGCGAAGAAATCCATCCATTAGTTTTGCAGTTGCACGGTATCGATCATCCACAACGGACTTGGCGCGTCGCGCGTGAAGGTGAAACACAGGGGATGCACACCGTCGATGCGCATGAGCGACGCGTGCAGATGCGCGACGCCGCGTTCGTCGGCGGCGCCGCGCAGCGGAACCGACGCAAGCAATGCGCCGGCGCACGTATCGGAATGGATTTCGAGTTCGCCGCCGGGATGTTGCGGCTTGCGCAACACGACTTTGTCGGCGTCGTGCCACAACTGGTAGTTGTAGGGCCGCTCCGCTGCGACGACGTCGACGGTGCGGACCGTATCCATGTCGGCGGCAGGGTAGATCCAGCACGGATCGAAAATATCGACGCGGTATGTCGTTTCGCCGCCGCCGTCGGAAGGTCCGGGCAAGCGCAACGGCAAACCGGCGCCGGGTCGGCAGGACTGGAGTTCGTCGCTGTTCATGCGCAAATACGAAGCGCGCGTGACGTCGCGTGCGCGCGAGGCGATCAATCCGGTTTTATCGAACACGCCGACGTTGAGCGATGTGCCGACGCTAATGTTGAACATGTCGCGATAGCGGGTCGCCGTTGCGCTCGGCGTCGATCCGTCGAGCGTGTAGCGAACGTTCCCGAGCGCGACCTGATTCGACACTTTGACCTGCGCGCCGGTTGTTGTGCCGAACGGCATCACGTTGATTTCCGGCGCGTAGGCACTGTCGGCGAATGCAATGTTGAGCTCGCGATAGCGCGCGTATTGCGTGGGCAAGCGCGCGGCGAAATCGGTGAAATTCTTGGTGGCGCGCGGCGACCACAACGCTTCCGCCAACGCGGCCGCGCGAGGAAACGCGGCGTGTTCGACGCGTTGCGGCGTGTCCATGTATTCCGACCACAGATTCGCCTGCGCGCCAAGAATGTGGTGCGCATGTTTTTCGTCGAGTTCAGTGGGAATCGGTTCGTAGTTGTAGATGTCGGACACGGAAATCACGTCGGGCCGGCCGGGTGGTTCGTCGTGCAGCGTGCTTTGCACATGATCGAGATACAGCGCGGGCGAGGGCGACATCACGACATCGTGATCTTTCTGCGCGGCGTCTATGCCGCCTTTCACGCCTTGCCAGGACATGACGGTCGCGCGCGGCGCGAGTCCGCCTTCGAGGATTTCGTCCCAGCCGATGAGTCGGCGGCCGTGCGCGTCGATGAATTTTCCGATGCGCGCGATGAACCAGCTTTGCAATGCGGCTTCGTCGGCGATATGCAGTTCTTTCATGCGCTGTTGAACGTGCGCGGACGCGTGCCATTGATCTTTTGCGGCTTCGTCGCCGCCGATATGGATGTAGCTGCCCGGAAACAGATCCATCACTTCGGTGAGCACGTTCTGCAGAAATTCAAACGTGCTGTCGTCGACGTTGTATAGATACGTGTGCACACCCCAATCCGGCGATACGGGCGGACGTTTGCCGGTCACGCCGAGTTCGGGATACGCGGCGATCGCGGCTTGTGCATGGCCCGGCATTTCGATTTCGGGAACGATGGTGATGTAGCGTTGCGCGGCGTAGCGAACGATGTCGCGGATTTCTTCTTGTGTGTAAAAACCTCCATACGGAGCGGGCGATCCGACGACGTGCGCCGGCGTGCGCCACGCGCCGATGGATGTGAGCTTCGGATATTTCTTGATCTCGATGCGCCAGCCCTGATCGTCGGTGAGGTGCCAGTGCATCACGTTGAGTTTGTGGATGGCCATGTCGTCGATGAATTTCTTGACGAACGTGGGCGGCTGGAAATGGCGCGCGGAATCGAGCATGAGTCCGCGCCAGGCGAAACGTGGGTAGTCTTCGATGTGCATGCAGCGCACGCGCGCCGGCGAATGTCCTTCGTCAATTGTCGTCAACTGCCAAAGGGTGATCGCGCCGTTGAACAATCCGTGCGGTGTGCGTGCGATGACGACGATACGTTCGCCCGACACGTTCAATTCGTAGCCTTCGTCCGACGAATCGCCGCGAACGATGAAGGCGGGATCGATACGGAATGAAATCGCATCGTGCGCATCGGCGCCGCCGAACGGATGCACGTCGAGATGGATGCCGCGCGTGCGCGCGAGCAAATCGGCGAAGTAGCGCGCGATGCCGGCGGCCTCTGCGTTCGTAGCCTGCACATTCAGCGTTGCGCCTTCGCGCAGTTCGAAATAGCCGGGTGTGGGTTCGACGCTAACCGGCATCGGGATCAACGCCGGCTTGGTTAGCATTTCAGGTTTTGATGTCGACGTCGTCCCGCATGCCGCGATCGTGAGAACCGCCGCGGCCATAAAAAAGTATAGAAAGTTACAAATCCGCATCGTTCGCATCATGCCATATCCGTTCCGCGCAAAAAAAAGGGCCGACGTTGATCGCCGGCCCAATCGGTTGGAGAACCGTGAAACCTTAGAACTTGAAGTGCAGCGTTGCCATGTACTCGCGGCCGAACTTGTACTTGCCCACCGGCTCGTACTTCGTGCCGAGGTAGCCGAAGTAGGTGGAATCGAGCAGGTTCAGACCGTCGAGGCTGACGGAGAAGTGATCGCTGAATTTCCAGGCGACGTTCGCGTCCACTTCCGTGTACGCATCGATCGTTTCAGCCGGAGCGCCCGCCACATAACCGCCGGCGAGATAGCTGCTGCGGAAACCGTAGGTCACGCTCGCCGTCCAGTCGCCTTTCTCGTAGTACGGCGTGACATTGAACGAGTCCTTCGAGTTGTACGGCAGCGCGCCGCCACTTTGTGTTGACGCATCGGAATACGTGTAGTTCGCGCGCAGTCCGAAACCGGTGTCGGCGAAAGGCTGCTGGTAGTTGATCGTGTATCCCTTCGCCTTCGCGCGGCCGCCGTCTTGCGGACGCGAGATGCTGAAGTCGCAGTAGCCTGTGGTCTGGTCGCAGTTGCCGCCGAGGAGCTGGTTGAACTCCATCGGACTGGTCTTGAACAACGAGTCGAACAGACGCTCGGTGCGCACGCCCTGCACGATGTAGTTCTTGATGTCCTTGTAGAACACCGAACCGGCCAGCACGGATTCCGGCGCGAAATACCATTCGGCCGACAGGTTGAAGTTGTCCGACTTATACGGATCGAGATGCGCATTGCCGCCGGCACCGGTGAGCACCGTGTCGTTGGTGACGACGTACGGAACTTCCTGGTTGTACGGCGCCCACGCGATCACCTCGGATGCCGCGCCACGCAGGACGATATCCGGCGCCACGGTCCACGCCAGGTTGAACGAGGGCAGATAATTGGTGTGGTTGTTCGGTGTCGTCGTCAGCGTGTTCACCGAGAAATCGCTGTTGGACACATAACCCGTCGCGTCGATGTCCGTGCGCACGTAGCGGACGCCGATGTTGCCTTTCCAGTCGTCGTTGCCGAAGTTCAACTGCGCGTAGCCGGCGTCGGATTTCTGATCGACGTGGAACGTGTTCTCATAGAAATACGGTAGATACAGGTACTGCGAATCGAACAGGTTCGGGCTACCGAGTACCCAATTGATCACCGTGCTGCCGTTGCGTGGCTGCACGTGATGCACGGAACCCGGCAGGAAGTCCATGCTGTCCAGACCGGAAAGATTGGTCAGACTGCCGGCGCCGACGTCTACAAGGTTGCCGCTCTGCACGCCGCCGCTGTACACGTCGAGTTCCTGACTCTCGGTGTGCTTGGCGAAACGCACGCCGACCAGCAGCTGGTTGAAGAAGCTGTTGAAGTCGTAGGCGAAGTCCAGTTGCGAGTAGTTGTCCTTCGCGGCGTACGGTTCTTTCGCGTAGTTGCCGTTGAAGTAATAACCCGCCCAGTTCGCCGGATTGTTCGCGCGCGCCGGATTGTCAAACGTGAAACCCTTGGTGAGATCCCACGAATAGCCGCCGAAATACACCGGTTCGATGAACGCCTGCGTCAAATCGTCGTGCGAGGTGCTCACGCCGGCCTGACCCGACAGCGACCAGCTGTCGCCCTGCCACTTCGCGCGCAGATCGCCACCGCGTGTCTTCACCAACGCGGTGCGCGCGTTGTTGTCGAAGATGACGCCACCGAGGCCAGGACACGTCGGATCGTCGTGCGGATCGCAGCTATGTCCGCCGGCGACGGTGCCGCCGCTGCCTTCCGTGAAGCCAGTGACACCCGCGACCGTTCCCGGCGTCCAATGCAGATACGGATACATCGACTGGTTGTAGTTGTCGAGGTTGTCGCGCATGTACATCAGGCCGAGATCGACGTCGAGTTGATCCACCGGTTTCCATTGCACGTTGCCGAAGAAGCTGTCGCGTTTTTCGGTCTGCTGGAAATTCGCGGCGTTGAATTCTTCCGGCACCAGATCGGTGGCCTTGATCGTGCCCGCTGCAATTTCCGCAGCGACTGCCGGATTTGTGGCGGCATAAGCCGACGCCGGATCGTAGCCGAACACTTCCATGCCCTGACGGTTGGTCACCTGCTCGTAATGTTGCGCGGACAGATCGATGCCGAACGTCTTGTCGTCGTTCTTCCAGCTATAGAACAGCGACGCGTCGGGTTTGCCTTTGTCGACCATGTCGTTGAAGTTGTAGCCGACCGATCCGCTGAACACGTTCGCGGGTACGTCGAGCGGCAGGATCGAGTGCATGATGATCGTGCCGCCGATCGAACCTTCCGGCAGACGCGCTTCAGGACTCTTGTAGATTTCCAGCGAGCCGAGCACTTCCGGCGCAAGCAGCGAGAAGTTGAAACCGCGGTTCGGCGAATCGCCGTACTGCCAGATCGCCTGCGCGACCGGATGACCGTCGAGGAAGCTCAGGTTCAATGACGGATCGGTGCCGTCGATGCTCACGCGCTGCGTGGCGCCGAGCGCGCGGTCGATGGTCACGCCCGGCACCTGCGCCAGCGCTTCGGCCACGTTGGTGGCGGGGAATTTGCCGATGTCCTCGGCGGTGATCGATTCGATGATCGCGTCCGCGTCGCGTTTTTTCTCGAGCGATTTCTTCAAGCTTTCGCGAATGCCGATGACTTCGATCGTGCCGAGTTCCTGATCGCTCTGCGCCGTTCCGCCGCCGGCGGCCTGCGCGTCGGCCGCGGCGAGCAGCGGCGGTTGCGGCACGGTGGACACGTTGTTCTGCGTGTCGGGCGTGGACGGTTGATAGAGTGATTGCGCATGCGCGGCCGCGCTCATGGCGAGGCAGGCAGCGATACTTGCGGTGAGTAGTTTCTTGCGATGTTTCATGGCTCTCCTCTCGGTTTTTGTGTGGCTTGGCCGCTCAATTCCTACTGAACCGCCGCCGGGGGCGGCGTCGGTCAACCTCTTGAGATGGCTGCCGAATTTTCGTCGTACGGTTGAATCGGGTCGCTTGAATCGAGTTTCTGTTTCGCCTGCCTTCGTCGTTTTTTACTGCTGTTCCAGATACCACTGCGCCGCGCCGATCACGCCCAACTGGCCGTGTTCAATCAGATGCACCGGCACGCGTTCGAGTACGTCGCGCATCTGGCCTTTGTCGCGGAAACGCGCAGCGAAATCGCTGCGCAGAAGAAAGTCTGTTATTTGCGGCAGAATTCCGCCGGCCAGATGCACGCCGCCCTGCGCGCCGTAAACCAGCACGAGATTGCCGACCACGCTGCCGAGCCAGCCGCAGAACACGTGCAGCGCCTCGACCGCGAGCGCATCGCTGCCGTCGATCGCACTCTCGGCGATCTCGCGCGGTGTCAGCGATCGCGCCTGCATGCCGCGCAACGTTCCGAGCACGGCGTAAAGATTCGCCAGTCCGGGTCCGGAGAGAACGTGCTCGACCGGCACGTGCGTCGTGTCACGCAACAGCATGCGCAGGATTTCGATTTCGAGGTCCGTCGACGCGGTCAGCGCCGACTGTCCCGCTTCGGTGGAAAGAATCACCGTCGATCGCGCGGTGGGGATGCGCACGGCGGCGCCCAGGCCCGTGCCGGGTCCGACGACCAGCACGGGACCTTCGAGCGGCGCCGACGTTGCAGCGATGGGCGTGACGTCTCGCGCCGCCACGGAATTCGTCGCGTACGCGATCGCGGTGAAATCGTTGATGACCTGCAGATCGTCGAGGTCGAGCGCGCGGCGAATCTGCGACAGCGACACCCGCCACGGCAGGTTGTTGTTGATGATGGCGTCGTCGAGCACATAGCCCGCGATGGCGATCGCGCCGCGCCGCGCGCGGGCGTGTCCATCGCTGCCGTGATCACCGAGAAAGCGCTGGAAGATGGAGGAGAGATCGGAAAAATCCGAGCAGCGATAGCGCTCGAACGTGCTCACCTGCGGTGCGCCGCTGCCGATGTTCACCAGTCCGATGCGCGCGTACGTTCCGCCGACATCGGCGGCGATCAGCGGCGCGTCGCCGGCGACGGACGGGTTTGCGAATTCCTGACGAGCAGCTTCGGCCACGCTGATGCAACTCCCCGATGCATGCGAAACGGCGCCCTGTGCCGCCCGCGTTTTGGCGGAGTCTGGTCGTGGAATGACAACGTTGTCAACAAATTTGTCTTAGCACTCACATATTCTTGCGATGCAGCATAATTACCGTAGAGTGATACGCAATAGAAACGTTAGTTTTGCTGACGTACGGCGACAGATATAGTGCGATGCAACACGGACATCATGAAACCGTTTTCAGCGATAACCGGCGCCGCATTGCGTGCAAAGCGCGCCGAATGCAGGCAGGATATGACAACGTTGCACTGCGTGTAGTTGCACATTGTGCATAAGTATACTTATCAGCAAATACCACATAATCCACAATCGGCGGATATCTCATGAGCACGCCTGCAGCCACGCGAAGCCACGTCGGCCCGATCGTCATCGTCGGTGCTCTGTTCTTCATTTTCGGATTCGTGACGTGGCTCAATGGACCGTTGATCACGTACGTCAAGCTCGCGTTCGATCTCGACGATATCAACGCCTTCCTCGTGCCGATGGCGTTCTATCTGTCGTACTTTTTCCTTGCGTTGCCGTCCTCGTGGATTCTCAAGCGCACCGGTATGAAAGGCGGCATGGCGCTCGGCCTGTTCGTCATGGCCATCGGCGCGCTCGCGTTCGGACAGTTCGCCACCATGCGCATTTATCCCGGCGCGCTGGCCGGACTGTTCGTGATCGGCGCGGGATTGTCGTTGCTGCAAACCGCCGTGAACCCGTACGTGAGCATCCTCGGGCCGATCGAAGGCGCCGCGCAGCGCATCGCGATCATGGGCATCTGCAACAAGCTCGCGGGCATCGCCGCGCCGCTGATCTTAGGCGCCGTCGTGCTCA
Organism: Rudaea sp.; assembly: GCA_036271355.1. GTDB lineage: Bacteria > Pseudomonadota > Gammaproteobacteria > Xanthomonadales > Rhodanobacteraceae > Rudaea. Next base: position 11,641 of record DATBAU010000250.1, on the reverse strand, counting down.
ACGGCATCGGCGAATTCGCCGATCACGTCACGCAAGCACAAGGTGCCGCCCGTGAAGCGTTGCTGGTCGACTTCGCCGGCAAGGTGCGCATGCCGTACACCGTGATGGCAGTCGTGCTCGCGCTGCTCGCGGTGTGGATCCTGCGCTCGTCGCTGCCGGAGATTCGCGCGTCGGAAGTGAATGCGTCACCGAACACGATGGCGCGCGACAAAGGCATCTTCGGCTTTCCGCATTTGTGGCTCGGTGTACTTTGCCTCTTTTTATACGTCGGCGTCGAAGTGATGGCGGGCGACGCCATCGGCACTTACGGCCGCGGTTTCAATCTGCCGCTCGACGAAACGAAACTGTTCACCGCGTATACGCTGGGCGCGATGTTGGTCGGCTACATCGTCGGTTTCGTGCTGATTCCGAAATTCATCTCGCAAGAACGCTATCTCGCGATTTCGGCAGTGCTTGGCATCGTCTTCAGCATTGGCGCGTTGTTGACGAAAGGCTATGTGTCAGTCGGTTTCGTCGCCGCGCTCGGTTTCGCCAACGCGATGATGTGGCCAGCGATTTTCCCGCTCGCGATTCGCGGGCTCGGACGGTTCACCGAAACCGGTTCCGCCTTCCTCATCATGGGCATCGCCGGCGGCGCGATCGTGCCGCAGATTTTCGCGCACCTCAAAGACCACTACGATTTTCAGATCGTCTTCTGCGCGCTGATGGTGCCGTCGTATATCTACATTTTTTACTACGGCCTGAGCGGATCGGCGGCTGGCGTGCAGGCGCGTTCCGTTGCCATCGCGCAAGCGCCTTGAGCCCGCGCTGGCGCATGCCGGCGATTCCAAGCAGAATCCCCGCGACACCACGGGGAACAGCGGGCGTTCGATGCGCAACCCGACCATCAAAGACGTAGCGAAACGCGCGCGCGTTTCGCTGAAGACGGTTTCGCGCGTGATCAACAACGAGCCGTCCGTGCAGGAACGCACGCGCGCGAAAGTTCAGCGCGCCGTCGACGAACTTCACTATCAGCCGGACTTATCCGCGCGCAGTTTGCGCAGCGCGAAGTCGTACGCGCTCGGCCTCGTGTACGACAACCCGAATCCTTATTACGTGATCAGCATGCAGAGCGGCGTGCTTTCCGTGTGCCGCGAAACGGGTTATGGATTGCAGATTCATCCGTGCAATTCGTCGTCGCCGCATCTGGCGGAGGAATTGATCAGTCTCGTGCGTCACGCGCGCCTTGCGGGATTGGTCGTCGCGCCGCCGATGTCCGAACGTCCCGAACTGATCGCGCAGCTTTCGCAGAACGGCATCAAGTTCGTGCGCATCATTTCCGCCGCGGAAGATCCGAAAGACGGAAATCCGTGCGTGTTCGTCGATGACCGCGACGCGGCCTACGACATCACCGAACACCTGATCCAGCTCGGCCACGAACGCATCGGATTTTTGTGGGGTGGCGAATCGCATCGATCGAGTCCGGAGCGTTTCAAAGGTTACGAAAGCGCGCTGAAGGATTACGGCATCTCGATCGACAAGAAGCTCATCATTCCCGGCGACTATTCGTTCGACGACGGTTTCCGCGGCGCGCGCCGATTGTTTTCGCTGAAAGATCGACCGACGGCGATCTTCGGATCGAACGACGAGATTGCGGCCGGCGTGCTCGCCGCCGCGAAAGCAAACGGTATCGACGTGCCGTACGAATTGTCGATCGCGGGATTCGAGGACAGTCCGTTTTCAAAACAGTCGTGGCCCGCGTTGACGACGGCGAAGCAGGGCACTGAAGAAATTGCGCGCCACGCGACGTTGTTGCTGCTCGCCGGACTCGAGCAAGGCGTGAACGTCGACAACAAAGGGTTCAGCCCGCAACTCGTGATTCGCGATTCGACCGCGCGCGTCCGCACGCCGGCCTGAGATATTCCTAAAACGAATCTAAATTTTTCTCGTCATTCCCCCGAATGCGAGAGCACAGGCACTGGATTCCCGCCTTCGCGGGAATGACGAGCAGAGAAGGTCAGCGTTTGACTGCGGCCTTGGCGAGCGCGGTGATGCCTTTCCAATCCTTGTCGCGCAACATCGTCGCCGGACTCAACCACGATCCGCCAATGCAAATGACGTTCGGCAATTCGAGATAATTCACCGCCGTCTGCGCGCGAATGCCGCCGGTCGGACAGAACATGATTTTTGGCAACGGCGCGGCGAGCGAGCGCAGGAAATCGACACCGCCCGCGGGCTCTGCCGGAAAAAATTTCTGCAGCCGATAACCGCGCTCGAACAGCGCCATCGCTTCGCTCGCCGACGCCGAACCGGGCAACCACGGCACGTCGGATTTTTCCATTGCCTCAATCAATTTCGGCGACGCACCCGGCGACACGAAAAATTGCGAACCGGCGCGTTCGGCGGATTTCACGTCGTCCGGCGTCAGCACCGTTCCCGCTGCGACACACGCTTCCGGCACTTTCGCGCGGATCGCTTCGATCGCGCCGAGCGCGGCCGGTGTGCGCATCGTCACTTCGATCGACATCACGCCGCCGTCGATCAACGCTTGCGCGAGCGGCGCGGCGTGCGCGACATCGTCGATCGTCACGATCGCAATTACCGGCGATGCGCGCAGCAACGGTTCGAGTTTGTCCTGACGTTCCTGCACGCTACTCATGCGATGTCTCCAAAAATACTCGCGCCGCGATCGGCCGCGCCGACCGTATGCCGAAATGTCGCGAACAACTCGCGCCCGAGTCCGACGTGATGCGAGGAATTATCGATGCGCGCACATTCGCGCGCGTTCAGCGTCGCGTCGTCGACTTTCACTTCAAGCGTACCGGCAGTCGCATCGAGCCTCACGATGTCGCCGTTGCGAATTTTGCCGATGTTGCCGCCGGCAACGGCTTCGGGCGTCACGTGAATCGCGGCGGGTACTTTTCCCGACGCGCCCGACATGCGTCCGTCGGTGACGAGCGCAACGCGATGTCCGCGATTCTGCAACACGCTCAGCGGCGGCGTGAGTTTGTGCAATTCCGGCATCCCGTTCGCTTGCGGACCTTGAAAGCGAACGACCGCAATGAAATCGCGATTCAACTCGCCGCGTTCGAACGCGGCCTGCACATCGTTCTGATCGTCGAACACGATCGCCGGCGCTTCGATGATGAAACGATCGTCGGGCACGGCGGAAATCTTGATCGTCGAACGGCCGATATTGCCTGCGAGGACGCGCAACCCGCCGTCCTTGCGAAACGGCTCAGACACGGTACGCAACACCGGCGCGCTGCGGCTTTCGGCGGGCGAGGGCGTGCGATGAACCGCGCGGCCATCCAGCGTCGCTTCGATGCGATACGCGTTGAGACCTTTGCCGAAAACGGTGTTCACGTCTTCGTGTACCAAACCCGCGTCGATCAGTTGTCCGATCAGAAAACCCATTCCGCCCGCGGCGTGAAAATGATTCACGTCGGCCGATCCGTTCGGATAAACACGCGCGAGCAGCGGCACGGTCGCGGACAGTTCGTCGAAATCTTCCCAGCGCAAATCGACACCTGCGGCGCGCGCAATCGCGACGAGATGCAGCAAATGATTCGTCGATCCGCCCGTCGCGTGCAATCCGACGACACCGTTGACGATCGCGCGCTCATCGATGATGCGGCCAAGCGGAGTGAAGTGTGCGCCTTGCGCCGTGATCGCGGCGGCGCGATGCACCGCTTCCGTCGTCAGCGCAGCGCGCAACGGCGTGTTCGGCGGAACGAAACTCGCGCCGGGTAAATGAAGACCCATGATTTCCATGAGCATCTGGTTCGAATTCGCTGTGCCGAAAAACGTGCACGTGCCGGCGGAGTGATACGACTTCGCTTCGGCTTCGAGTAATTCGTCGCGGGTCGCTTTGCCTTCGGCAAACAGCTGACGCACTTTCGATTTTTCGTCGTTGCTGATGCCGCTCGGCATCGGACCGCCCGGCACGAAGATGCCCGGCAGATGGCCGAAACTCAGCGCGCCGATCAACAGACCCGGCACGATCTTGTCGCAGATACCCAGGTACAACGCCGCATCGAACATGTCATGCGACAACGCGATCGCCGTCGACATCGCGATCACGTCGCGCGAAAACAGCGACAACTCCATGCCGCCGCGACCTTGCGTCACGCCGTCGCACATCGCAGCGACACCGCCGGCGACTTGCGCGGTCGCGTTGACGTCGCGCGCCGCTGCGCGAATCAATTCCGGATAACCTTCGTACGGCTGATGCGCCGACAACATGTCGTTGTACGCGGTGACGATGGCGATATTCGGTTTCGCCGAGCCGCGCAACGCATCTTTGTCGGCCGCGTTGCACGCTGCGAATCCATGCGCGAGATTTCCGCACGACAGACGGCGACGATGCGTGCCGTCGCTTTTCGCCGCGTCGATTCGCGCGAGATAACGCGAACGCGATTCGCGGCTGCGTTCGACAATGCGTTCGGTGACGCGAGCGAGTGTGGGATGCAGGCTCATGCGATTTCTCCGTTCGTCACGGACACCAGTAAACGATCGGTGTCACGCGCGAGGCTTTCAGTACGGTGCGAATGGGCGCAGGCGAATCGTCCGATGTCATCGCTTGATCGAATACGGACTTCTTGTCCGCGCCTTCGATGTGCAGATAAAGCGCGCGCGTGTCGATCAGCGTAGGCAATGTCAGCGTGATGCGAGACTCCGGCGCGTCCGGCGCGCGCATCGGCAACGCGCGCGTTTTCGTAGCGGTATTCGTCGCCTCGGCGAGTCGATCACCGCCGGGAAATAGCGATGCGGTATGGCCGTCCGAACCCATGCCGAGCACGATCACATCGAACGGCAGCGTGAGTTTCGCGAGGTTCGCTTGCACGCGCGGCAATGCCGCGTCCGGATCGGGCGTGTCGATATGCAACGGAACGAACTTCGCGTTCGCCGCTTTGTTGAGCAACAGTGTTTCGCGCAAAAAACGTTCGTTGGAACGATCGCTCGTCGGCGGCACCCAACGGTCGTCGCACAAGGTGACGGTGACGCGGTTCCAGTCCAATTCCTGATTCGACAAATGCTTTAGGAATTCGCGCGGCGTCGATCCGCCGGACAATCCGATCAACGCCGCGCCGCGTGCGTCGATGCCCGCACGCAGATTCGCGGCGATGGTTTGCGCGAACGATTCGGCGAGCACCGCGTCGTTGGCGAACGTGCAATCGATGGTCGGTACGCGCATCGTCATTCCTCGTGCCATGTGCGGCCGTCGCGTTCGATCAGCGCGACCGCAGCGCTCGGTCCCCAACTGCCGGCGGTGTACGGTTTCGGTTCGTTGTCGTCGGTGCGCCATGCGGCGAGGATTGGATCGATCCATTTCCATGCGGCTTCGACTTCATCGCGACGCATGAACAACGTTTGATTGCCGCGCACGACATCCATCAGCAGACGTTCGTACGCGTCCGGATACCGCACGCCGAACGCTTCAGCGAAACTCATGTCGAGCGGCACGCAGCGCAAACGCAAACCGCCCGGGCCGGGATACTTGATCATCAGCCACAACTTCACGCCTTCGTCGGGTTGCAGGCGCAGCACGAGTTTGTTCGGCGTGATCGGCCCCGCCGACGCGCCGAAAATAGAATGTGGAATCGAACGGAACGCAATGACGATTTCCGACACGCGTTCGCTCAGGCGTTTACCCGTGCGCAGATAAAACGGCACACCGGCCCAACGCCAGTTTTTGATCTCGGCTTTCAGCGCGACGAACGTGTCGGTCGCGGTGTCTTTCAGTTTCGATTCTTCGAGATAGCCCGGCACGCGACCGTTCGGCGTCGCGCCGGCGCGATACTGACCGCGCACGGTGAGATGATCGGCGTTGCCGGAATTGATCGGCGCGAGCGAACGCAGCACTTTGAGTTTCTCGTCACGAATCGCGTCCGCTTCGAGCGACGCGGGCGGTTCCATGCCGACCATGCACAGCAGTTGCAGCATGTGATTCTGGATCATGTCGCGCAGCGCGCCTGCGTTCGCGTAGTACGACGCGCGCGTTTCCACGCCGACCGTTTCGGCCACCGTGATCTGCACGTGGTCGATGTGCTCCGCGCTCCACAACGGCTCGAACAGCGCGTTGCCGAAACGCAGCGCGAGCAGGTTCTGCACCGTTTCCTTGCCGAGATAATGGTCGATGCGATACGTCTGGCGCTCGTCGAAGGATTGGCCGACCGCGTTGTTGATCGCGGCCGCGGTCGCCGAATCGCTGCCAATCGGCTTCTCGACGACGACGCGCGCTTCACCGTGCGTCAATCCGAGTTGTTTCAGGTGTTCGCAGATCGGCACATAAATCGCCGCGCTCGTGGCGAGATAGAAAACGCGCACGCGTTGCGCGCCTTCGCGCAGGAATTTGCCGAATTCTTCCCAGCCCGAATTGCTGGTCGCATCCGTCGCGCGATAGCTGACGGTTTCGAGAAATTTTTTCGTCGTGTCGCTGTCTCTCGCGACGCCCGCGCGTCCGAGCGCGTCGGCGACGCGTCGGCGATATTCCGCGTCGTCGATCGGATCGCGCGCCGTGCCGAGTATGCGGCTACCCGGCTGGATTTGTTCGTCGGCGAAACGCTGATACAGCGCCGGCAACAGTTTGCGGTAGGCGAGATCGCCGGTGCCGCCGAAGATGACGATGTCGAAAACATCGACGGGTGGAGAGAGTCCTGTCACTGCATCACCTCCAGAAATCAGCTTGCGATCATAAGACCAGTTCAATACCAAGCATCGTGCATAGAGCCTGGAATCGACAAACTTGCCAAAGTGGTATGGTACTGGTATTTTCAACGCATGTACAGTGCGATTGCTGCCGAATACAAGCGCACCGCGAGCGATGAGCGCGGGCGATCGCTGGCGTATTTGCGCGTGCGTCATTCGTTGCAGCGGATGATCGAGAAGGGACAACTCGCGCCGGGGCAGGCGTTGCCGAGCGAGCGCGAACTGGCCGATCTGTTTTCGCTGTCGCGCGTGACGGTGCGCAAAGCGATTGCGGGATTGGCCAGCGACGGGCTACTCACACAGCGGCATGGCGCGGGAACGTTCGTGGCCGATCGCATCGTCAAATCGTTCTCCAAGCTCACCGGTTTCACCGACGACCTGCGCATTCGCGGACTCAAGCCGCGCGTGCGTTTTCTTGAGCGCAGCACTGGCGAAGTGTCGCCAGAAGAAGCGCTCGCGCTGCATCTGTCGCCCGGATCGCGCGTGATCCGCTTGCGGCGTTTGCGTTTCGCGGGAGACAAGCCGCTCGCGCTGGAAAACACCGCGGTTCCGCAATCGATCCTGCGCGATCCGAAGGCCGTCAAATTATCGCTCTACGACGCACTCGAACGCATCCATTGCCGGCCGACGCGCGCGCTGCAGCGTCTGCGCGCGGTCGCGCTCGACGCGGCGCAGGGCGCACTGCTCGATCTCGAAGCAGGCAGTCCCGCGCTGGCGATCGAACGCCGCGCATTCCTCGACGATGGGCGCGTCGTCGAATTCACTTCGTCACTGTATCGCGGCGATGCTTACGATTTCGTTGCGGAATTGCACACGGAAAATTCGAAATGACGATCGCTCCCGATTCTACGAAGATGTTCGCCGAAGCGCACGAATCCGGCGAGGCCGTCGCGCGACAGCTCGCTGAGAATGAGTCGATCGTGCGTGATCTCGCGCAGCGGCTGCGCAAGAATCCGCCGCGTTTCATCGTCACCTGCGCGCGCGGCAGTTCCGATCATGCGGCGACATTCGCGAAATACGTGTTCGAGACGCAAGTCGGTTTGTTCACCGCGTCAGCATCACCGTCGGTGATCTCCGTTTATGCGGCGAAACAGAAACTCGATGGCGCGCTGTACATCGCGATTTCACAATCCGGGAAAAGTCCGGATCTCGTGCAGCACGCGAAATCCGCGAAGGAAGCCGGTGCGCATGTGGTCGCGCTGGTGAACGTCGAAGATTCTCCGCTGGCGCAACTCGCGCACGACGTGATTCCGCTTCGCACCGGCCCAGAACTCAGCGTCGCCGCGACAAAAAGTTATATTTGTTCGCTTTCTGCCATTCTGCACATTGCCGCAACGTGGCGCGACGACGCGAATTTGCGCGACGCCTTGTTCTCGGTGCCGGACGCGCTGCGTGGCGGATGGAATCTCGACTGGTCGCCGCTCGTCGACGGTCTGATCGACGTGCGTAATATGTTCGTGATCGGTCGCGGTTTCGGCTTAGGCGCGGCGCTCGAAGCAGCGCTCAAGTTCAAGGAAACCTGCAGCCTGCACGCCGAAGCGTTCAGCGCGGCGGAAGTTCGGCACGGCCCGATGGCGATCGTCGGCCGCGATTTTCCGGTTCTCGTGTTCGCGCAGCCCGATGACACGTGGGACAGCACGCTCGCCGTCGCGCGCGAATTTCGCGGACGCGGTGCGCGCGTGTGGGTAGCGGCTCCGGGCGAGGGCGATCTGCCGGTTCCGGCATCGACGCATCCGGCGTGCACACCGTTATTGACGATCCACAATTTCTATCGCGCCGCGAATGCGTTGTCGCTGCGGCGCGGATTCAACCCCGATGTGCCGCCGCATTTGCGCAAAGTCACGGAGACGGTGTGATGCGCACGGCGTTGATCAATGGTCGCGTGCTGACGGACGACGGATTGAAAGAGGGACTCACCGTCGTCATCGACGGCGAGACGATCGTCGAGGTTTCCACCTCGCGTGTCGATGCCGAACGCACACACGATTTAGAAGGCCGCATTCTCGCGCCGGGTTTCATCGATTGTCAGGTGAACGGAGGCGGCGGTGTTCTTTTCAACGACGAACCGACGGTCGAAGGCGTGCGGCGTATCGCGCAAGCGCATCGGCGTTTCGGTACGACAGGAATGTTGCCGACGCTGATCAGCGACGATGCAATGGTGATGCGCAAAGCGGTCGATGCCGTCGCTCAGGCGTTCGCGCAGCACGTGCCGGGCGTGCTCGGCATTCATCTCGAAGGCCCGTTTTTGGCGACATCGAAGAAGGGCATTCACAACTCGGCGAAATTCCGCGTGCCCGATACGGCCGATATCGAGCTTCTTTCCGGCGAAGTAAAAACGCTGCTGACCATTGCGCCTGAAGAAGTTTCGCCGCGCGTCATCAACGAACTGAGCGGGCGCGGCGTGATCGTCGCGGCGGGTCATACCAACGCGACGTATGAACAGACGCGCGCCGCACTCGATGCCGGAATGCGAGGTTTTACACATCTATACAATGCGATGTCGCCACTGCAAGGACGCGCGCCGGGCGCAGTCGGCGCAGCGCTGGACGATGACGCGAGCTGGTGCGGCATCATCGCCGACGGCCATCACGTGCATGCGGCGGCGTTGCGCATCGCGCTGCGCGCCAAGCCGCGCGGCAAGATTTTCCTCGTCACGGATGCGATGCCTCCGGTCGGTTCCGACGATCCAACCTTCCGCCTCAACGGCGAAACCATCAGCTGCCGCGACGGGTTATGCACCAACGAAACTGGCACGCTCGCCGGATCGGCCCTGGACATGGCCGCGGCCGTGCGCAATGCGGTGGCGACGCTCTGTGTCGATCTTGCCGAAGCGCTGCGCATGGCGTCGCAGTATCCGGCGGCATTCATTGGGCTAGAACGCACGCACGGGCGAATCGCCGAGGGATTCGTGGCGGATTTGGTCGTGCTGGACGACGGCTTCGTCACCGATACCTGGTGCGCCGGGCATCACGAGCGCGCGGTTTAGCGCTCGAAACGTCGCTGAATCCGCGTTGCGTGACTTTTAGCAGGTCATTACAGGCGGGTGATACGATATATCGTATCAATTGACCTTCTAGAATCCGATCAATGAACGGTTTTTGGGCCACCGGCCCACGAACGTACCGATTGCGTGCGTATGGATTGCCATTCCTGGCGGCCTGCGCGTGCGCCGTGCTCGCGAGTTGCGCCGTCGGTCCGAACTTTCAAAAACCGGCCGCCCCGGACGTCACCGATTATGCGCCGCATGCGCCGGCGACGACGGATTCGGTGAATGGGGTCGCGGGCGGCGACGCGCAGCGCTTCGCCAACGGCAAGGACATCATCGGCGACTGGTGGACGTTGTTCCATTCCAAACAGCTCGACGATTTGATCGGACAGGCGCTCGAAAAAAATCACGATCTGAAATCGGCGGAAGCGGCGCTGAAAGTCGCGCACGAAAACGTGCTCGCGCAGCGCGGCAGTTTTTATCCGAACGTCTCGGCGGGCTTCTCGGCGTCGCGTCATCAGGATCCGCCCGGCGCGCTCGCGGCGGTGCCGGCGACGAATGCGTTTCTATACAACTTGTATACGCCGCAAGTCAGCGTTTCGTATATGCCCGATGTGTTCGGGCTGAACCGGCGCACGGTCGAGTCGTTGCAGGCGCAGCAGGACCAAGTGCGCTATCAGATGATCGCGACATACAACACGTTGACGTCGAACGTCGTCGTTGCGGCGATCCAGATGGCGTCGCTGCAAATGCAGATCGACGCGACGCGCGAAATCATCGACTCGAATACGAAACTCGTCGACATCCTTCAATATCAATTCAAGAAAGGCGTGGTGAGCGGACTGGAAGTCGCCGCGCAGGAATCGCAACTGGCGCAGGCCAAGGCGGCGTTGCCGACGCTGGCGAAACAGCTCGATCAGGAACGTGATCTGCTTGCGGTTTTGTGTGGGCATTATCCGAGCGAAGCGCCGGATGACAAATTCGATTTGTCGAATCTGAAATTGCCGGACGATTTGCCGTTGAGTCTTCCGTCGACGCTCGTGGCGCAACGTCCGGATGTGTTGCAGGCGCAGGAAGCGATGCACGCGGCGAGCGCGCAAATCGGCATCGCCGAAGCGAATCGCTTGCCGAATCTGTTGTTGACCGGCAACGCCGGCAGCACGGCGTTGGAACTCAATCAGTTGTTCAAGTCCGGCACGGGTTTCTGGAGTTTGGCTGCGGATCTGACGACACCGATTTTCGACGGCGGCACGTTGATGCATCAGGAACGCGCCGCGAAAGCCGCGTATGTGCAGGCGTCCGAACAATATCGCAGCACGGTGCTGACGGCGTTCCAGAATGTCGCCGATTCATTGGCCGCGCTCGAACACGACGCGGAAGGTTTGAAAGCTGCCGCCGCGGCAGCGAGCGCAGCGAAAGTCACGCTCGACCTCTCGCAATACCAATGGCACGCGGGAACGGCGAGTTACCTTTCGCTGTTGAGCGCGGAGCAGGCGGATCAGCAGGCGAAAATCAATCTCGTGCTCGCGCAAGCGAGCCGATACGCGGATACAGCGGCATTGTTCCAGGCGCTCGGTGGCGGCTGGTGGAACCAGGCGGACATCGCGCAGGACATCAATGGAAAATAATCCGCTTCTGAAACGCGCGACGACGATCGTGGTCGCGATCGCGTTGACATCGCTCGCCGCTTGTTCAAAAAGAACGAACGACGCTGCGCCACCAGCGACGGCCAATCCGTCCAACGTGACGCTCACAGCCGCGCAACGTCAGAACATCCGATTGTTCACCGTCGTCGAATCCAAATTCCACAAGACGATCGACACAGCCGGCTCGGTCGATTTCGACAACGATCAAGCGACGAGTGTGCTGGCGCCGTTTTCCGGACCGGTATCGCGCATCGTGGTTTCGCTCGGACAAAACGTGAAGAAAGGCGACGCGCTCGCCGTGGTCGATTCGCCGGATTTC
>DATBAU010000249.1:0-11273 GCA_036271355.1 Rudaea sp. | reverse complement strand
GACCACGCGCCAATACCATTCCCACGCTTCCGGATTGATCGGTTCGCCGACGCTGCCGAGTAGCCGTAAAGACGTCCGTTTGTGTTTCTTGACCGGTGCTTCGCCTTCGCGCATGAGCGCGCGGATCGCGGTCGGCGCGGTGTAGAACAGCGTGACCTTGTGCTTGTCGATCACTTGCCAGAAACGACCGGAGTCCGGCGAATTCGGCACACCTTCGAACATCAGCGCCGTTGCACCGTTGGCGAGCGGACCGTACACGATGTAGCTGTGACCGGTGACCCAACCCACGTCGGCCGTGCACCAGTAGACATCGTCTTCGCGCAGATCGAACACGCATTCGTGCGTGAAACTCGCGAACACGCCATAGCCGCCGGTGGTGTGCAGCACGCCTTTCGGTTTGCCGGTCGATCCCGACGTATACAGAATGAACAGCGGATGCTCGGCTTCGACCGGCGTCGGCGCACAGTCGGCACTTTGTTGTTTGATCAGCTCGTCCCAACTGCGATCGCGCGGCGATTGCATCGTCACCGGCGAGCCGGTGCGCTTGACCACGAGCACGGTTTCGACGCTCGTTGTGCCGGGCCGCGTGAGGGCTTCGTCGACATTCACCTTGAGCGGCACTTTCTTGCCGCCGCGCAATCCTTCATCGGCGGTGATCACGAGTTTCGACGACGAATCCGAGATGCGTCCGGCGAGCGAATCCGGCGAGAAGCCGCCGAACACCACCGTGTGCACCGCGCCGATGCGCGCGCAGGCGAGCATCGCAACCGCGGCTTCGGGAATCATCGGCAGAGAGATCGTGACGCGATCGCCTTTCGCCACGCCAAGACTCTTGAGCAGGTTCGCCGCCTTGCACACTTGCTCGTGAAGTTGACGATAGCTGATCGCTTTCGATTCGTTCGGATCGTCGCCTTCCCATAAAATCGCCGTCTTGTCGCCGCGTTTGGCGAGATGACGGTCGAGGCAATTTGCCGACAGATTCAACTCGCCGTCGTAATACCAGCGGATGTGCAGGTTTTTCGCGTCGAACGAAACGTCCTTGACCTTCGTGTACGGCTTGCTCCAGTCCAGCCGTTTGCCGATGTGCGACCAGAATCCCTCCGGATCCTTCACCGATTCGGCGTACATCGTTTCGTAGTCGGACGCCTTGATGCGCGCGCGCGCGGCGAAATCGTTGGGAACGGGATGGATCTGCGACATGGCGCCTCCTCGTGAGCAATCGCGCGTGCCGTAGAAGTGACGTTCGCGCATTCGAGCGACCAATACTACTTTGGTCGAGTTCGGATCGAGCTTACGACCAAAGGCGTATGGCTGCTTCTTCGGGTGCTGCGCACGATGCGTCTACCCGCGATCGATCACGGACCGACGATCGGGACAGATGATAACCGCGCGGTCAGGGCGCGGTTTTTTTCCTTCGCATCGTTTCTTTTTTCTGGGGAGTAGAACATGGCGACCAGCATGGCCAATGACCGCGGCGGACTGAGCAGCAGTCATGTGCGCGTCATCACCGCCTCGAGCATCGGCACGATGTTCGAGTGGTACGACTTCTATCTGTACGGGTCGCTGGCGGCGAACATCGCGGCGCAGTTCTTCACCAAGCTCGATGCGACCAGCGGATTGATCATGGCGTTGCTCGCGTTCGCGGCGGGATTCTTCGTGCGTCCGTTCGGCGCGCTGCTGTTCGGTCGGCTGGGTGACCTCATCGGCCGCAAATACACGTTCCTGATCACGATCATGATCATGGGCTCGTCGACGTTCCTCGTCGGCTGCATACCGAGTTACGAAACGATCGGCATTGCGGCACCGGTGATATTGATCATCCTGCGTCTGCTGCAAGGTCTCGCGCTCGGTGGCGAGTACGGTGGCGCGGCGACGTATGTCGCCGAACACGCACCGCCGGGCAAGCGCGGGTTCTACACGAGCTTCATCCAAATCACGGCGACATTCGGTTTGTTCCTCTCGCTGGTCGTGATTCTTCTGTGCAAAAACCTGTTCGGCGCGGAAAAATTCGCCGACTGGGGCTGGCGCATTCCGTTCCTGATTTCATTCTTCCTGCTTGTGATCTCGGTTTACATCCGCTTGCAGTTGCAGGAATCGCCGCTGTTTCAGCAGATGAAAGCGGAGGGGCGTGGTTCCAAGGCGCCGCTCAGCGAATCGTTCATGAAGTGGGACAACCTCAAGATCGTGCTGCTCGCGCTGTTCGGCGCGACGGCCGGCGAAGCGGTGGTGTGGTACGGCGGTCAGTTCTACTCGCTGTTCTTCCTCGGCAGCGTGATCAAGGTCGATCCGACACTCGTCAGTTATTTGATCGCCGGCGCGTTATTGATCGCGACACCGTTCTTCGTCGTGTTCGGCGCGTTGTCGGACAAGATCGGTCGCAAGCCGATCATCATGGCCGGCTGTCTGCTCGCGGCGTTGACGTACTTCCCGATCTTCAAGGGACTCACGCACTACGGCAATCCGGCACTCGAGACGGCGAGCGCGACCAATCCGGTCGTCGTCACCGCCGATCCGGCGACGTGCGCATTCCAGTTCGATCCGGTCGGCAAGCGACAGTACCGCGACTCGTGCGACATCGTGAAAAATTACCTGAGCAAAGCCGGCGTGCCGTACACGAACAAGGAAGCACCAGCGGGAACACTTGCCACGGTGCAGATCGGCACCACGTCGCTCACGTCGTTCGAAGGCGGCAGTCTCGAGCCGGCCGTGTTCAAGACGCAAGCCGATGCATTCAACAAACAACTCGGCGACTCGTTGAAAACGGCGGGCTATCCCGCGAAGGCCGATCCGGCTGCCGTGAACTGGCCGATGCTGTTGCTACTGCTCACAATCCTCGTCATCTACGTGACGATGGTGTACGGGCCGATCGCGGCGTGGCTGGTCGAACTGTTCCCGACACGCATCCGCTACAGCTCGCTGAGTTTGCCGTATCACATCGGCAACGGCTGGTTCGGCGGATTCCTGCCGTCGATCTCGTTCGCGCTGGTCGCGCTGAGCGGCGACATCTACTTCGGGCTTTGGTACACCGTCGTGATTTCGGTGATGACGCTCATCATCGGCACGCTGTTCCTGCGCGAAACGAAAGACGTCGACATCACGCGTTGAGATAACGCCCCACGTGCGCGCCTCGAGCCGGATCGACCCTCCGGTTCCAGGCGCGTTCTTTTTGGGTCGTACCCGAGTTGAATCAGGCGCGCGGCGGCGAAGGCGGATTTTTCTTCGCGTTGCGCATCGCATTGCGCAACAGCGCGATGTCCTTGTCGCTCAGCATGGCCGCGTCGGGACGCGCAGTCGACTCGATGCGAGCCTGCGCGAAGCTGAGAAACGATCCGACGAGCGCCACGACGCCGACCAGCACCGCGATGCCGAGCATCTCCGGCGACCGGGCCATGTAGGCCAGCGAGAATGCGGCCAGTGCAACGATCAAAAGAAGCCAACGCATGGCGGAGTTCCTCACTTGTGACGGCGGAATGCTGCCACAGAGTTCGGCGTCGCGCGAGTCCGCGTTGGCGTGATCGCGGACGATGAGACGCCGAGCGCATAAACTCTTCGCATGAACCACGATCCACGCTCGCTCGACAAGATCGCCGCCGTCAAAGGCCGTGGCGCGGCGTCGAATCGCGAAGGGCGTTTCGAGTCGCTGCGCAGCGAAGTGTTCGACGACGGCTGGATGCCGGACGACGAACCCTCATCGCCGGTCAAGACCGAGGTCACGCACGAAAACGCGCGGCACATCATCAGCCGCAACGATTCGCCGGATGTGAATTTCGATCAGAGCATCAATCCGTATCGCGGTTGCGAGCACGGCTGCGTTTATTGTTTCGCGCGGCCGTCGCATTCGTATCTCAATCTGTCGCCCGGCCTGGATTTCGAGACCAAGCTGTTCGCGAAAACCAACGCGGCCGAATTGCTGCGCAGCGAGCTGTCGAAGTCGAGCTATCGCGTGAGTCCGATCAATCTCGGCGCGAATACCGATCCGTATCAGCCGATCGAGCGACGCTACAAAATCACGCGGCAGGTGCTCGAGGTTTTGCACGCGTGCAGGCATCCGTTGACGATCGTGACGAAGAACGCTCTGGTCGAACGCGATATGGATCTGCTCGCCGACATGGCCAAGCGCAATCTCGTGCGTGTTTTTTTATCGGTGACGTCGCTGGACAATCGCCTCGCGTCGAAACTCGAACCGCGCGCGAGCGCGCCGCATCGACGCGTGGAAGCGATCCGCGCGTTGCACGAGGCGGGCGTGCCGTGTGGTGTGCTGGTCGCGCCGATCATTCCGATGCTCACGGACCGTTGGCTCGAGGCGATCATCGAACACGCCGCGCAGGCCGGCGCGAGCATGGCCGGATACACGATGTTGCGTTTGCCGTACGAGCTGAAGGACCTCATGCGTGAATGGCTTCAGCAACATTTTCCCGAACGCGCCGAACACGTGATGAGCTTGGTCCGGCAGATTCGCGGCGGCAAGGAAAACGACGCGCGCTTCGGTTCGCGCATGCGTGGCGAAGGCGAATTCGCGACACTGATCCGGCAGCGTTTCGAGATCGCCACGCGCAAGTTTAGACTCGCCCGCACGCGCGACATCGCGCTCGATACGTCGCATTTCGTTCCGCCACGCGCGCCGTCGCCGCAGGCCGAACTTTTCTAGCATCGCCGTCTGCACTGGACGTCGCCGCGTCTACCGGTCGCCGCGTCAGAGTGCGATCATCGCGGATCGGGAAACGAGGAGAAGTCAGATGAAGCGCATCGGTGCCTTGTTGTTGTTGGCGGCATTGCCGTGTTTCGCGCATGCGGAAAAAGCGTCGCCCGCCGACCAGAATTTCACGGCGATCTACACCGGCGAATGGAAATGGCGCATGGAGCAGTTCCCCGGGCTGGGACGCGACGACGATGTCGATGCCGACGACAGCGCGCCGCCCGACGATCATCTGGCGCGCGTCGATGCGGCGACGCAGTCCGAGCGCCTCGCGTATTGGACGAAAGTGCTCAAGCAGCTCGACGGAATTTCACGCGATCAGCTTTCGCCCGAACAGCGCATCAATTTCGATGTGTACAAACCGCAGATCGAAAACCTCGCGGCGGATATTCATTTCCGCGCGTATGAAATGCCGCTCAACAGCGATTCGCAGTTCTGGTCGGATCTCGGTTTTATGTCGTCGCGGCGTCTGAAGAACGAAAAGCAGGTGCGCGACTACATCGGCAAGCTCAACGATTTTCCGCGCTACTTCGACGAGAACATCGCCAACATGCGCGCCGGCGTCAAACGCGGTTTCACGGTGCCGCGCGCCGTGCTGGTCGGGCGCGACGTGTCGATCTCGACGTACATGGATGTGAAGTCGCCGAAGGACAGCGACTTTTTCAAACCGTGCAGCAAATTGCCGTCGACGATCGCAGCGGAAACGCAGACGGCGTTGCAGATGCAATGCGAAAGGGCGATCCGCGATCGCGTGTTGCCGTCGTACAAGAAATTGCTGACGTACTTTCATAACGACTACGTGCCGCACGCGCGCGAAACGCTTGCGGCCGAAGCGCTGCCTGACGGCGTCGCGTTCTATCGCCAGCAGATCCGTGAATACACCACGCTCGATCTCGATCCGGAAGCGATCCATCAAATCGGACTGAAAGAAGTCGCGCGCATCGACGCGGAAATGCGCGCGACGATCGCCTCGACCGGATTCAAGGGCGACTTCGCCGCGTTCCAGAAATTCCTGCGCACCGATCCGCAGTTCTACGCGAAGACACCCGAAGAGTTGCTGATGCGCGCTGCGTGGATCGCCAAGCGTGTCGACGGCGAGCTGTCGAATTTCTTCGGACTGTTGCCGCGCGGACGTTTCACGATCAAGCCGGTGCCCGACGCGATCGCGCCGTTCTGGACCGCCGGTCGCGGCGGCGCGCACACGTATTGGGTGAACACGTACGACCTGCCTTCGCGCTCGCTGTACAACCTGCCCGCGCTGACGTTGCACGAATCGGCGCCGGGTCACTCGCTGCAGGGTGAGATCGCCGAAGAACAAAAAGCGCAGCCTGCGTTCCGCACCAAAAATTATATTTCCGCGTACGGCGAAGGCTGGGCGTTGTATTGCGAAAAGCTCGGCAAGGAAATGGGCATCTATCAAACGCCGTACGAGGAGTTCGGCCGCGAAAGTTACGAGATGTGGCGCGCGGCGCGCTTGGTGATCGACACCGGCGTCCACCACAAGGGCTGGACGCGCGAACAGGCCGTCGCGTTCCTCGCCGGACACACGGCGTTGTCGCAACATGAAGTGGAAACCGAAGTCGATCGCTATATCTCGTGGCCGGGACAGGCACTGAGCTACAAACTCGGCGAACTGAAAATCGTCGAGTTGCGCGCGCTCGCTGAAAAGGAACTCGGTCCGAAGTTCGACATCCGCAAATTCCACGACGCGGTGCTCGACATCGGTTCGGTGCCGTTGCCCGTGCTCGAAACGCACATTCGCGCTTTCATCGCGCACGAGAAATAGGTGCGAAGGCCGAACGAAGGGAATGGCGCGCCCGGAGGGATTCGAACCCCCGACCAACGGCTTCGGAAGCCGCTACTCTATCCGGCTGAGCTACGGGCGCGCGGAAGTGACGATGGCGTCCCGCAAACGTGAACGCGCGGCGATTATAGCCCAGCACAGGAATCGGCCCAGCGCCGGCGCCTATTGCGCGGTTTTCAAGCTTATAGAGCGATTGTCCGGACGGACGTCTAGACGGCCAAACGACACCTGTCTTGCAAAGCCATGTTGTACGGACATTTATTGTGCGCGGCGTCACATTTTCCGTAAATTCATGGGGTTATCCCTCAAGCACGCTTGACGGGATGGTCAGGTGACTGGTACGTTCTGTCGGCTCCCGACTCACGGGGTCGGGGCATTCGATCCGACGGTATTGATCGGGCGGCTCGCGAAGGGGCGAGTTGTCCGTACAACTGATTTTCAAAATTCATAGGAGTGTGGACGCAGGCAAGCGGCGGAATCGAACTGGGGATGGGGATCCGGGGTCGCGCTCGCGCGCGGCTTACTTTTCGATCCAAAACAATAGGGACGATCCATAAAATGACTTCAAAACTCGCATTCTGGCGTCGCAAGGCGTCAGTCTTACCGTTGCTTTTGTCATCGTTGGGACTCGGCTGCGCAGGGGCGTACGCCAGCGACTTCAACGTCGCACACGGCCAGTTGATGACCGGCTCGCATGTGCCGACGGCCGTCGCCACCGGTCTCGCGCCGCGTCTAGGCGTGCTGCCGGCGGACCAACACCTGAAACTCTCACTCAATCTTCCGGTGCGCAACCAGGATCAGCTCGACGAATTCCTCGCGCAGCTGCAGGATCCGAACAGCGCGAATTACCACAAGTACCTGAGCGTCGACGAATACACCAACCGTTTCGGGCCGACGCAGGCCGATTACGACGAAGTGGTGAGCTGGGCCCACGCCAACGGATTCACGGTTACCGAGACGGCGCCGAACCGCCGCCTCGTGAACGTCGAAGCGCCGGTGTCGGTGGTCAACAAGGCGATGCACGTCACGATGTCCTCGTACCAGCATCCGACGGAAAACCGCGCGTTCTTCGCGGCCGACCGCGAACCGCAGGTCAATATCGGCGTGCCGTTGCTGCACGTGTCCGGCCTCGACAACTTCCAGCGTCCGTTCAATCACCTGAAGTCGAACGGTGCCGCGCATCACGGCGCGCCGGTCGCGCACGCGGGCGGTTCGGGTCCGTCGGGTGAATTCCTGCCGAGCGACATGCGCGCGGCGTATTACGGTTCCGGTTCGCTGACCGGCTCCGGCCAGACGGTGGCGATCTTCTCGTTCGACGGCTACAAGACGACCGACATCACCGTCTACAAGAACAACACCGGCATGAGCTTCAGCACGCCGGTCACCAATGTGCTGGTCAACGGCTACAGCGGCGTGTGCGATGCCGGCGACGGTTCTGGCACGAGCACCTGCGACGACGGCGAGCAGGTCCTCGACATCGTCAACGTGATCGGCATGGCGCCGGGCATCTCCGGCATCCTGTTCTATGAAGGCACGAGCGCGACGCCGATCTTGAACAAGATGGTCAGCGACAATTCGGCCAAGGTGATTTCGTGTTCGTGGGGCGGTGGCGGTTTCAATAACACCACCGACGATCCGATCTATCAGGAAATGGCCGCGCAGGGTCAAACCTACCTCAACGCCACAGGCGACGACGGCGCGTACAACAGTTCGACGTGGCTCGCGCCATCGGCCGATCCGAACGTGCTCGAAGTCGGCGGCACCGACCTCACGACAGCCAGCGCCGGCGGCGCATGGTCGTCGGAAACCGGCTGGCCGGATTCGGGCGGCGGTTATTACTCGGGTTCCGGGTCGCACACGCCGAGCTATCAGCAGCTCGCCGGCGTGATCACGACGACGAACAAGGGTTCCACGACGTATCGCAACGATCCCGACGTCGCCGCGGAAGCCAACTTCGACAATCCGACGGCTAGCAACGGCCAGTTCCTCACCGGCTATGGCGGCACCAGCTTCGCCGCACCGCGTTGGGCGGGCTTCATCGCGCTGGTCAATCAGCAGTCGGTCGCGAATGGCGGCGCCACGGTCGGCTTCGTCAATCCGGCGATCTACAACATCGGCGTGAGCTCCAGTTACAGCAGCGACTTCCACGACGTCACCAGCGGCAACAACAAGCCCAGTGAGGGTAGCGGTTCGGGCTTCAATGCGGTCGCCGGATTCGATCTCGTCACCGGTTGGGGCAGCCCGAAGGGCGCGGCGCTGATCACGGCGCTGGCCGGTGGTTCGACAGGCACGGCGGATTTCTCGCTGTCGGCTTCGCCGAGCAGCCTGACCGTCGCGCAAGGTAATAACGGCTCGAGCTCGGTCACCATCAATAAGGTGAACGGCTTCAGCAGCAGCGTGAGCTTCTCCGCGTCGGGCCTTCCGAGCGGCGTCACCGCTTCGTTCAATCCGACCAGCTCGACCACGGCCAGCACGGTTACCTTCACCGCCAGCAGCACGGCGACGACGGGAACCAGCAACGTGACGATCACCGGCGTGTCCGGTTCGCTCACGCACACGACCACGGTCAGCCTGACCATTTCCGCGACGGCCACGGCCGACTTCTCGCTGTCCGCTTCGCCGTCGACGCTGTCGATCGTGCAAGCCGGCGCGGGTGGCACGAGCACGATCACGGTGAACAAGGTCAACGGCTTCAGCAGCAGCGTGAGCCTGAGTGCGTCCGGTCTGCCGAGCGGCGTGACCGCCTCGTTCAATCCGACCAGCACGACCTCGACCAGCGTGTTGACGCTGACCGCGAGCGCCACCGCCACGACCGGTACCTCGACGGTCACGGTCACGGGCACGTCGGGTTCGCTGTCGCACAGCACGACGATCAGCCTCACGGTCACGGCCAGCGGCGGCGGCGGCGGTTCAACGCAGCTGCTCGCGAACACGGGCTTCGAGACCACCGGTTCGTGGACTGCGAGCTCGGGCGTGATCTGCAACGCTGGCTGCTCGGGTGAATCCGCGCACGGCGGAGTCGGCTTCGCGTGGCTAGACGGTTACGGCTCGACGCACACCGATACGTTGTCGCAGGCCGTGACGATTCCGACGGGCAAGACGTCGGCGACCTTGCAGTATTACCTGCACATCGACACCGACGAGACGACGAAATCGACCGCGTACGACACGCTCTCGGTGCAGGTGCTCAACAGCTCCGGCACGGTGCTGGCCACACTGGCGACGTATTCGAACCTGAACGCGGCGACCGGTTATGTGGTGCACACGTCGAGCCTCGCGGCCTACATCGGCCAGAAGGTGACGATCAAGTTCACCGGCAAGGAAGACTCGTCCGAACAGACCTCGTTCGTCCTCGACGACGTGACGCTGACGGTGCAATAAGAATGATCTGATCGCAGGATGAAGCACTGAACCGCACGGATGCGGTTCACTCCGAAAAGGCCGCCTCGCGCGGCCTTTTCCTTATACGCCGCCGGCGAAACCCGTTTGCCGCCACGCCTCGTACACGACGACGGCAACCGCATTCGAAAGGTTGAGGCTGCGGTTGTTCGGCCGCATCGGCAAACGCAAGCGTTGTTCCGCCGGCAACGAATCGAGCAGCGATTGCGGCAAGCCGCGCGTTTCTGGCCCGAACACGATGGCGTCGTTCTCGTCGTATCGCACATCGGTATACGCGTGACGTCCGCGCGTCGACAACGCAAATATGCGATTCGGTTTCGCAAACGACGAAAACGCATCGAGATCGTCGTGCACGTCGATCTCGGCGAACTCGTGATAGTCCAGACCGGCGCGCCGCAGCTTGGCGTGATCAAGATCGAACCCGAGCGGTCGAATCAGATGCAACCGCGCACCGCTGTTCGCGCACAGGCGAATCACGTTGCCCGTGTTCGGCGGAATTTCCGGTTGATACAGCACGACGTGCAGCATGCGGCGATTATGCCGCACGTCATCGTCGTGCTCGTCAGATGCGAATGATCGTACCCGTGGACTGCGCCATCGACTTCACTTTGACCGGCACGCTCACGCGTACGGTCACCGGTCCCGCCGATACTTCGAGCGACGCACGCGTCACGCTCTCGACCTGCGCCGGCGTTTTCTCGGCAAGCATGGCATCGCTGCCCACCGCGGTCTTCGCCACGATGCAAACCATCGCCAATGCCATGAGGCTCAACGTGACGACGGCGCGACGGGTTTGAAGGGTGAGATTCATGGCGGACATCCTTTTGTATACTTTTCGACAGTGCGTGGAGCAACGGTTGTGCCAGCGGCGTTCGCGTCGTCCAAGCGACGGATTGGATGCGCGGACCCGCGAATTGGTTGCGAAATCACGGTCGGCTCGTGACTTTCGGCATGACGCCGCGTCCGTCCGTGTGTCCGCGCGGACGACCGTATACTCGTCCGTATGCCGCTCGCGACGGTCAACGGAATCGATCTGTTCTACGAGTGCGTCGGCAACGGACCGCCGCTTCTGCTGATCCACGGACTAGGATCGAGCGGCGACGACTGGGCGTTTCAGCGCGACGATTTCTCGCGCGGCCACACAGTGATCCTGCCGGACCTGCGCGGCTCCGGACGTAGCGCAAAACCCTCGCACGTGTATTCGATCCGAATGTTCGCCGACGACCTGTGGATCTTGCTCGACACGCTCGGCATCGCGACGACAGCCGTCCTCGGTTTCTCGATGGGCGGCGCCGTCGCGATCGAAATGGCGCTCACACAACCCGCACGCGTATCGAAACTCATCGTGTGCAACGCCCTCGCGAACTACCGGAT
>DATBAU010000248.1:0-9362 GCA_036271355.1 Rudaea sp. | reverse complement strand
GTCGACCACGGTTCGGTGCGACCGGCGATGCGCACATCGAAGTACACCGTTTTGCCGTCGGGCGAAAATGCATATTCGCTTTCGTCGCCGAACGGTTTGGACGGCACGTCGCCGTCGATGCCCTTCGTCAGCAATTTCGGCGCGGGCACCATCGAGGCTTTCGCCGCTTCCGGATTCACGTCGGTGATGAAAAGCGCGGAGCGCTTGCCGTCGGACCACGTGTCCCAATGGCGCACGAACAATTTGTCGTACAGCTTGCCGGTCGTTTTCAACGCGGCGGTGTCGAGCGGCTTGTCCATGCACAGGTTCGCGGCGCAGTCGGGCTCGACATCGATGGACAGCAGCAGCTTCTTGCCGTCCGGCGACAGTTTGAAATTGTCGACATCGACCTTGTACGGCGTCAGCGCTTCGGGCGTCTGTTTCTCGTTGTCGTCGAGATGGAACCGATACACACCAGTGGTCTTGCCGCCTTTGGGTTTGGCGAGAAAATAAATCTCCTTGCCGTCCGGCGACCAGCGCGGACTCGACGCGACGAACGTGCTCGCGATCTTTTCCGGCGCCGGCGCGCGATCGCTGAGATCGAGCAACCAGATGCTGGTCACGCCTTTGTTGTCGGCATAGTCGGTCTCGCGCACCTGGAACGCGACATGTTTGCCGTCCGGCGAGAATTGCGGATCGCTGACGCGGTCGAGGATGACCAGATCGCGCACGTTGAACGGATGCGGTTTGCCGTTGTCGCGCGTCTGCGCTTTTTTCTGCTGGAACGGAATGTGTTGCGGATCGGCGTGGCTAAATCCGCTGACGAGCAGCAGCGCCGCGGTGGCGACTACGAATTTCATGTCGATACTCCTGTGATTCGATCAGGCAGCGGTACGGCGGGCGACACTTTCGACCCAGCGGTACAGTCCGATAACGGCGACAACGAACGCGATGCCGCCAATCCACAACGCCCAACTGCCCGCGAATTCGTCGCCGACCAGCGCGAGCGGAAAATCCTTGCCCGAAAACGCGACGATCGCAGCGATGACGACGCCGAGCAAACCTTCGCCCACGATCATGCCCGACGCGAGCAACACACCGAGTTGCTTGGCCGATTCGGGCTTCGGTCGGCGTTCGGCGCGTTTGTCGTAAATATGTCCGGCGATCGCGCCGACGACGACCATCAGCGTGCTCGATGTCGGCAGATAAATTCCCAGACCGACCGCGAGCGGCGACAAATGCGCGCTCTTCGTCGTGCGCCGCAGAATTTCGTCGATCACGATCAGCACCACGCCAATGAGCGCGCCGACGCCGATCAGCGACCAGTCGATGCCGCCCTGAATCACGCCCTGCGCGAGCGCGGAAATCAAGCCGGCCTGCGGCGCGGCGAGCGGGTTCGGATGCAGTTCGGCGCCCGGCGCGCCGACGAATCCGTAACCCTGATTGAGGATGTTGAGGATCGGCGGAATCACCGCCGCGCCGGCAATCACGCCGATCACGAGCGCCCACTGCTGCTTCGACGGCGTGGCATCGACGAGCTGCCCGGTTTTCAGATCCTGCAGATTGTTGTTCGCGATCGTCGCCACTGCGAACACGACCGACGTCACCAACAATGCGAACGCGACGAGGCCTTTATAATCGCCGGTGGTTATCGTCGACTTGATGCCGAACACCAACAACAGCGACGCGCCGATCACGACCAGAATGCCGATACCCGACAGCGGACTGTTCGACGAACCGATCAAACCCGCCATGTAACCGCACACGGCCGATACGAGAAAACCCATCAGCACGACGTAGATCAATCCGCCGATGACGAGCAACACCATGTGATCGCCGAGTCCGCTGATGGTGCTGAAGTGCGCGAGCAAAAACGCGATCGGCACGAAGCAGACCAGCATGATGATGCCGACGACGCCGATCGGAATGTCCTGCTCGGTGCGCGGCAACAACGCGGCCTGCCCGGCCGAGCGCACGCGCGACGCGGCGATGGCGGATGCCAGACCGCTGATCACCGGCTTGACGAGTTTGGCGAGCGTCCAGATTGCCGCGACGCCGATCGTTCCGGCGCCCACGAAACGAACTTGATGACTCCACGTTTGCTGCGCGATGGTCGCCGCGTCGCCCGCGACGGCCGCAATGCCGGAGTAATGCGGCACGCCCCACAACCAACCGATCGCCGCGCCGACACCCATCGCCACGCCGACCCACAATCCGACGAGATGCCCGACCGCGAACAACGCGAACGACAAAGCGAAATCGAAGCCCGACACCGCGCCGCGATCGCCGCCGAAACGAAAGTACGCCGCAACGTCGCTCGCGAACACGCGCGTCGCGACGATCACGGCGAACACCGCCGCGCTGATCGCGCCCCACATCACCGCAAGCAGTCCCGCGCGGTTTTCTTCGACGCCGGATTTGGCATCCGACGAATCGTCGCCGGAACCGCCGACTCTGAGTACTTCGGCGCACGCCACACCTTCCGGATACGGCAGATCGGAATTCGTGACCAGCGCGCGGCGCAGCGGAATCGAATACATCACGCCGAGAATGCCGCCCAGCGCGCAGATCGCGAACGAGATCCAGAACGGAAATCCGGTCCACCAGCCGATCATCACCAGGCCGGGCAACACGAAGATGATCGAGGACAACGTACCCGCCGCCGAGGCGACCGTCTGCACGATGTTGTTTTCCTGAATCGTCGAATCCTTGAAGTTGCGCAACAGCGCCATCGAAATCACGGCGGCCGGAATAGACGTGGCGAACGTCAGGCCCGCCTTCAATCCGAAGAACACGTTCGCGGCGGTGAAAACCAGCGTGATGATCACGCCGAGAACGATGCCGCGAACCGTCAGTTCGGTGCGTGGTGCGGCGTTGGAAACTGCGTTGTCTGCCACGTACGACTCCCCTTCTTTATTGGGCGTGCCTTGTCCGCCAAGTATCGCAGCGTCGATGCGCCAAGCGCTACTCCAGCGCCCAGCGTGGGAGTATGATGGTTTCAGGGTCGGCCTTTCCTACGCGGAAATAAGGGGAACTTATGAAAGCGCGTTGCGGTGCTCTCGTGTTGTTCGCGATTTTTTCTCTCCTGACCGGCGCGCTCGCGTGGGCGGGCAATCCGGTCTTTATCGTCGGCGGCGGAAATACCAGTTTCAGCGCATCACGCGTCGGCGCGACGACCGACCAGACGATCACGCTGACGTTCAACGACAACAACATTGCCGGCCAAGGCGCATCGCTCTCGGCGCTCGGTTTCACCGGCACGAATGCGTCGGACTTCACCATCGTCGGCGGCACGTGCGCACCCGGTACCACGGTGCTCGATGCGGCCGCGTCGACGTGCACTGTCATCGTCCAATATCGCCCGTCCACCAGCGCATCGGAAAGCGCGACGTTCACCGGTACTTGCACGCAGGTCGCCCTGGTCGGCGGCTTCGCGCTTTCCTGCAACGGCAACTCCGGGACGATCCTTTCGCTCGGTGGCGCGGTCCTCGCGGCGGTCGCGCAATTGCCGTCGCTCGATCCGCGCATGCTCACCGCGCTGTGCCTGCTGATGCTCGCGGTCGGCGGTTACTTCGCGGGACGCAAGAAGGTCTGATCGGCCGTCACAAGCGCTCGATCGATCGGGCGCGCCACGGTGTCAGCAACATGCCCCACGCGCTGTGCCAGCGCGTGTCGCGCAATGCGTGCAGACCGAACTCCGGCTCGTGGGCCGGTTCTTCGATCGTTCCGAACCAGCGGTCCCAGATCGACAGGATGACGCCGTAATTCGAATTCGTTCGCGTTTCCTGCGGCGAATGATGCGTCCAGTGCATGCGCGGCGTGACGAACAGCCAGCCGAATGCGCGATCGATCCAGCGCGGCCACGCGATCGCCGCATGGTGCATGTGCGCGAATCCCAGGCTGACGATTTCGTGCACCAGAAATACCCACGGCGGCACGCCGATGGCCGCGCACGCGACGAGGTTCCACATCTCCGTCGGGACGATATGCAACGGATGCTGTCGCAGATTGGTGGTCACATCGAGGCTGCGATCGGAATGATGCACCGCGTGCAGAAGCCACAACCAGCGCACGTTGTGACTGAGGCGGTGGAACACGTAGTCGCTCGCGTCGAGCAGCGCGAAGGCAAGCAGCGCCTGCACGAACGCCGGTAACGCAACCATGTACAACACGCCGATCCTGCGGAACTGGAACCACTGCAGCATCAGCCAGATCGTTCCGCCGAACACCGCCGACAACACGGCGATGCCGCACAGCCACAAAATCAGGTTATGCGTTCCGTGCAGCACGCGACGCAACGAACGCACCGATCCATCGCGCGGCGCCAGCATTTCCAGGATGATCATCGCGGCAAGTCCGCCGAACAGCACGAACGCGGCGATGCTTTTCAGCAACTGCAGCAGATCGAGATTCTGGGTCGAACTCATACGTCCCCTTTCGTCGGCGCGGCGTCATCTTCGGCGCGTGCCGGCGCGAGGTCAACTTTTCCGCCGGCGCACGCGCGTGCGTTAAGCTGCGCCGTCTGTCCGGAACCCGCATGACCGCCGCCATCCAACGATCCGACGAACTGTTCGGCCATCCGAAAGGCCTGTACGTCTGCTTCTTCACCGAAATGTGGGAGCGCTTTTCCTTCTACGGAATGAAAGCGCTTTTGCTGTTGTATTTGCTGAAACACCACGGCTTCACCGAGACGGACGCCTACGTCGTCGTCGGCGCGTACGGCGGCATGGTGTACGCCGTGCCTTTGATCGGCGGCATGCTCGCCGACCGCTATCTCGGCATGCGCAAGGCGGTGGTGCTCGGTGGAATCCTGCTCAGCCTCGGACATCTCGGCATGGCCGTCGAAGGGCACCAGGCCGCGACGATCAACGGCGTCGTCCATCGCGATGTGTTCGCACTCGGCGTTTTTTATCTCTCGCTCGCTCTCATCATCAGCGGCGTGGGATTTCTGAAACCGAACATCTCGACCATCGTCGGCAAGCTGTATCCGAAAAACGATCCGCGTCTGGATTCCGGTTTCACTGTGTTTTACGCCGGCATCAATGTCGGCGCGTTGTTTTCAAGCTTGATCTGCGGCTATCTCGGCGAAGTGTGGGGCTGGGGTTGGGGATTCGGCGCGGCAGGTGTCGGCATGGTCGCCGGATTGCTCATGTTCATCAGCGGACAGAAATACCTGCACGGCCACGCCGAGCCGAAATATCCGGAACGATTGCGCCGTCGCGTGCTCGGGCCGCTCAACGTTGAATGGTGCATCTATCTCGGCGCCGTGCTCGGACTTCCCGCCATCTGGCTGATGATGCAACTCGGCTACGCCGTGCTCTACCTGCAGTTCGCGTTCCTGATCGGCTGGCTCGGCTGGTTCGCCTGGTATATTTCTACACATTGCAACAAAGTGCAGCGCGAGCAGATGCTCGCCGTCGTGTTCTTCATCGCCGCGTCGCTGTTTTTTTTCGCGATGTACGAACAGACCTACGGCTCGTGGCTGCTGTTCACCGACCGCATGCTGACCAAGGATTTCTTCCCGTCGCTTGTCATCACCGACGGCAAACCGTGGCCGTGGTCGATCATTCCGCTCGCGATTGCGCCGGCGATCGCGGGCATCGCGCTGCGTCTGGACAACGCGCGCCTCGCGCGCCTGTTGATGGCCGGCATCGGAATCGCCGGCTTCGTCATTTTCCTGCGCGACGCGATCGTTTTACCGCAGACGGCCGAATCGCTCGAATACCTGCCGTCGTGGGTGCTCATCGTGCTCACGCCGTTGTTCGCGTGGCTGTGGCCGTTTCTCGAACGCCGCCGCATGAATCCGAGCAAACCGATCAAGAACGCGATCGGCCTCGCCTTCACGGGTTTTTCGTTCCTCGTGTTGTCGATGGCAAACGCGACCGTCACCGAAGGCCACCTCGCGCCGGTCTGGTGGCTGCTCGGCGCGTATGTCGTGCTCGAAATCGGCGAGCTTTTCCTGTCGCCGATCGGTCTCGCCGCCGTGACGCAACTGTCCGTGCCCGCAACCGTGGGCGTGATGATGGGCGCTTATTGGCTGACGACGTCGCTATCCGAACAGGCCGCCGCGATGTTCTCGAGCTTCGCCGCGCTCGACATCCCCGAAGGCGGCAAGATCGATCTCGCCATCGCGAAGATCAAATACGGCACGCTGTTCGATCACATGCTGTGGCTCGGCCTCGGCTCCGCCGTCATCGCGTTGCTGCTGTCGCCGCTGATCAAGCGATGGATGCACGGCGTGAAATGAGACGCGTCTAAAGCAGAAAGACGCCTTCGATGCGATGCTCGCGCTCCGGCCATTTCGGACACAGCGCTTCGATGACTTCCATCAGCTCGAAGAACCTCGCAAACGGATCCTCATCGCGCGGCTCGTAAGCAACGCCGCCGTCAGAAGCGAACGGCGATTCGTTATTGGTCGATTTCGGCGAGGAGTTCATCGAGCAGTGATTCGCGTCCGAACAGTGAAAAGTATTTTCGCACTTCGTCCATCTTGAGCGCGCCACGATTGTTGCGCAACAGTTGGCGAATGTCGTCGAGGTCGCGCGCTCGTTTGGGATTGTTGACGAGAGCCTGCAACTTGAATCCGATCAATCCTTCCGCGCTGACAACGCGCAAACGACCGAGCGACGTCTCGCGTGTCGGCGCCGCGGCCAACAGCGCAAGAGAGACCGAACGATGCGCGTACAGGAAATCCAGGCCTTCGTCACCGCGCAGGTAATTCGCCGCATCCTCGCTGCGATGCACGCATCGATAGCCGAGATCGATCAACACCGCGTGCAACCGATCGGCGTCTTCGGTTGCGACGAGGAAATCGATATCTTGCGTCGCGCGCACGTAGTTGTGCGCTGCCAACGCCAATCCGCCGATCAGCGCCGGTTCCATCGAGCACTGCTGAAAGGCTTTCAGCGCTTCGGCCATCTGATCGGCCATCTTTGTCATGCGAACGATCCGCTACTTGGCCGGAACTTGCGGCACGCGGCCATAGCGATCTTCGAGCCGCACGATATCGTCCTCGCCGAAATAATCGCCGCATTGCACTTCGATGAGGTGGATGTCTTTATTGGTCGGATTTTCCAGCCGGTGCAGCGTGCCCATCGGTATATACGTCGACTCGTTGCGCTGAAGCAGGAATTCCTCATCGCCGACGCGCACCTTCGCGGTGCCGGCGACAACGGTCCAGTGCTCACTGCGGCGGTGATGCATTTGCAAGCTCAGCACTTCGCCGGGTTTCACTGTAAGGCGCTTGACCTTGCAGTCCGCGCCGTCCTCGAGCACGGTGAAGCTACCCCACGGCCGATGCACAGTGCGATGGAATCGCGCTGCGGCGTGATCGGTTTCGCGCAGATGATCGACAACCTGTTTCACTTCCTGAGCGCGTTCGCGGTCGGCAATGAGCACAGCGTCGCCGGTGTCGACGATGACGAGATCTTTCACGCCCACCACCGCGACCATCCGGTGATCGGCCTGGATGAAACAGTTGGTGCTTTCGATCACGACGGCCGAACCTTGCACGCGGTTGCCGGCGGCGTCGGGTTCGGTGCCGGTGGTCATTTCGCTGATCGCCTTCCACGAGCCGATGTCGCTCCAGTCGAACGTCGCAGGAACGACAGCACGGCGATCGGCGCGTTCCATCAGCGCATAGTCGACGGAAATATTCGGCATTTGCAAAAACGCGTCGCGCGCGTATTCGATCGGACTTTCGTAACTCGTCGCGCTCGCATGGCATGCGCGTGCCGCGACGAGCACATCCGGACAGAATTTTTCCGCCGCCGCGAGCAACGCATCCGCGCGGAAACAGAACATGCCGGAGTTCCACACGTGATCGCAGGACGCGACATATTTTTCCGCCGTCGCGCGATCGGGTTTTTCGACGAACGCGGCAATATCGCGGCCGCCATCGAGCGCGCTGCCCATGCGGATGTAGCCGAATCCGGTTTCCGGCGTCGTCGGCGGAATGCCGAAGGTAACGAGCCGACCGTCTTGCGCGAGCGCATAAGCACGGCGCGCATCGGATTCGAACGCCGCGAGATCGTTGATCAGATGATCGGCCGGCAGCACGAGCAATGTCGCGTCCTTGCCGATGTGTTCGCACGCGTACAATGCGGCGAGACAGATCGCCGGCGCCGTGTTGCGGCCGGCGGGTTCGAGCAGAAACGGCAAGCGATCGAGTTGCGCTTGCGGATGATGCGCGTATTCGTCGCGGCTTAGAAAATAATAGTCGCGACCGGTCACGGTAAGCACGCGGCCTTCGTCGGCGAGGCGCAGCGCGCGATCGAATGTCTTGCGCAGCAACGATTCGCCGTCGGCCATGCGCATGAACGGTTTTGGATATGCGCTGCGCGAAACTGGCCACAAACGCGTGCCCGAACCGCCGGACAAGATGACGGGAATCAGCATCGCATCGGTCTCATTTGCTTTGCGCCAGTTCGGCGATCACGTTGTCGAGTCCTTGTTGCCACGGCGGCAAATCTACACCGAATGCGGCGCGGAGTTTTGAAGTGTCGAGCACCGAATAGCGCGGGCGCGCGGCTCTGGTCGGATAGTCCGCCGTGCCGATCGCTTCGACGAGCGGCGCGCGCGCGATCAATCCGGCTTCGTGCGCGCGCGTGAAGATGGCCTGCGCGAACGCGAACCACGTGCATTCGCCGGCGGCACAGAGATGATACGTGCCGACGTTCGCGCGGTCGCGATGAACCTTCGCGACGACCTTCGCCGTGACATCGGCGATCAATTGCGCGGACGTCGGCGTGCCGCGTTGATCGTCGACGACACGCAACCGATCGCGTTCCACGCCGACTTTCAACATCGTCAGCAGAAAGTTTTTCCCGCGCGACGCGTACACCCACGCCGTGCGCAAGATCACGTGATCGCACTCGGATACGTGCAACGCATTTTCGCCGGCGAGTTTGCTGCGACCGTAGACACCGAGCGGCGAGGTCGCGTCCTCTTCGCGATACGGACGCATGCCGTTGCCGTCGAAAACATAATCGGTCGAATAGTGGACGACGAGCACGCCACGCGATTTCGCCCACGCACCGATCTCGCCGAGCGCATCGGCGTTGATGCGCTGTGCGACTTCGGGTTCGTCCTCGCCGCGATCGACGGCGGTGTACGCGGCGGCGTTGACGATGACGTCCGCATGCGATTGTTCGAGCGCACTGCGCAGCGACGTCGCCTCGCCGACATCCGCAACGAGCGTTCCGCCTTCGCCGTTTCGCGTAGCCGCGACGACATCGCCGAGTGGCGCGAGCGAACGTTTAAGCTCGAAACCGACTTGTCCGTTCGCGCCGAGCAGGAGGATTTTCATTTCGCGCCGATCTGCGCGTCGAGGAACGCGACGATTTTTTCGTAGAGTTCCGTCGTGTGTGCGACGTCGTAGAAAC
>DATBAU010000247.1:0-3148 GCA_036271355.1 Rudaea sp. | reverse complement strand
CGATGCGGAACGCCGCGCGTCGCCGCGCAGACGATGCTGACGATCAGCGCCGCCTCGAGCACTTCGCGAAAAACAAGAAGACCGGTTCCAAGCATGCGCGTATCTACTTGACGATGAGATCGCCTTGCGCGGTTTCCTGATGGAAATCGCCGAAGAAATGGTATTTGCCGGCGTCGAGCGGGCCGAGGATCACCGTGATGCTCTTGTTGCCGGTGACGACTTTCTCGCGATTGAGATCGGCGCTCTCGAATTCTTCGGGCGTCGCGTCCAGATTCTCAACGAGCAATTTGATCTTCGTGTTGGCGGGCACGCTCAACTGCGCCGGATCGAACTTGTGATCCTTGATCGACAGCTTCGCGTCGACCTCCTGCGAATGCGCCGAAGCAGCCAAAGTCAACAGAACAACCGGAACCAGCCAACGCACCATAAATTCCTGCCGACGTGAAACGTCATCGAAATGATAATGGTTCTCATTTGCCGACGCAACCGGCGAAGTCAAGGGCCGTGACTTCGCTATCATTCGAGCATGTCCCGATTTCTCGAAATCACCATCGATCGACGCGTTGCGCGCGTCGCGCTGAATCGTCCCGACGTCCACAACGCATTCGACGACGAACTGATCTTCGAACTCACCAGCGCGCTGACCAAGCTCGATAACGACGCCGATATTCGCGCCGTCGTGCTTACCGGAAACGGCGCGTCGTTTTCCGCCGGCGCCGATTTGAACTGGATGCGCCGCATGGCGAGTCTGTCGGAAAGCGATAACCGCGCCGACTCGGAACGTCTCGCGAAACTCATGCGCAAGTTGAACGATTTGTCGAAGCCGACGATCGCTCGCGTTAATGGCGCGGCGTACGGCGGCGGTGTCGGACTCGTCGCGTGCTGCGACATCGTCATCGCATCGGATGCCGCGAAGTTCGGACTCACCGAAGTGAAACTCGGACTCGTGCCGGCCGTGATCTCACCGTATGTCGTCGCCGCGATCGGCGCGCGCCAGGCGCGGCAGTTGTTTCTCACGGCCGAAATTTTCGACGCCGCCGAAGCGCATCGCATCGGACTCGTGCATCGCTGTGTGCCCGCCGCGCAACTCGATATGCGCGTCGACGAAACGCTCGCGTTGCTGCGCAACGGCGGACCGATCGCGCAGAACGAAGCGAAGAAGCTCGTCGCGCGCATCGCCGCCACATCCGACTTGTCGTCGGCCGGCGTGGACGCGGACAATGCAGCGCTCATCGCGCGCCTGCGCGTTTCGGCCGAAGGCCAGGAAGGCATCGGCGCGTTTCTGTCCAAACGCAAGGGGCAATGGAATGGTTGATTCAAGGAGAGTGGCGTGATCGATCACATCGGATTCGCGGTCAAGGATTTCAAACACAGTGTCGAGTTTTACAAACGCGCGCTGATGCCGCTCGGCGTCACGCTGATGATGGAAATCACGCCGGAACAATCCGGCGGCGAACGGCACGCGGGTTTCGGCAAAGCCGGCAAAGCGTATTTTTGGATCGGCACCGGCAACCCCGGCACTGGCTGCGTGCATTTCGCGTTCAACGCACCGACGCGCGCGTCGGTACGCGAATTCTACAAACACGCCATGGAAGCCGGCGCGAAAAACAACGGCGCACCGGGCGTTCGCCCGCATTATCATCAGGATTACTACGCTGCCTTCGTGATTTGTCCGAACGGACACAATTTCGAAGCCGTCTGCCAACAGCCCGAAAAAGATCTCGGTTGATGGCACACCGTATCGTCAATATCGATGCGCTCGAATTCGTTTCGCGTCCGAAGGGGTATGCTGCTCCCGCGAACACGAAACAAAAATTCGACGCGCGCGTGGCGCAAGTCGCGTCTGTCATCGGCGCGAAAAAACTCGGCTACAACGTAACCGAGATCCCACCGGGCGCCGCGGCATTCCCGTTCCACAGCCATCTCGTCAACGAAGAAATGTTTTTCGTCCTCGACGGCAGCGGTGAAGTGCGCTTCGCCGATGCGCGTTTGCCGTTGCGCAAAGGCGATATCGTCGCCTGCCCGCCCGGCGATCAATCCACCGCGCACCAGATCATCAACACCGGCAACGCACCGCTGCGGTTTCTTGCCGTGAGCACGTTGATCGATCCCGAAATCTGCGAGTATCCGGATTCGCAGAAGTTTTCGGTCTCCGAGAAACAGCGGAACGCAGATGGCACATCCGACGGTTTCCGTCACGTCGGACGATTGCGCGACAAAGCCGATTACTGGGAAGGCGAATGATGTTCACGCGCGTCCTCATCGCCAATCGCGGCGAAATTGCCTGTCGCATCATCCGGACGTGTAGACGTTTAGGCATCCATACGATCGCAGTCTATTCCGAAGCCGATGCCGTCGCGCAGCATGTTCGTCTCGCCGACGAAGCGTGGCCGATCGGCGGCCCGCGTCCGGCCGATTCGTATTTGCGTGGCGATGCGATCGTGGAGGTCGCTAAACAATCCGGTGCGCAGGCGATCCATCCCGGCTACGGATTTCTCTCCGAAAACGCGGATTTCGTCGAAGCGGTCGAACGCGCGGGCATCGTTTTTATCGGCCCTTCCGCCGACTCGATGAAAAAGATGGGCTCGAAAGCCGGCGCCAAGGATTTGATGAGCGCGCACGACGTGCCCGTCGTTCCCGGCTACACCGGCGAAGACCAGAATCCGCAAACGCTCGCGCGCGAAGCACAACGCATCGGCTTTCCACTCATGATCAAGGCCGCCCACGGCGGCGGCGGCAAAGGCATGCGCATCGTGCGTTCGATCGAGGAATTCGGTGCATCGCTCGAATCCTGCCAGCGCGAAGCGAATAACGCATTCGGCCGCGATCGCGTGCTCCTCGAACGCTACATCGAAACGCCGCGCCATATCGAATTCCAGATTTTCGGCGACAAGCACGGCAACATCGTTCATCTTAACGAACGCGAATGTTCGGCGCAGCGCCGCTATCAGAAAGTGCTCGAAGAAACGCCCTCGCCGTTCGTCACGCCCGATCTGCGCACACGCATGGGCGACGCCGCCATCGCCGCCGGACGCGCACTGAACTACGTCAACGCCGGCACGGTGGAATTTATCGTCGCGCCAAACGGCGATTTCTTTTTCATGGAGATCAACACACGGTTGCAGGTGGAACATCCGGTCACCGAGAT
>DATBAU010000246.1:0-20421 GCA_036271355.1 Rudaea sp. | reverse complement strand
CGGACCGTGCTCATATTCTTCTTTTTATCCTCCCGGAATCTCGCAATTTCTGTATTTCAAATTCTTATAGTGCAAACGTTTTCTTTTTCTTTTGCCGCGCAAGCCACCCTGGCGCGGAGAAAAACGCACCCGTCAGCGCCGAGCCGGCAAGCCGGACTTTGTTGGCGCTGATCAGATTGTTTTTGTCGTTATGGTCTCTCCAGCCCGGGGCTGTCTTGCCCGGACTTGTTCCCCTAGACCCTGTGCTGCTTCTTTGCGGAAATTCCAGGTCTCGGCTGCCGGTTAAGGCAGCCGGCCGACCCTTCCGCGTCGCGTCTGCAAACCCAAGTTCTAGTGTTACACCCGACCCCAACCACAAGATGTTGTGTAGGTCGTGCCGGAAAGGCACAGTACGCCGGACAAAATCGGTTGTCAAAGGATTTTTTTTTACAATGAGCATCAATGGCCTGCCGAGCGTGTTTCGGAACTTACGCGAACACTTTTTATACCCACCTTTTCGGGCGCTGAACGCGGTATTGCGCGACGGAAACCCTCGTTAAAATATGCGGTCTGAAGCCACGTTTTTCGACCCTTTATTCGAGGAAAACCATGCCGAACGTTGCATCCCGGTCCGCGCTGCGCCGGACACTCTTTTCGCTGTCCCTGCTCGCCGCAGTGGGCGTATTCGCCGCTTCGCTGATCGGTCATGCCGGCACGATCCCGGCGGCCGTGGACGGACAGCCGCTGCCATCGCTGGCGCCGATGCTGGAAAGGGTGACGCCGGCCGTCGTCAACATCAATTCGAAGACGCGCGTGAAAGTGCGCAATCCATTGTTGGACGATCCATTTTTCCGGCAATTTTTCGGTATGCAGAACGCGCCGCGCGAACGCATTGAACAGTCGCTCGGATCGGGTGTCGTCATCGACGCCGCAAAAGGCTATGTGCTGACCAACAACCACGTCGTCGAAGGCGCCGACGACATTTCCGTCACGCTGCACGACGGACGAACGCTGAAGGCGAAACTGATCGGCACCGATGCGGACACGGATGTCGCCGTGATCCAGATCCCGGCCGAAAACCTGTCCGCGCTGACGCTCGCCGATTCGAATCAACTGCGTGTCGGCGATTTCGTCGTCGCGGTCGGCAATCCCTTCGGCGTCGGACAGTCGGCGAGTTCCGGCATCGTCTCGGGTTTGAATCGCACCGGTCTCGGCGGACGTGGTTTCCAAAATTTCATCCAGACCGACGCCACGATCAATCCCGGCAACTCCGGCGGCGCGCTCGTGAACTTGCGCGGCGAACTGATCGGCATCAACTCGCAAATCTTTTCGACATCCGGCGGCAGCATCGGAATAGGTTTCGCGATTCCGGTGAATCTCGCCAGCGACGTGATGAAGCAGCTCATCGCGACCGGCACCGTCAAGCACGGCACGCTCGGCGTGCAGGCGCAAACGCTCACTGCCGATCTCGCGCGCATGCTCGAAACGAATGCAACACAGGGTGCGGTCGTCACCGATGTCGGATCGAGTTCGCCAGCGGAGTCGGCCGGGTTGAAGGCGGGCGATGTCATCGTCGCCGTGAACGGCCGCGCGGTGCAGAACGACAATGATCTCTACAATGCCGAAGGCATCGCGCCGGTGGGTTCCGCGCTCGAACTGAAAGTATTGCGCGGCGGAACGGCGTTGACGCTCAACGCGACGCTGAAGGCGGAATCGATCGTCACGACCGAAGGTGCGAAGCTCGACGCGCGGCTCGACGGCGCCGACATTTCAGATGCCGGCGAACGCATCAAGCGCGCCGTGGGCACGGGCGGCGTGATCGTGAACAAGATCGTCGCCGACAGTCGAGCCGCGGAAAACGGACTGCAGGTCGGCGACTTCATCATCGGCGTGAACCGCGTCGACGTCGGCGGCATGGGCGACTTCCGCAAACTGCTCGCCACCAAGCCGCGACAGTTGCTGTTGTCCGTCGTGCGCGGGCGCGAAGCGTTCTTCCTGCCCCTGCGATAAAAATTTAATGTGACGCAACACGCGACGCGGCGTGGCGAGTGCGCGATAATCGCCGCGTGTCGTTTGCCGGGAAGTGCTCGTGATGATTCGTCCGTTGGGCCGCATACTGGGCCTCGTTGTGCTGGTGAGTGCGCTGTTCGGCGCGATCGATGTCCATGCGGCCGCGGCCAAAGCGCCCGCGAAGAAAGCCGCCGCGAAAGCGCCGGCCGTCCCGCCCGCCGAGACGATCGTCCTGCGCGGCGATCATTCGACGACGCGTTCACTGAAGGATCTCGTCAAGGCATACGAAGCGAGCAGGCAGGGCGCGATTACCGTACAACCGTTCAGCACGATCTCCGCGCTCGACGCCGTGAACAGCGGCACCGCCGACGTGGCCGGCTCCGCGCGCGTGGCGATGAGCGATCGTGCCGAGGAAAAGGGCACAAACTTCTATCCGGTCGCGTGGGACGCGGTCGTGCCGATCGTCGCGTACGACAATCCGGCATCGAACATCACGCTCAAGCAGTTGCACGATCTGTATCTCGGCCGCATCGCCAACTGGAAAGATCTCGGCGGCGCCGACGGCAGCATCAATCTGTATTCGATTTCCGCGCCGCTCGACGGCGTGGAATACAGCGCGCGTTTGCTGCTGTTCCACTTCGGCGACCAGCAGGTGTCCGCGCCGCGGTTGTACGTCAACGTCGAGAAGCTGGAAGAAGGCATCACCATCGATCCGCACGGAATCGGCTTCAGCACGTTTTCCGGCGTAGCCGGAAATCCGAAAATAAAAATGCTTTCCGTCGAAGGCGTGCATCCGTCCGAAGCGACGATCGCGGACGGTTCCTATCCGTTGTACTCGGCGCTGTATCTCGCCTCGCGCGATGACGGGCGCAAGCACGAAGAAGTTTCCAAGTTTGTCGCCTTCGCCGGCAGCGATCAGGGACGGGAAATTCTGCGCAAGGACGGTCTGGTTCCGTACGGCGACGTGCCGGAATTGATCGGCAAGCAGGATGCGCGCATCGCGTTCGTCAACGAGCACGTGTTCGGTACGACCGTTTCGCCGACTGCCGTTGCGAGCACCGGAACACCGGTGTCCGCGCCGAACGCGACCGCGCAGGCATTGCAACGCATCGCGCCGACGTCCGAACGCACCGCCGAAGCGAAGGAACGCGCCACGCGCGCGAATGCCGCCAAAGCCGACGGCACCAGCGACTGAATCATGCGCATCGGCGCGATCACGCTCGATCTCGACGACACGCTGTGGCCGATCGAGCCGGTGATGTTGCGTGCCGAGGAAACGCTCGACGCGTGGCTCAAGTCGAATTGCCCGCGCGCGGCGGAAACGTATCCGATTTCCGCGATGCGCGAATTGCGCGACCGCATCGCGCGTGAAAATCCGCATCTCGCGCACGATTTCACCGAGCAGCGCCGCTTGTCGCTGCAGGCGGCGCTGTTGCCGCACGGCTATGACGATACGCACGTCGACGACGCATTCACCGCGTTCTACGACGCGCGCAATCAGATCGAATGCTATCCCGATTCGCTCGTCGCGCTGGAACGATTAGCGGCGAAATATCCGCTGGTCAGTATCACGAACGGCAACGCCGATCTCGAACGCATCGGCATCTCGCATTTCTTCCGTCACATCATCACCGCGCGCGGTTGCGGCGTGGCGAAACCGAACGGCCGCATCTTCACGCTGGCATGCACCAAGCTCAACCTTCATCCGCGCGACGTGT
The DNA here is from genome assembly GCA_036271355.1 of Rudaea sp. Classification (GTDB taxonomy): domain Bacteria; phylum Pseudomonadota; class Gammaproteobacteria; order Xanthomonadales; family Rhodanobacteraceae; genus Rudaea. The sequence goes on along the minus strand of DATBAU010000246.1, from coordinate 16,714 downwards.
TGCACGTCGGCGACGACCCGGCGCTCGATGTCGTCGGCGCACATCAAGCCGGATTGCGCGCCGCTTGGATCAACCGCACCGGCGCCGTGTGGACGCACACGATCAAACCCGACCTCATCGTGCACGATCTCGGTGAACTCGCCGACCGGCTGGACGATCCCATACGACGATTGGCGTAGATCAACGCTCGTGACGCCAGCCCCACGTTGGCATAGTCTCTGCTTCGTTACGTGAAGCGAGTGCGCACCCACGGTGCGTGAGGGTTTTCCATGATCGGGTTGAAGTTAGCACGGGGATCGCAGTCGGCGATTTCGGTCGTCGGGGTCGATGCGCCGTCGTGGACGCGTAGTGCGCAGCGATTCGGCGCCGGTGTTGTCCCGTGGTTGAAGGCAATGAATTTTCGCGGCGCGCACGGACAATCCGCCGTCATTCCCGACGACAAAGGCACCATCGCGGCAGTACTCGTCGGCGTCGGCGATCGCAACGATCGTTACGTCCTGTCGTCGCTGCCGATGACGTTGCCTGCCGGCCTGTATCGTCTGGCCGACGACAGTGTGCCGCTCGATCCGCAACTCGCCGCCTACAGTTGGGGCGTTGGCGCGTATCGATTCACGCGCTATAAAAAAGCGCCGCGCGAAGCGGCGACATTGCTCGTCGATCGCGCGACATTGGCCGCCGTCGAACCGGTATTGCGCGCCATCACGACGGTGCGCGATCTGGTCAACACGCCGACGGAAGACATGGGTCCGCAACATCTTTCGGCGCAGATCAAAACGCTCGCCAACGAACACGATGCGACGTTCCGCGAATTCGTCGGCGCGCAATTGCTGAAATCGAATTTTCCCAGCATTCACACCGTCGGACGCGCGAGTCATCGCGATCCGCGACTGATCGAACTGCGCTGGGGCAAAGCGAAACATCCGCACCTGACCGTGATCGGCAAAGGCGTGTGTTTCGATACCGGTGGTCTCGACATGAAATCCAGCGACGGTATGCGCTGGATGAAAAAGGATATGGGCGGCGCCGCGCATGCAATCGCGCTGGCCGGACTCATCATGCTAGCGAAGTTGCCGGTGCGGCTCACGTTGCTCGTGCCGGCCGTCGAGAATTCGATCGGCGGCAACGCGTATCGGCCGGGTGAAGTGATCACGACGCGCGCGGGCATCACCATCGAAGTCGACAACACCGATGCGGAAGGCCGCCTCGTGTTGTGCGATGCGATCACCTATGCAGTCGAAGACAAGCCCGATCTCATCATCGATTTCGCCACGCTCACGGGCGCGGCGCGTGTGGGTTTGGGGCCGGATTTGCCGGCGCTGTTCACCAACCGCGATGAACTCGCGATGCTCGCGAACAACGCCAGCGCGCGCGAACAGGACCCGATGTGGCGCATGCCGCTGTGGGCGCCTTACCTAAGCATGCTCGATTCGCGCATCGCCGATATGGTGAATGCCGGCAGTTCACGATTGGCCGGCGCGATCACCGCCGCGCTGTTCCTGCAGCGATTCGTGCCCGAAACCACGCCCTGGATGCATCTGGATACGTACGCATGGAACGACGCTGATCGGCCTGGAAGGCCCGCTGGCGGGGAAGCACAGGGTTTGCGCACGTTGTTTGCATTGGTCAAGACGCGTTACGGGTCGCCGCAGGAGGCGGTGCGCCGCAACGTGTGAAGAATCCGCCGCCGCGATGTGCCCAAATCGCGGCGGCGGGCTTTCGCTCTAGTCGATGACGTGCAGCGGCTGATGCGGCAGCACGCGCGCGGCAATCTTCGTGTCGTTGCGGATCAGATCGACTTCGTCGGCCAGAATGTGCGCCGCTTCGTCGAGCACGACATCCTTTTCGTCCTTGCGCTTCTTTTCTTGCGCCAGTTCGGCTTTCAGGCTGCGCTCATCGGCTTGCAGACCGTCATCCTGACGCGAATCTTCGTCGCCCGCTTTCTGATTGACATCGGGCGATTTCGCGACGGTTGCCGGTTTGGTCGCGTTGTCGTTTTCGGTACTTAGCGGCAGCTTCTTGTCCGCCTTGGTATCGACGGCAACGGAGTTCGCGTTGTCGGGATCGGCCCGCTTTCCGCCCTTCGCCAAACCAGCCGCATCCGTGCTGCCACCGCAGTTGCGATCCGGATGGCGTTCGTGACACTTCTCGTCCTGATCCGTGCGTTCCTGACGGCGCACTTGTTCGTTGAGCGAAATCGAATTGTCCTTGCGCAGTTTGCGATAGTCGGCCACGTCGGCCTGGAACGCCTGCCACGCTTTGTCATTCGTCGCGCGCTCGGTGTGCATCTGCACAAGCGTCGGCACGATCGATTTGAGATCCGACGTCGGCGCGTAACTGGCCGGATGGATCGACGACCACGCCAGCGCATTCTCGTTGATCTGCTCGCCATTCTGATCGAAGTCGGCGGTGATCGGGAACGCGATGTCCGGCGACACGCCGCGAAGCTGCGTCGAGCCGCCGTCGACGCGGAAGAATTGCTGGATCGTCATCTTCAATTCGCCGAGCGTCGGTTTTTCGTTTTGCTTGAGTTGATCGAGATCCACCAGATTCTGCACGGTGCCTTTGCCGTATGTCGGTTCGCCGATGATGAGGCCACGACCGTAATCCTGGATCGCAGCGGCGAAAATCTCCGACGCGGACGCCGAATTGCGATTCACCACGACCGCGAGCGGACCGTCCCACGCCATTTCCGTACGCAGGTTGCGGCCTTCCTCGATGCGGCCGCTGGCGTTGCGTACCTGCACCACCGGACCTTTGCCGACGAACAATCCGGTGAGGTCGATCGCTTCGGAAAGCGAGCCGCCACCGTTGTTGCGCAGGTCGACGAGAATGCCGTCGACGTTCTGCTTTTTCAGTTCCGCGATCTGTTTCGCGACGTCGCGCGTGGCGCTCTTGTAATCCTTGTCGCCGCGGCGGCGCGCGTCGAAATCTTCGTAAAAGGTCGGCAGCGAAATCACGCCGATCTTGTGCGCGGTCGCACCGTTCTTGATGTTGATCACCGAACTTTTCGCGGCCTGTTCTTCGATGCTGACTTTCTTGCGCACGAGCGCGATGGTCTGGTGTTTTCCATCCGGACCGGCATCGGCCGGCAACACCTCGAGGCGAACCGACGTGTCTTTCTGGCCGCGGATAAGATCGACGACATCATCGAGACGCCAGCCGACGACATCGGTGACTTGGCCCGAATCGCCCTGACCGACACCGACGATGCGATCGCCCACTTTGAACTTGCCCGACAACGCCGCCGGACCGCCCGGCACGATTTCGCGAATCGCCGTGTAGTCGTCGTCGCGCGTGAGCACGGCGCCGATGCCTTCGAGCGACAAGCGCATCGAGATGTCGAAATTCTCGCTCGCGCGAGGGCCGAGATAATTCGTGTGCGGATCGATCGACATCGCGTACGCGTTCATGAACGTCTGGAACACGTCCTCGCTATTGAGCTGATGGATGCGATCGAGATACGTCGCGTAACGCTTGTCGAGCACGGTGCGGATCTTCGCGTCTTTCTCGCCGGCGAGCTTGAGGCGCAGCCAATCGTTTTTGACGCGCTGGCGCCAGAGATCATCGAGTTCGGCCTGCGTTTTCGGCCACGGCGCTTTTTCGCGCTGGAAGTTGTAGCTCTCGTCCTTGGTGAAATCGAAATTCTTTTTCAGTTGCTCGCGCGCGTACGCGGTGCGCTCGGAGACGCGCTGTTCGTACAGATTGAACACGGCGAACGGCAGCGCGAGATCCTGACCCATGATGTCGTCGCCGAGCTTGTCGCGGTCGCCTTTGAATTTGTCGATGTCCGACTGCGTGAAGAACAGACGGTCGGCGTCGAGTGAATCGAAATAGCGATCGAAAACCTGTTCGGACATCTTCGCGTCGAAGGGTTCGGCTTTGTAATGAAAATGCGTGAGGATGTTCGCCGCCTCGATCGCCGCCTGCGCCTGTTCCGGCGTAGGTTTGAGCAGCAGGTTGTCCTGCTTGGCCGGCGTGGCGAAACCCGACGCCGCGAAGGCGAGCAGGAGCGCCGCCGAGAACGAACTCAGCCGGCGAACGTTGAACGAGAACAGCGCGCGATTTTTCATAGTCACCTTATGTCACTATCGGACACGTAGCCGGCTTCGTGCGCCATCTGGTCGGCGTGGTACGAGGAACGTACCAGCGGTCCCGACGCGACGTGCGTGAAGCCCAGTGCGTGGCCGTAGTCTGCCAATGCGTTGAATTCTTCCGGAGTCCAGTAACGCAACACCGGGTGATGGTGCGCGGTGGGCTGCAGATACTGACCGATCGTTACCATATCGACCTTGTGCGAGCGCAAATCGTTCAATGCGCCGTGCACCTGTTCGAGCGTTTCGCCCAGGCCCAGCATGATGCCGGATTTGGTCGGAATCGCCGGATGCTGTTCCTTGAATTTTTGTAAAAGATCGAGCGACCAGTCGTAATCCGCGCCGGGCCGCACGTTCGGATACAACTCGCGCACGGTTTCCAGATTGTGGTTGAACACATCCGGCGGCGACAGCGCGAGTTGTTCGAGCGCGCGTTCCATGCGTCCCTTGCCACGGAAATCCGGCGTGAGGATTTCGATCTTGATGGTCGGATTTTCCTTGCGCACTTCGCGGATGGATTCCGCGAAATGGCTGGCACCGCCGTCGCGCAGATCGTCGCGATCCACCGACGTGATGACGACATAACGCAACGCCATGTCGCGAATCGTTTCGGCAAGGTGGCGCGGTTCGTCGGCGTCGGGCGGTTTCGGACGGCCGTGCGCGACGTCGCAGAACGAACAGCGCCGCGTGCACACTTCGCCGAGGATCATGAACGTCGCGGTGCCTTTGCCGAAACATTCGTGGATGTTCGGACACGACGCTTCTTCGCAAACCGTGACCAGACGATTCGCGCGCAACTTCGATTTGAGTTTCGCGACCGCATTGCCCGCCGGAATGCGCACGCGAATCCAGTTCGGTTTGCGCAGGATCGGCACATCGCTGTCGAAGCCGGCGCGATTGCGCGCGATCTTGTCTTCGCCGAGTTGTTTCACGCCAAGGACAGACGGCTCGACGACGGCGATCGGAATGATTTTATCGGGCATGGAACTCATGGCGTCAGGCTATCGCAGGCTGCGCGGCGTGACCAGCGTCGGAAGTCATCGATTCGAGTGCGAATTCGGGTGTCATTTCGAACTGACGGGCGAGATGGCCGATAAGGACGTCTTCCACGTCCGAGAGGGACGACGGCCCCCCCATATCCATGACCTGCGTGACCTGCAAACCCTGAAAGCCGCAGGGGTTGATGCGATGGAACGGTTCGAGGTCCATGTTCACGTTGAAAGCCAATCCGTGGAACGTACAGCCGCGTCTCACGCGCAGCCCGAGCGCGGCGACTTTCGCACCATCGACATACACGCCCGGCGCGCCGTCTTTTCGGACGGCCACGATGTTCCACGTGTCCAAGGTATCAATGAGCGATTGCTCGATCCGGTTCACGAATTCGCGAACGCCGATTTTCGCGCGGCGGATGTCGATCAACGGATACGCCACGATCTGGCCCGGCCCGTGGTAGGTGACCTGACCGCCGCGATCGACGGGAACGACGGGAATATTGCCGGGCATCAGCACATGTTCCCATTTGCCGGCTTGGCCAAGCGTGAAGACGGGCTCGTGCTGCAGAACCCAGAGTTCATCGGGCGTGGATTCGTCGCGCGTGTCCGTGAACGTCTGCATCGCGCGCCACATCGGCTCGTACGGACGGAAACCCGCAAAGCGTCGAACGATCAATTTCGTGGGAGCGGACGGAGCTGACATCCAAATTTCCGGGCCGGGAAGCCGTTGATGCTGTCCAAAGGTTGAAATATCAAGCGCGGCGACGCCGATTGGCGGCGAATAACGATCAAAGCGTCCAGCGGATATCCGGGTCGGAGCGAAGCGCCGCGTGGGCCGCCTCGTATTTCTCGCGCGACGGGCACGTGAACGTCACGCTGATCGAGACATAGTGTCCTTCGCTGGATGGCCGCACGCGCTCGCTGCCGTTCATGACAGCGAGCCCGATCCCGACGAGGATCTCGGGAACTCGCGCTTCGAGTCCGGCATCGGCTTTTCCGATGGCGGTGATCTCGAAGGCGCCGGGGAACTGGAAACCCTGGTCCGGTTTCTGCGGTTGCAGGTCGTCGAGCGATTTCATTTCGTGTTTGGCAGTGCCGATACGTCACTCTTGGCGTCGCCTTTCCACCATAACATGATGCCATCGGACATGCGCCCCCAGAAGCCGGCTTCGGCTTCGTCGTCGAGCGACACGAGCGGACGTTCGACCAGCGGCTTACCGTCGAGCGCGACTTTCACCGCGCCGATTTTCTGGCCCTTCTGATACGGCGCGATCAAGCGACCCGGCATTTCCATCGTCGCTTTCAGATCGTTGTAGCGGCCGCGCGGCACCGTCACGATGACATCGTCCGCGACGCCGATCGGCATCGTGTTCTGCGCGCCTTTCCACAACTCCGGCGTCGCCAGCGGCTTGTTCGCGTCGTACAGCTTGTGTGTTTCGAAAAAGCGGAAACCGTAGTTGAGCAGTGTCTGGTTGTCGTCGGCGCGCTGTTTGTCGCTGCCCACGCCCATGACGACGGCGACAAGCCGCTGATCGCCGCGTTTGGCGGACGTAGTCAGACAAAAGCCCGCTTCCTTGGTGTGACCGGTCTTGATGCCGTCGACCGATGGATCGCGCCACAACAGCGTGTTGCGGTTGTGCTGCGTGATGCCGTTCCACTCGAATTCCTTAATCGCGTAAATCTTGTAGTCGTCCGGAAAGTCGTGGATCGTCGCGCGCGCGAGCAGGGCGATGTCGTGCGCCGTCGAATAGTGATTCGGATCGGGCAATCCTGATGCGTTCGCGTAATGCGTACCCGTCATGCCGAGTTTTTGCGCGTACTGATTCATCAGTTCCGCGAACGTCTGCTCGGATCCGGCGACGTGCTCGGCGAGCGCGATCGCCGCGTCGTTGCCGGACTGGATGATCATTCCGTACAGCAAATCCTTCAGCGCCACTTTCGAGTTCACGGCGAGGAACGTCGTCGATCCATCCGTGCCCGCGCCGCCGCCGCGCCACGCGTTTTCGCTGATGAACACCTGATCGTCCAGCTTGACCTTGCCGGCTGCGAGTTCGGCCGAGACGACATACGCCGTCATCACTTTCGTGATCGATGCCGGTTCGACGCGATCGTTCTCGTTCGCCGATGCGAGGATCTGCCCCGTCGCGTAATCCATCAGCACCCAGCTTTTCGCATCAAGCTGCGGCGGCGGCGGAACGGGCACGTTGAGCGCCCCCGGGCCCGGCTTCGGCATCGCATTGGGTGTCGGCAGATCGGGATTCGCCGGCGCGGCTGGCGTTGGTTGTGCGGCGGGTTGTTGCTGAGACGTATCCGAGGGCTGTTGCGGTTTCGGCTTCGCGTGCGTGCGCGCGGCGAAGACGGGAGCGGCGAGCGACAACGACAACAATCCAGCGAGGGCGAGACGAGAAAAAAGAGTCATCAGTGATCCAGTTCTATGAAGCTGAAAGTTTTCGAGCGGCTATTCTAATCGAGCGTGACTTAATCGACCGCGACACGCGGTTCGCCCAATCCCAGATTGCGCAATTTCGGTGTGAGGCGATCCGCTTCGTCCGCATCGCGTAGCGGTCCGAGCCGCACGCGCCGCAGCGGTTTTCCGTTGATCGTCGATTCGACAATCCGCACGTCGCCGAGTTTCGCCGCGCGCACCTGATTCGCCGCGCGTTCCGCGTTGCCCGCATCCGAGAAGGCACCGACTTGCAGGTATAGCGCGGGTTTCGGTGTTTTTTGTGGCGCGCCGGAGACCACCGTCCCGCGCGTGGATTCTCGTTTCGGATCCGGCTGGATGCGTTCGGGCTGATTCCTTTCGGGCTGATTCCTTTGGGGATGATCCGGATCGATGCTGCGTACCTCGACCATCGCCGTGCCTTTCGGCCACACGCCGAGTTTCACTGCCGCGACATACGACAGATCGACGATGCGATTCGGCGCGAACGGTCCGCGGTCGTTGACGCGCACGATCGCGCTTTTGCCGTTCTCGAGATTCGTCACGCGAACGTAGCACGGCAGCGGCAACGTCTTGTTCGCGGCGGTGTAGGCGTACATGTCGTACTTCTCGAAGTTCGACGTCATGTAGCCGTGGAATTTATTGCCGTACCACGACGCCAGCCCGCGCTCGACGTAGCCGGCGCACGACGGCAGCACTTTATAGGTTTCGCCGAGCACGTCGTACGGCGACTTGTTGCCGTACTGCGATTTCGGTTCGTTCTTCGGCACCGGTTCGGGAATCTTGCTCAGATCCGGCGGCGGACCGCTCGGCGTCGAATCGTTTTCGTCGGCGTAGCGACCCGGCTGCGGTGTGGATCGTTTGGTCGTTGTCGACGCTTGCGATGTCGGCGCAGTCGATGGCCGCGTCGTCGTCGGCGTGTGATGGAAACAGCCCGCGAGCGACGCCATCGCCACGCACGCGACGGCGACGCGAATCCTCATTGCCCCGATGCCGCCGCGCCGATCGCCTGGCTCAACTGGAACGCCGCCAGGCTGTACAACGGACTTTTGTTGTAGCGCGAGATCACGTAGAAATTCTCGAACACGATCCAGTATTCCGGACCGTTCGCGCCTTCGACTTCGAGCAACGTCGCCGGCCGCATCGGATCCAGTTTCTTGTCGGAAACCGAGTATCCCCATTCCTGCAATTGCTGCAGCGGATACACCGGCGCAAGTCCGGAAGGTTCGATCTTGCGCGCGTTCTCGGCCACCGTCGCGGGCAGCGCGACCGGCCCGTCTTTTTCCCATCCGTGCGCGACGAAATAATTCGCGACGCTCTGGCAAACGTCCGGCAGCGAATTCCACAAGTCGATTTTTCCGTCGCCGTCGCCGTCGCGCGCGAACTGCGCGATGCTCGACGGCATGAACTGTCCCCAGCCCATCGCGCCGGCGTACGAGCCCATCAGGTTGTCGATCTCGTACGGAAAGCTGTCGCTGTGCAGCAGGAACAATTGCGCGAGTTCGCTCTTGAAGAACTCCGCGCGCGGCGGATAGTAGAAAGCGAGCGTGGTCAACGCATCGAGCACGCGATACCGCGTCGGCGTATGCCCGTAATTCGTTTCAACACCGAGAATGGCGACCACGATCGGCGCCGGCACACCGAACGTCGTTTCGACGCGTTCGAGCAGTTCGCGGTTTTCGCGGTAGAAAGCGATGCCGTCGTTAATGCGGCGATCGTTGACGAAGATCGGCCGATAGTCCTTCCACGGTTTGGCTTCGGCCGGACGCGTCATCGTGTCGATCACGCTCTGCTGGTATTTCGCCTTGGCCAGCATGGCCATGATGTCGCTGGGCTTCAGATTGCTGCGCGCGGCCAGCGCGTCGGCGAACTTCTGTTCGTCGGCGACAATGATTTCAGGATCGGGGAGGGGCGCTCGAACCGCGGGCTGCGCCGCGGCAATATCTACAAATGCACAAATGCTAAAAGTAAAAAAAGCAAACTTTTGCATCGAAAACGGACGCGGCCGACGGGACGAATCCAAGCGTAGCATGATCGGCATCAAGGCTACCTTGACGAAAGTTTGCGATGCGCATGGATCGACATCAGCATGCCGAAACCCGCGAGCAGCGACACCGCCGACGTGCCGCCGTAACTCACCAGCGGCAGCGGAACGCCGACCACGGGCAGCAAGCCCGTGATCATGCCGCCGTTCACCATCACGTAGACGAAAAACGCCATGCTGATCGACCCGGCTAGCAGGCGCGAATAAACGTCGCGCGCGTTCGCCGCGATCATGAGCCCGCGTCCGACGATGAACAGATACAGCGCGAGCAGGCAAAGAATTCCGATCAATCCCCATTCCTCGGAAAACACCGCGAAGATGAAATCCGTGTTGTGTTCCGGCAGGAATTCCAGTTGCGACTGCGTGCCGTGATGCCAGCCTTTGCCGAACCATCCGCCGGAACCGACCGCGATTTCGGACTGGATGATGTGCCACCCGTTGCCGAGCGGATCAGATTCCGGATCGAGGAACATGCGCAATCGATTGCGCTGGTATTCGTGCATGAAATGCCACGCGAGCGGAGCAGCGCCCGCGCCCGCGGCGAGTACGAGTCCGATGCGCCACCACGCCAGACCCGCAAGGAAAATAGCGAACACACCGCTCGCCGCGACGAGCAGCGCGGTGCCGAGATCGGGCTGTCTGGCGATCAACCAAGCCGGCACCGCGATCAGCACCGCGACCATCACGAGTGTCAGCCAGCGCGGCGGCAATTCGCGCGCGTGCAGGAACCACGCGACCATCATCGGCAACGTCAGCTTCACCAATTCAGATGGCTGAAACCGCATCACGCCGAGATTGAGCCAGCGATTCGCGCCGCGTCCCTGTCCGAGCAACGCGACCGCGATGAGCAAAACAAGACTCGCCAGATACAACCACGGCGTCCAGTTGCGCCAAAGCTGAGGCGGTACGCGCGCGATCAACAACATCAGCACGCCGCCGAGCAGGAAGCGCAGCGCTTGTCCGAGCACGAGATGACGATCGAGATCGCTCGCGCTGTACAGCGTCGTGAGTCCGATGACGGCGAGCAAAACGAGCGCGCCGAGCAGGTACGGATCGAGGAACGGTTCGCGAATGCTGCGCACCAGCCACGAACGTAAGCGCCAGGCGATCTGCGCGCTCATTTCGCGACAACACCTTTTTCCGGCGCACCTTTGTCGTCATCATCCTTCAACCACTCGTCGAGGACCTTGCGCGCGATCGGCGCCGCGTCGTGCGCGCCGGTGTGTCCGGCTTCGAGCGCGGCGATCACGGCGATGCGCGCATCGTCCGCCGGCGTGAACGCCTCGAACAAAACTTGATGGCGTTCGACCGCCACGCTCATGATGTTCGTCCACGATTCGTCCGTGCGCGAAAAGCGCTCGGCGGTGCCGGTCTTGCCGGCGATGACATACGGGAAATCCTTGCCCAGTCCATTCGCGGTGCCGCCGCCGTTGACCACCGCGATCATGCCCTGCAACACCGGTTCCCAGTTTTCCGAATTGCGGATGATGCTCGGCGCCGCCGGCGCCAGCGGAATGAGTTCGGCTTCGGTGTTGATGCCGCTTTGTTCGGCGCGCAGCAAATGAGGCACATGGCGCACGCCGCGCGCGGCCATCATCGCGTCTGCGACGGCGAGCTGGATCGGCGTGATCACCCAATAACCCTGGCCGATGCCGGCAATCACCGTTTCGCCCGGATACCACGGCTGATTCATGCGCGCGCGCTTCCATTGTTGCGACGGCAGCACACCGGATGTTTCGCCAACCAGATCGATGCCCGTCGGCCGTCCGAATCCGAATTTGCCCATCCAGTCCGAAAAGCGGTCGATGCGCATGTCGTACGCGAGCGAGTAGAAATACGTGTTGACCGATTGCGCGATCGCCTGCACGAGATCGACACGCCCGTGACCGCCTTTCTTGTCGTCGCGATAACCGCGCGATTGACCGGGAATGAAAAACTCGCCGACCGACAACACCGTGTCCGACGGTTTGCGCAAACCCAACTCCAGTCCGCCGAGACCCAGATACGGTTTCACCGTCGAACCCGGCGTGTAGTTGGCGGAAATCGCGCGATTGAGCAGTGGCTTTTCGGGCGCGTTGAGCAGCGTCGCGTAATCCACGCGGCCGATGCCGTTGACGAACAGATTCGGATCGAAGCTCGGCACGCTGACCATCGCCAGCACTTCGCCGTTGCGCGGATCTATCGCGACCGCCGATCCGGCGCGGCCTTCGAACGCGTCTTCGGTCGCCTTCTGCAGACGCGCATCGATGGTCAGATAAAGATTTTTCCCCGGCGTCGGCGGCACGCGGCGGATCTTGCGGATTTCTTTTTTGTTGACGTTGACTTCGACTTCCTCGAACCCCGGTTCGCCGTGCAATTCGTCTTCGTATTTGCGCTCGACGCCGGTCTTGCCGATGTGCGTGGTGCCGTCGTAGCGAGCGGCGTCGAGCGTCTGCGCGTCGTTGACATCGATGCGGCCGACGTAACCCACGACGTGCGCGAATTCTTCGCCGAGCGGATACGCGCGCGTCAGGTACGGCACCACGTCGACGCCGGGAAAACGCCAGCGCTGCGTCGAGAAACGCGCGATTTCGTCTTCGGACAATTTGAAGCGCAGGATGATGCTGTCGAACGAATGCTTTGTTTTGCGGAGCGCGTCGAAGCGTTCGATGTCATCGTCGGAAAGCGCGATCACGTCGCCGAGTTGGGCGAGTGTTTTTTTCATGTCCACGACATCGTCGGGCACAACTTCCAGACGAAACGCCGCCGTGTTTTCCGCGAGCGGCACGCCATTGCGGTCGTAGATGAGTCCGCGCGTCGGCGGGATGCTGCGGATCGAAATGCGGTTCTGATCCGAGCGCGCGCTGAATTCGTCGTGACGGTCGATCTGCAGGAAGGCGAACCGCATCGCGAGAATGCCGAGGCAGATGAAGATGATCAGAAATCCGACGATCGCGCGCGTGCGGAACGCCGTCGCTTCGCGTTGCACGTCGCGAATGCGATTGCGCGGATTGCTGTCGAGCTTTTTGTTCACGCGTGCACGTTACGAGTCGGTGGCGCGCACGCGGGCGCGCAGGTCGTCCAGCAGAAGGAACATCCATGGCCACGCCACCGCGCCGGTAAACGGTTCGATCCAGAACGTCGGCGAGGGCGCGGGATCGCCGGCGCAGGCGTGCACCATGAGCAGCACGATGTGGTCGTTAAGCAGCAGCGCGAAGATGGCGAGCGTTTGCTGCCACATCGGGAAGAAGCGCAGGCGCGAACGAAAGCGCAGCAGGATAAAGCAAAGTATACAAAGCCGCATCGCGTGCTCGCCGAGCAGTACGATGTCGAGCGCGTCGCTGAACAGGCCGAGCACGAAGGCGAGACCCAGGCTCACGCGCTCAGGCGACTCGAGCGCCCAATAAGCGAAGACTAGCGCCATCCAGTACGGTTTCATCGGCAGCAGCGCTTGCGGCAACGGCATGAGCTGCAGCAGGTAGCAAAGCAGAATGCTGCCCCAGAACAGCCACGCGTTGGCGCGTACGCGATTCATGGTTTCGCCGCCTGCGCGGTGGGCGCGAGATTCGCCGGCGGCCCTTCCGTCGGTGCGGGCGCGGGTGGACCGATCGGATCGGGCAGCGGTTGCAGGATCAGCACTTCGCCGCTGCGATCGAGCGCGGCGGTCGGTTTCGCATCCGCTGCTGAAAACATGCCGCTCGCGTCGTTGCTGATCGAGCGGATTTCACCGACCGGAAATCCCGCCGGAAAATGTCCGCCCAAACCCGAGGTGATCAGCTTGTCGCCGACTTTCACATCGGCGCTGATCGGCACGTTCGGCAATTCGAGTTTGTCGAGCGCGCCGCCGCCGCGCGCGATCACGCGCATGCCGGTGCGTTCGATCGTCACGGGCAACGCATGCGACGCGTCGGTGATGAGCAACACCGTCGAGGTGTTCGGCAATACTTCGACGATCTGTCCCATCACGCCGCGCGCATCGAGCACCGCTTGTCCGATCTGCACGTTCTGCCGCGCGCCGGCATTGATGATGATGCGATGACGCGCCGGATCGGTATCGACATCGATGATCTTCGCGAGCTGCACGCCGAGACCGAGACTGCGCTGCACGTCGAGCAGTTCTTGCAGGCGCTGGTTTTCGTCTTTCAGTTCGCTCAAACGATTCAGCCGCGCTTGCGCGAGCAGAAGTTGCTGGCTCAAGTCTTCGTTGCGTTGCGTGAGTTCTTCGCGATCGGTGAGCGCGAGACTCGCCTTGCGCGCGACCTGCGACGGCCACGCGGCGATGCGATACATCGGTTCGATCGCGGCGCTCAATCCCCAGCGAATGCGCGTGAGATATTCGTTGCGATGATCGGTGACCATCAGCACGATCGTCACGGCCAGATACGCGATCAGCCGCAACGTGCTCGACGTGCCCGGCGAGAAAAGCGGTGCGGTTTCGTTGCTAGCTAGCGCCACGGAAAAACCGGAATCAAGGGATAGGTTACGCACGGACGGCCAAGCGCCATGATAAACGCTGATCCCGTACCCTTGTGTCGGTAACGCCGGTTATTCCTGCGCGAAGAAATCGCTACCGTGCTGATCGATCAGCTCCAGTGCCCGTCCGCCGCCGCGCGCCACGCAGGTCAGCGGATCGTCCGCCACGTGAACGTGCAGGCCGGTTTCCTCCGAGATCAGACGGTCCAGATCGCACAGCAACGCGCCGCCGCCGGTCAGGACGATGCCGCGCTCGGCCACGTCGGAACACAGTTCCGGCGGTGTCTGTTCCAGCGCCGATTTCACCGCGCTGACGATGCCCTGCAACGGTTCGTGCAGCGCTTCGAGGATTTCATTGGAATTGATCGTGACATTGCGCGGCACGCCTTCGGCGAGATTGCGCCCGGAAATCGTGATTTCCTTCACTTCCGATTGCGGGAATGCACAACCGATTTCCATCTTGATGCGCTCGGCCGTCGCTTCGCCGATCAGTGTGCCGTGGTTGCGACGCACGTAGTTGATGATCGCTTCGTCGAAACGATCGCCGCCGACACGAACCGACGCCGAATAGACGATACCGTTGAGCGAAATCACGGCCACTTCCGACGTGCCACCGCCGATATCGAGCACCATCGAACCGCGCGCTTCGTGCACCGGAATGCCGGCGCCGATCGCTGCGGCCATCGGTTCCTCGATCAGGAAAACATCGCGCGCGCCGGCCGATTCGGCCGATTCTTTGATCGCGCGGCGCTCTACCTGCGTCGAACCGCACGGTACGCATACCAGCACGCGCGGACTCGGTCGGAAAAGCCGCGAGCGATGCACGCGTTTGATGAACTGTTTGAGCATTTCTTCGGTCATCGAGAAATCCGCGATGACCCCATCTTTGAGCGGACGCACGGTAACGATGTTTCCCGGCGTGCGGCCGAGCATGCGTTTGGCATCGCTGCCGACCGCGGCGACCGAACGCGGGCCACCCGGGCCGCGATCCTGTCGAATGGAAACGACCGACGGTTCGTTCAACACGATGCCCTGACCGCGCACATAAATGAGCGTGTTGGCGGTGCCGAGGTCGATGGAAAGATCGTTGGAGAAGAATCTGCCTAAGCCAAACATGGAGCGATGAATCCCGTGCAATGGGTGGAGCCGCGCGGCGGCCAGGCAACGACGCGAAAAGCGCGACAGTGTAGTAACCGACCCCGCGCGAAGCAAGGAAAAATGCCGTTAAGAGCGCGGTGGGCCGCAAGCAGCTTGCGATCGAAAAGTGGCGAAGATGAGGCTGTGCGGCGGCATCGGTGTGATAAGGTCGGAGCCTCGTTTCGCCACGCGCTTGCCGCCTTTCCGCGATGTCCATCGACGCTGCCACCGTGCGCTGTATCGCCCACCTTGCCCGCCTGTCGGTGGACGATGCGCAGGTGGCGTCCGTGGCCGCCGAACTCGACGGCGTGCTGCGTACGGTCGGCGCGTTGCAGAAGGCCGATCTCGACGGCGTCGAGCCTCTCGCGCATCCACACGAACCGGCGCTCGCGCTGCGCGACGATACGGTCACCGAGTCCGATCGCGCCGATGCATTCCTCGCGCTCGCGCCGGAATCGCGCGGCGGCTTGTACCTCGTTCCAAAAGTCATCGAGTAGCGGTAATGGTCCGGAGCATTGCGCAGATCGCGCAGGACATCCGTGCGCGGCGCGTTTCCGCGAAGGAACTCGCCGGGCAAGCGCTCGCGGCTGCGAAAACGCACGCGGATTTGAACGCGTTCATCACGCTGGACGAAACGGCGACGATTCGCGCGCCAGTCGAATCATCGTCGTTGCTCGCCGGCATTCCGTTCGCGCACAAGGATATTTTCTGCACCGACGGAATCCGCACGACGTGCGCGTCGCGCATGCTCGAACATTTCGTGCCGCCGTACGACGCGACCGTCGTCGACAAACTTGCGGCGTCCGGCGCGGTCTGCATCGGCAAGACGAACATGGACGAGTTCGCGATGGGCTCGTCGAACGAGAACAGCCATTTCGGCGCCGTTCGCAATCCGTGGGATCGAACGCGTGTGCCGGGCGGATCGTCGGGCGGATCGGCTGCCGCGGTCGCCGCCGGCATCGTGCCGTTCGCGACAGGCACCGACACGGGCGGATCGATTCGTCAGCCCGCCGCGTTTTGCGGCATCACCGGATTGAAGCCGACATACGGCCGCGTGTCGCGCTTCGGCATGATCGCGTTCGCATCGAGTCTGGATTGCGGCGGCGTCCTCGCGCGCAGCGCCGACGATTGCGCCCACGTCTTCGCCGCGATGGCCGGACACGATTCGCGCGACGCGACGAGCGCGAATCGTCCGATCGACGATTATGTTGGCGCACTTGAACATCCGTTGCGCGGCGTTCGCATCGGCGTCGCGAAGAACTATTTCGGCGAAGGCGTCGAAAACGGTGTTGCGACGCACGTTCACGCCGCACTGCGCGAACTCGAAAAACTCGGTGCGGTGCTGATCGACATCGAACTGCCGCACGCCGCGCTGGCGATTCCCGCGTATTACGTGATCGCGCCCGCCGAAGCGTCGAGCAATCTCGCGCGCTACGACGGCGTGCGTTTCGGCTATCGCTGCGCCGAACCGAAATCGCTCGACGATTTGTATACACGCACACGCACCGAAGGATTCGGCGCGGAAGTGAAGCGACGCATTCTCGTCGGCACCTAT
>DATBAU010000245.1:0-12231 GCA_036271355.1 Rudaea sp. | reverse complement strand
CGGCGGCATCGACTTCTCCGACTTGATGGTTCGCATCGGTGCGCCCGTCGTCGACGCGAAAGGCAACGTCACCGGCGGCGCGATCATCAAATACGGCGTGTTCCTCAACACGATCATCCAGTTCATCATCGTCGCGATCGCGATTTTCCTTGTCGTGAAAGTGATGAACAGGCTCATTCGCAAAACCGCCGATGCGCCGCCCGCGCCCGCGGCCGATGTGGTGTTGCTGCAGGAAATCCGCGACATCCTGAAGTCGCAGAAATCCGTGCCGTAAAGGCAGTCCGTTCGCAAACAGATTTACGCCGACACCGCGCTTTCGGCACGGGTATTCCGTGCCGCTGCGCGCATAATCGACGATCCCAACGAAGGAGCCTTCGGTGAAATCGCTTCTAGCTTGCATCGCATTGATCGCCGGCACCGCTGCGGCGGCGGATCTGACGCATATCTCACCCGACTCGGTCGTGACCGCACAGAAATTGCGCGACCAGGCACTCACCGACAACGTGGCGTACGACTTCGTCGCAGGCTTGACCACCGAGATCGGTCCACGCCTCGCCGGCGGCGCGAACGATCAGCGCGCGCGCAATTGGGTCACCGCGCGTTTCAAGGCGATGGGCTTCGACAAGGTGTGGTCGGAACCGGCGACGTTCCCCAAATGGGTGCGTCGCGGCGAGCATGCATCGATCGTGTCGCCGTATCCGCAGAATCTGGTCATCCTCGCGCTGGGAAATTCGCCGGCGACACCGAAAGGCGGCATCACCGGCGACGTGGTCGCGTTCAAGGACTACGACGAACTCAAGAGCGCGGATGCAGCAAAAGTAAAAGGTAAAATTGTATACATCGGCTTCCGCATGCATCAGCATCGCGACGGCCACGATTACGGCACGGCCTCCAACGGCCGCACGTACGGACCGGCAGCGGCGGCGAAAATGGGCGCGAAGGCATTTCTGTTGCGCTCGGCAGGTACCGACAGCGATCGCATCGCGCACACCGGCGTGACGCATTTCGACGACAAGTCGCCGACGGTGCCGGCGGCGGCGATGTCGAATCCCGACGCGGATCTTCTCGAGCGCATGCTCGCCAGCGGCAAACCGGTGACGGTGAAACTCGATCTGGATTGCGGTCTCGAAGGAACGTACACCGGCGCGAATGTGATCGCCGAAGTGACCGGCCGCGAAAAACCCGACGAAGCCGTCGTGATCGGCGGACATCTCGATTCGTGGGATCCGGGCACCGGCGCGATCGACGACGGCGCCGGCGTTGCGATCGCCGCCGGTGCTGCGCATCTCGTCCAGATGTTGCCGCAGCATCCGAAGCGCAGCATTCGTGTCGTCGCGTTCGCCGATGAAGAAGCGGGCATGTTCGGCGGCCACGCATTTGGCGCGGCGCATAAAAAGGATGTCACGAAATTCGTGCTCGGCGCCGAATCGGATTTCGGCTCCGGCAAAGTGTGGCGACTCACGTCACAAGTGAAGCCCGAAGCGTTGGGCGCGATCGATCAGATGATGCAAGTGCTCTCGCCGCTCGGCGTGGAACGCGGCACGAATGGTCATGCGCACGGCGGCGATTTCGGCGCGATGAGCGAAGCCGGCATGGCCGTGCTCGATCTCACGCAAGACGGCACGCGTTATTTCGACTGGCACCACACCGCCAACGACACGCTCGACAAGATCGATCCGAAAGATCTCGCGCAGAACGTGGCGGTGTACGCCGCATTCGCGTACATGGCGGCGGACGCGGACGGCGATTTCGGCTCCGCGCCGGGTGCGTTCGCAGCAGAGAAAAAATAATCGAAGGATGAGCCACCGCGCGGCGGAACGAATTACCGTCCGCGCGATGGTCTCGGGGCATTCTCGAATTGACGTTGCCGGAAGTATTCGCCAAGCAGCACCGCCGCACTTGCCGCGACGTTGAGACTTTCCACCGCGCCGGTTCCGGGAACGGTGATGTGCAGGTCGGCGCGATCGATCAGGCTGCGTTTGAGTCCTTCGCCTTCCGCACCGAGCGCGAGCACGCTGCGTTTCGGCAGCTTCGCCGAATACAGCGATTCGCCTTCGCGCACCACTGTCGCAATGAGCGGCAACTCGAAGTTGCGCAACGGCGTGAGCACGTCTTCGCTCGGCGCGATCTGCGCGAGCGCGATCGCTTCGAATCCGCCCTCGGCCACGCGATAGGCTGCGCCGGACAACGCATTCGCGGTTTCCGACGAAACGATGACGCCGTGTGCGCCGAAGTTCGCGGCGCTGCGCAACACCGCGCCGACGTTGTGCGGATTGCCGACGCCGTCGAGCCACAGCAACAACGCCGGCTGCGGCGCGCGCGGAATCATCTGCAGCAGGTTCGACAGCGTGAGCGGCATCTTGCGGCGCACGTCGAAACACACGCCTTCGTGATGTTGCGAGCCGGTGAGCTTGTCGAGATCCTGATTCTGCACGACGCGATAACCGAGCTTGCGTTGCACGCACCACGCGAGCACGGTTTTCAGATCGCCGAGTCGCGATTCGAGCAGATAGACCTTACGCAAATCATGCGGGCGCTTGGCGAACATCGCCAGACACGCGTTGATTCCGTAAATGCGCATTTCGTCCACGTTGCGTTTCGGCGGCGCGGATGGGAGTGCGTTCATGCTCGTGCGAACGTCGCGCATCAGTGATCCGCCACGATGGCGGGCGCGGCGGCGTGCCGCACCGGACGCAGCAGCAACAGGAGCGGGATCGAGATGATCGTCATCCACATCATCATTTGGAAATCGTTGAGGAACGCGATCGCGGAGGCCTGACGCGTGACTTCGGCGTTGAGCGTCGCGACGCCCGTCGTTGTCGACAGACTATGCAACACCGACGCCGGGGCGTCGAACGGCGTGATGCGTTCGGCGAGCTCGGCGTGGTTGATCTGCGTGCCGCGCGAGAGCAGCGTCATCACGATGGAAATGCCAACGCTCGAACCGATGTTGCGCATCAAACTGAAGATGCCGGCGGCTTCTGTGCGCGAACTCATCGGCAACGTCGAATAGGCGATCGTCGAAATCGGCACGAATACGAGTCCCAGTCCCAAACCCTGGACGATGCCGCATTCGATGATGCGCCATTGCGGCACGTCGATGCCCCAATGCACCATCTGCCACAGCGAATACGCGGTAAGCACCATGCCGATGCCGGCGAGTGCGCGTGCGTCCGCGCCGCGTGCGAGAAGCCGGCCGACCATCATCATCGCGAACAAGGTGCCGACGCCGCGCGGCGCGAGCAGCACCCCGGTGGTGACGACCGGATAGTTCATCAGGTTCTGCAGATACGGCGGCAACAGCGCCATCGTCGCGAACAGCACGACGCCGAGCACGAAGATGAAACCGTTGCTGGCGAGGAAGTTGCGATCCTTGAACAAGCCAAGATTGACGAACGGTTTGGCCGACGTCATCCAATGCACGACGTACAAATAGAATCCCAGAAATGCGAGCGCGCCTTCCGTGCAAATCTCGACGGAATCGAACCAGTCTTTCTGTTCTCCGCGATCGAGCATCATCTGCAAGGCCCCGATGCCCATCGCGAGGAATCCGAATCCGCGCCAGTCGAAACGCGACGGTTTCGTTTCGTCGGTCGGCAAGCTCGCGGCGACGCCGATCAAACCGAGAATGCCGATCGGCACGTTGATCAGAAACACCCAGTGCCAGCTATACGTGTCGGTGAGCCAGCCGCCGAGCGGCGGTCCGAGGATCGGGCCGATCATCACGCCCATGCCCCACATCGCCATCGCGGCGCCGTGCTTTTCGCGCGGGAAAACATCGAGAAGTGTCGATTGCGAAATCGGTACGAGCGATGCGCCGAACAAACCTTGCAGCAATCGGAACAGCACCATCTGGTTGATGTCGGTGGCGATGCCGCACAGAACCGACGCGACGGTGAATCCGCCGATCGCGATCAACAACAAACGACGGCGGCCCATCACCGACGACAACCAGCCCGTGGCCGGTGTGGCGATCGCGGCGGCGACGATGTACGACGTGAGCACCCACGACGCCTGATCCTGCGTCGCGGACAGCGAACCTTGCATGTTCGGCAACGCGACGTTCGCGATCGTCGTGTCCAACGCCTGCATCAACGTCGCAAGCATCACGGACACGACCAGCAATCCGCGATTGGCTACTTCACGATGCGTGGCGACAACGGCGCTCATCGCGACTTACTGTGCCGTCTCCGCGACGCGTGTCGGTTTGCTTTCGTCGTTGCCGCCTTGGATGCGGCCGATGATCGAGTTCTGACGTCCCGTATCGATTTCGACGATGGCACTCATGCCCGCACGCAGGATCGGGCCTTTGCCTTGGTCGTCGATGGCGAGACGCACCGGAATGCGCTGCACGATCTTGACCCAGTTTCCCGTTGCGTTTTGCGGCGGGAGAATCGAAAACTCGGCGCCGGATGCCGGACTGATCGACGACACGTGCGCTTTCCATTTTTTGCCGGGATACGTGTCGACTTCGACCGTCGCGGGTTGGTCGATCACAACGTTCGTCAATTCGGTTTCCTTGAAATTCGCGTTGACCCACATTGCTTGCGTCGCGATCAGCGGCATCGCGGCTTGACCGATGGCGAGGAAATCGCCCGGCTGCAGATTCTGTTTGCCGATCGTGCCGTCCATCGGCGCGCGGACCGTCGCGTGTTCGAGATCGAGCTTCGCCTGAGCGAGTTGGACTTCGGTGAGTTTGTACGCGGCGAGTTTCTCGTCGGGCGTCGTCGGCAAACCGCCGAGCAGCCCTTCGGCTTTCGCGACGGCCGCGACGTCCGAATCGCGCGTGCCGCGTGCGTTCGCGAAATTGTTGGCGGCATCGTCGACATCTTTTTCGGCGACGAGTCCGCGCGTGCGCAATTCCTGCATGCGTTTGTACTGCGCTTCGTTCACGCGCAGGGCTTCGTCGGCGGATTTCACCGTGGCTTGCGCGGAACGGAATCCGGCGCGCGCGGCGTCAAGCAGGCTGTGCATCGAATCGAGTTGCGCTTCGTTGCGCGCGACGGCGATTTCGAGCGGCTGCGAATCGATCTTGAAGAGGACATCGCCTTTCTTCACCGCTTGGTTTTCGTGGACCAGCACTTCAACGACGCGGCCCGGCACCTGCGAGGCGACATTCACCTGATCGGCTTGCACGTAGGCGTTGTCGGTCGAAACGAAGCGGCCCGACGTCACGTAAAAATAAGCGCCGACGACGAGCACGATCGCGGGACCGGCAATCCATAGAATGAGATTTCGTTTCTTGCGCGGCGGTTTGACGACGGCTGCTTGTGTGGTGTCGTTTTCTGTCATGGCCGTTTCTCGATATCGTCCATTGCAATCAGATTCTGTTTCATCAATCCGAGCGTCGACATGAGCGATTTCATCTCCGACGCCGCGATTCCTTTTTGCGCTTCCTTGAAGAGCTCGCTGGAAATCTTTTCCATGTCGTCGACGACGGCGTGTGCGCGCTTGGTCAGATGCAATCGCCACGTGCGGCGATCGGCCGGATCGGCGCGGCGTTCGACGAAGTCTGCTTTTTGCAGACGATCGATGACGCGACCGATCGCGATCGGTTCCATGTCGAGTTCTTCCGCGAGCTCGCTTTGGCTCATGCCTTCGCTGTACGAAATCCGCTTCAGCGCGCGCCACTGCGCGCGGGTGAGGTCGAAGCGCACGGCGCGGCGGTCGAATTGCTTACGCAGGAAACGCGTCACGTCGTTCAGGAGAAAACCGAACGCGGTTTTATCTGTCATGTTCATAGGTGCGACATATATTATGTCCTAGGCAGGTATTTTTCAAGAGAAAAAAAAGAGGCCGCGAAACGGCGTCACACCTGCAAAAGAAAAGGGCCGCGCGAGGCGGCCCTGGATATTCGATTGAATCTAGTGGTTAGAAGCGCAGGCTCGCCTCGACGTACCAGAAGCGGCCCGGCAGGTCGTAGTTCGATGCGTCGTAGCCGTTCAGTGAACAGGAAACGCAAATCGGCGGATCTTTCGCCCACACGTTGTTGACGCCGGCCGAGACGGTCAGCGGCGTGGCTAGCGGCGTCTTCCACGACGCACGCACGTCCTGATACGTGACCGAACCGAGCTTATGCGAGCCGTCAGGGAATTTGTCGCTCGTGGGTCCGTTGCAGATCGGGAAGCCGGCCGCGCTGAGGCAATCCTCGGTCAATCGCGACATGTAGCGGAACGCGTAGCCGAAGTCCCACGCGGCGACCTGCCAGTCCAGGCGAACGGTCGAACGCACGCGCGGAATGCCGCTGTCGTCGACTTCGATGCCCGGCGACTGCGGTTCGGCCAGACCGGTGGTGGTGTCGGTCGCTTTGTAGGTGTCGACGTAGGTGGTTTGCCAGTTCGCGCCCGGGCGACCCCAGCCGGTTTCCGGGCCAATCCAGTTCAGCGTCAGGTCGGCGCCGCTCGTCTTCACGCGGCCGAGGTTTTCCAGCGTGTCGTCGAGGAACGCGACATAACCGGCGGCATTGCGCGACTGCACGCTGCAGTACACGGCGTCTAGCGTGTCGGCGCAGCGGTCGAGCAGCGTCTGCGCGTCCTTCGCCTGGATCGCGTTGCTCACGCGGATGTTGTAGTAGGTCAGTTCGACATCGACCTTCTGCGACCACGACGTGTTCTCGGCCCAACTCGGGCTGTACACGGCGCCGAGGGTCGTGTTGCGCGACTTCTCAGGCTGCAGGTTGCGGTTGCCGCCGGTGAGCACGGAGATCTGCGAGTTGGACTGTTCGAACGTCGCTGGGTTCGGCACGCCGAGCGCCGCGCAGTTGATGGCGCGTTGACCGGTGGCGGCATTGCACGGATCGGTGAGCGTGGCGTCGAAACGCGAGAACGTGCCGAACAGTTCGCCGATCGACGGCGCGCGGAAACCTTGCGCATACGTACCGCGGAACGTGAGGTCGTCGACCACTTGCCAGCGCAGGCCGAGCTTGCTGTTGGTAGTGGTGCCGAAGGTGGAGTAGTCCGAATAGCGCGTTGCGACGTTGACATCGAAATGCTTCGCCAGCGCCATGTCGCTGAGCACAGGCACATTCAATTCGACGTAGAACTCGTCGACGTTGTAGCTGCCGGATGTCGGCTTCGACGGCACGCCGTTCGAGTCGCCCGCGACGACGACGGAATCGGGCTGATAGTTGCCGGACAGATCGCGGTATTCGTAACCGGCCGCGAAGTCGAGCGGACCGGCGGGAAGCTGGACGAGATCGCCGGAGATGTTCGCGGTGATCACGCCGAGCGACTGATGGCTCGTGTCGTGCTCGTGATACTGGATGTAGTTGAGCATGGCCGGCGTGATCGTGCCCGGTCCGCCGAACAGGTTCAGCGGAACGCAACTCGGATCGGCTTCGCAGGCAGACAGCGGGCCGAGCGCTTCCTGGATGTGCGCGATGTTGTAGGTGCCGATGACGTCCTGCGTGGCGTCGTTGTCGGAGCGCACGACGTTCACGTCCCAGTTGAAGCCGTGATTCCACGCGTCGAAATTGCCGGTCAGGCCGCTCGCGAAATAACGCGTGTCGACTTTCTGGCTGAAGATGCGCGGACCGCCTTCGATCGGACGACGGCCGAGACCGAAGTCCGGGCTGTTCGGATCGAGCGTGAAGCCGAACGGGTTGTACGGATTGGTCGCGTCGACGCCGACGGTGTAGCAGCGATCGATCAGGAAGCAGAAAGCCTGGCCGAGGAAGATCGGTTCCGGCGCGGCCTGGTTGGTCGATTTGCGCGTGTTGTAAAGGGCCTTCGCGTACCAATGCACGTTGTCGGCGAATTTATAGTCGAACTGGCCGAAGAAGCCGGTGCGCTCCGATGGCGTCAGCAAAAGGTTGTACGGCGCGAAGTTGAAACGATCGGCCGTGCCGAAGTGGTGATAGCCATCCGGGAAATCCTGCACGCCGCCCGACGGCGCCCCGCCGTTCGCGGTGATGCTGCAGAAGCCGCCCGGGCACAGGCCGTTGTAGTCGGTGCCGCCGGGTGTGTCGAACAGCACACGCGTGAACGGCGTGGCCGAACTGCAATTGGCGAGTCCGGTGCCCGGAATGCACGCCGCGCTGGCTTGCGAGAAGTCCGCCGAGCTGATGCCGTTCTGCTTGTAATGGCTGATGTCGACGAACATGCTGTAGCGATCGGTCTTCGCGCCGAAGGAAATGTCGCCGTTGTATGTCTTGCCGTCGCCGACGGAATAATCGCCGTAATAAACGTTGAGCGCGGCGCCGTCCTGCGATTTCTTGGTGATGATGTTGATCACGCCCGCGATCGCGTCGGAACCGTACAGCGCGGACGCACCATCGGTAAGGATTTCGATGCGCTCGACGATGCCGGCCGGAATCGTGTTCAAGTCCACCGCGGCCGAAACGCCGGATGCGGACGATTCATCCACCCAGCGCAAACCGTCGACGAGGATCAGCGTGCGTTTGGCGTTGAGGTTGCGCAACGAGATGGTCGTCGAACCGGAACCGACGCCCGAGCCGTCCGGCGCGAAGCCGAAGTTGCCGGCCGAATTGAATTTCGTGTTGAGCGAAGAGCCGCTCACCGAAAGCTGCTGGATGATGTCACCGATCGACGCGAGACCTGTCTTCGCGATTTCGTCGGCCGTGATGGTGACGACCGGCTCCTGACCTTCGGACTCGGCGCGCTTGATGCGCGAACCGGTGACTTCGATGGCTTCGAGCTTCTGCGTATCCTCGCCCGTGCGGTTCTGGGCGACGGCCGGCGGAGCGTGCGAGGACAGCGCGAGCGCGGCCATCGCCGACATGCCGATCGACAATAAATGACGGCGTAAACTGATCATGTACTTACCTCCAACGTAAGGATTGGCAGTTGCAAGCAGTGCGGACAATTTGAAATCCCCGTCCCCAGCAGCCCCAGATTAGAATTTTTGTAAAGGAATTGTAAAGCGCTGGCAATAATGGCACAGCGATTTTGCGTTGGCCAGCAAACCTTTTTGCGTGTCCGACGCATCCCATGCACTTCGATCGCACCCCATCAGACGGAAACCCATCATGTCGCACAGATCGATCCTCTGGCTGCTGGCCGGTTTGTTGGCTTTTGCGCAAGCGCACGCGGAACTGGCGCCGCCGGTGCACGACGCGCTGACGTCGACGGCACTCGCGCAGACGCGCGTCATCGACGTGTATCTTCCGAAAGACGCGGACAAGGATCCGGCGCAGCGTTACGAAACGCTGTACGTGCTCGACGGCGACTGGAACACCGAACTCGTGGTGCAGACGGTCGATTTCCTGCAGGGTCGCGGACTGCTGCCGCCGATTATCGTGGTCGGCGTGCCGAACCATTTCGACGATGGCGCCAATAGCCGCGATCACGATCTCACGCCATCGCCACAACCGCACGAAGCGCGCTCGGGCGGCGCGGCGCAATTCATGGCGTTCTTCAAGACCGAGCTGATTCCGTACGTCAACAAACGCTATCCGAGCAACGGCGTGAATCTCGTGCACGGACATTCATACGGCGGACTGTTTCTCGCGTACGTGATCGCGAACGATCCGAGCATCTTCGACGGTTATCTGCTGCTCGATCCGGCGATGTGGTGGAACGACAAAGAAGTCGCGAAAGCGCTCGAAGCGAAACTGTCATCGATGCCGACGCGCGGCAAAGCCGTGTTCATCGCCGGCCGCTCCGGACCCGCGTTCAAAGGCATGGGCGTGGATTCGCTGCAAGCCGCGTTCGCTAAAGCGCCGAGCGATTTGCCGTGGAAAGTCGTCGACTATCCGGCCGAGTCGCACGATTCGATGAAGTTCAAGGCAACCTACGACGCGCTGCGCTTCATGTATCGAGGCTACGTGAAACCTGAGGATCATGTCGACGTCAGCCCCGATGCTGGCATTGTCGTGGCGGGAAAGCCGGTGACCGTCGGCGCGAACACGCAGATGTTCGATATCCACTACACCACCGACGGCAGCGAGCCGAACCGATTATCGCCAACGATGGATCGCACACTCGCAATTGCCGATCCGGCGCACACGCGGCTGAAGTCGATCTCCACGCGCGGCGAATACGATCGCGACATCACCCTGCATTTGCAGATGGGTTCCGTCATCAAGCCCGAACGCGCCGCGCAGCCCGACGAAAAAACGCCGATCCATTACGCGTACTACGACGAGAAAAGCTGGCCCGCCCTAAACGGCAAACCGTTTTCGGAAGGCGAAATCGAAAAGACTGATCCGACTGATCCGCGCGAACGTTACGCTGCGCGCTTCGAGCGCCATTACGTCATTCCGAGCGACGGTTATTACGTCGTCGTGTTGCGCTCGTCGGAAGACGCCAAGCTGACGTTCGCGGGCCGCGAGATCGGCCGCACGCAAGCGCCCAAGGATCCACGCCATCGCGCGCTCGTGCTTCCGTTGCAGGCCGGCATATATACGGCGAAGCTCGATTTTTTACACACGGAAAAAAACGCCGAATTTCAAGTTCTGATCTACGGCTTCGACGAGAAGGAATCGAGCTGGACGAAAGAAGTGAAATAACGCCGATTAGTTTCCGTTCAAACGTCGCTGCGTAATCTTGCCCGATGGCCGCGACGCTCGACATCATCCGCACCGACATCACGACGCTGCGCGTCGATGCCATCGTCAATGCCGCGAACGAGACACTCCTCGGCGGCGGCGGCGTCGACGGCGCGATCCATCGCGCGGCCGGTCCGCAACTTCTCGACGTTTGCCGTCGACTGCCGCAAGTGCGTCCGAACGTGCGATGCGCGACCGGCGAAGCTCGCATCACGGACGGATTCGAATTGCCGGCGAAGTTCGTCATCCACACTGTCGGCCCGGTGTGGCACGGCGGTGCGCGCGACGAACCTGCATTGCTCGCATCGTGCTATCGCGAATCGCTCAAACTCGCGATTGAAAATTCTGTCCGCACGATTGCGTTTCCGGCGATCAGCTGCGGCGTTTACGGATATCCGGTCGCGCAAGCGGCGAGGGTCGCCGTCGACGAATGCCGAACATTCGCACGACACGCCGCATCGATCGAAAAAATTATCTTCGTCTGTTTCAGCGCGGAAATCGAACGCGCGTATCGCGACGCGTTGCACGACTAACGTCAGCGTCCACGGCTCGCCGGGTAGCGGCATGTTCGGCACGCCGACCGTGCAGGCCACGCCGGTGACGTTGCAAAGCTTCGACGTGGATTGAGGATCGAAAACGACGAAGCCGGCGCGAGGCCGGCTTCGTTCGATACATTCGCGAAAAAAATTACGCGGCTTTCTGCCACTGACCGAGCGCGGCCAGTCCGTTCTCGCGCGCACGCTGCGCGACGATTTTCTGTGCATCGCCGAAATTCGCTTTCATGTCCTTCGCCCACGCATGCAGCGCGGCCTGCTGCATGGCGCGCCCATACGAGAACGACAACGGCCACGGATGCGGTCCCATGCGGTTCATCGCGTTGAGATGCGCGGTCGCATCTTCGTCGGTCTGTCCGCCGGAAAGAAAAACGATGCCCGGCAACAACGCCGGTACCGATGCCTTGAGGCAACGCACCGTCGCTTCGGCGACTTCCTCGGCATCCGCCTGATCCGCGCAACTCTTGCCCGACACGACCATGCTCGCTTTGAGGATCGTGCCTTCGAGCATCACGTTCTGTTCGTACAGCGAACCGAACAGCGAACGCAGTGTGGCTTCGGTCACGTCGTAGCAAACTTCCAGATCGTGATCGCCGTCCATCAACACTTCGGGTTCGACCATCGGCACGATGCCCGCTTCCTGGCACAACGCGGCGTAACGCGCGAGCGCATGGCAATTCGCTTCGATGCACGTACCGCTTGGCATGTCGTCGCCGATCGTGATCACCGCGCGCCATTTCGCGAATTTCGCGCCGAGGCGCGCGTATTCGTTGAGGCGTTCGCGCAGACCATCGAGACCTTCCGTCACCACTTCACCCGGAAAACCGGCGAGCGGCTGCGGACCTTTGTCCACTTTTATACCGGGGAGAATTCCCGCGTCGAGCATCACCTTCGTGAACGGCACGCCGGCCCTGGTCGACTGACGAATCGTTTCGTCATACAGGATCGCGCCGGAAATGTGCTGATTGAGTTGCGGAACGGTGAGCAACATCTCGCGATAGGCGCGACGATTGTCCTCGGTGTTCGGGATGCCGACCGCGTCGAAGCGCTTCTTGATCGTGCTGGTCGATTCGTCGATCGCGATGATGCCCTTGCCGGGCGCAACCATCGCCTGCGCGATGGATTCCAATTGGTCGATGCTCATAAATTACTCCGGACGCTGCGACGCAG
>DATBAU010000244.1:0-7216 GCA_036271355.1 Rudaea sp. | reverse complement strand
ACATTTTTTCCAGGCCAGCGGTTTCTACGCGATCATCGGTGTCGGCACGGTGCTCGGCGTGCTGCTCAACGCGTTCGAGTTCAACCCGATGACGGCGTTGTACTGGAGCGCGGTCATCAACGGCGTCGTCGCCGTGCCGCTCATGGTGATCATCATGCTGCTGTCGGGAACGCCGGCCGTGATGGGCCGATTCACGGCATCGACGAAACTGAAATGGAGCGGTTGGCTGGCGACGGTGGTGATGGCGCTGGCCGCGCTGGCGATGATCGGTTCGTGGTTCATGCACAAGCCGTCGTGATGCTGCGGTCGGGCCGGTGCAGTGGCGCCTGCTCGAACCCAAGCCGAAACCGCTGACCTTTACGGTTTTGCTGGACGCTCCGCGCCGCGTTCGAGCGCGGCGATGACGTCGAAAACCAGTTCAAGCTTGACGGGCTGCTCGAAATCGATGGCGATGCGTTTGAGCACTTTCACCACGCGCTCGCGATCCGCGCGTCCGTCGGCGGCCATTATGGCGCGCGCGAACGCGACCATGACGTCGCACGCGGTGCGGCGAAAAATGGTGGCGTCTTCTGCGTTCTCGACAGGATCGAGCGCGGCGAGTTCGCGGGCGATGTGCGGTTTTATCGACACGGTATGCGATAGCGAGCAAACGCCATGCCGGTGCTGGAGGACGCGTTTCGCGATCCGCGCGTCAGGAAAATGCGGCGGACTGACCGGCTGCGTCAGCGCGTTGCGCCGGGGTGCCGCTTATTCGCCATGGATCGTCTCGATCCATTTGCCGAACGCCGCCATGAATTTGCGCAGGAATTCGCGCGTGTCGTCTTTGCGCAGTGCGCCGTTTTCGTCGAAAAGATCGGCGGCTTTGCCGAGATAGACTTCCGGTTGCGGCAGGCAGGCCAGACCGACGGCGACGAGCGTTTGCCGGATTACGAATGCGGAGGCCATCGCCGACGTCGCACCGATGGATACGGTCGCCACCGCGCACGGTTTGCCGCGCCACACGTTTTTCGGCGGCGGACGCGAACCGATATCGATCGCATTTTTCAGCACGGCGGGAATCGAGCGGTTGTATTCGGGACTCACGAAAAGAATCGCGTCGGACGCTTTCACTTTTTCGCGGAAATGCACCCACGATTCATACGGATTTTCTTCGGCGTCCTGGTTGTAGAACGGCAATCCGCCGATGTCGAGCGTTTCGAACGTGAGATGCGACGGCGCCACGTCCTGCAGAACCTTGGCCGCCATCTTGTTGTACGAACCTTTGCGCAGGCTGCCGACGAGGATGGCGACATTCCTTGTTTGCGGCACGAGAAATTCCTTTCATGAGTGCGCCAGCTTTTTTACGCGACGTTTTCGCGCTGCTGTTGGCCGCGCCGGTTTTCGACGATCCATTCGCACAAACGCCAGCGCATGAAGTCGAGACATTCGGGGCTGGGTTTTTCGGGCGACAGCGTGACGAGCATATCCATCAATTCGATGGAAAGATCCGGTGCGGGTTCAGACAGATCGGCGACACGTACGACCATCGCATCGACCTGACGCGGATCGCGAATCTCCGCCATCAGCCGTCCGCGTCGCGCGCCGGTGAGATCGAGCGGTGCGTTGGAAAGTCGCAACGCGCTGACGCCTTCGCCGGACGATTCCAGCGACAGCGACCACGTGCACGACACGTCGTCGCAAAACACCTGGAGCGGTTGCGGCCTCATCGCGATCGAGCGATCTCCAATGGCGTAAAGACGGAAAACCATGTCGGCGACGTCCTTGCGACGGCCGTTCCATGATTCCGGCGGTGAACCGATTCTAGATCAAACCGGTTCCGGGCGAAACCGGCGCGGAAACACTCCGGCCGATTTGCCGCATTGCAAAACGCAACTGGTCCGTTTAGCCGTATAGACGGTTACCGAAACGGGTCGGTCAGGGCGATGGTGTCGTCGCGATCGGCGCCGGTGGCGACCAGCGCGATGTGCGTTTCGGCCAGTTCTTCCACGGAGCGCAGGTAAGCGCGCGCGGCCGGCGGCAGTTTGGAGAATTCGCGTACGCCGCAGGTCGATTCTTCCCAGCCGGGGAATTCCAGATAGACCGGTTTGCACTCGTCCCAGCCGGCGGCGTCGAGCGGCGCCAGTTCACGCCGTTTGCCTCGATATTCGTAGGCGACGCAAACCTTGATGCTCGGCAGTCCGTCGAGCACGTCGAGCTTGGTAATGGCCAGACCGTTGATGCCGTTGATCTGCACGGCGCGTTTGAGGGCGACCAGATCGATCCAGCCGCAGCGGCGCGGACGTCCGGTGGTGGCGCCGTATTCATTGCCCTTCTTGCGCAGCGCGTCGCCGATGTCGTCGGTGAGTTCGGTCGGGAACGGGCCGCCGCCGACGCGTGTCGCGTACGCCTTGCAGATGCCGAGCACGTAATCGATGTCGCTTGCGCCGACACCGGTTCCGGCATACGCGCCGCCGACGGTGGTGTTAGACGAGGTGACATACGGATACGTGCCGTGATCGATGTCGAGCAGCGCGCCTTGCGCACCCTCGAACAGGATGTTGCCGCCGGCTTTGCGGACCTCGTGCAGCGTGGTGGAAACGTCGTCGATCATCGGGTCGACGTAGTCGCCGAACGCGAGTGCTTCGTCGAGCGTTTTTTGGTAGTCGACGACATCCGCCTTGAGCCAGTTCTTCAGCACGAAGTTGTGGTAGTCGAGGACGTCGCGAAGTTTTTCGGAAAGCTCGTTCGGATATTTCAGATCCGCCACGCGAATGCCGCGCCGCGCGACCTTGTCTTCGTACGCGGGGCCAATGCCGCGTCCGGTCGTGCCGATCGCGGATTTGCCGGCGGCTTTCTCGCGCGCCTGATCGATCGCAACGTGATACGGCATGATCAGCGGCGTCGCCGGACTGATTTTCAGGCGCGGACGCACGTCGACGCCCTGCGCTTCGAGTTCGCCGATTTCTTCCTTCAGCGCGGCGGGCGACAGCACGACGCCGTTGCCGATCAGGCACAGCACACCTTCGCGCAGAATGCCGGACGGGATCAGGTGCAATACCGTTTTCTTGCCCTTGATGACGAGGGTGTGGCCGGCGTTGTGGCCGCCCTGAAAGCGCACGACGGCGCTGACGCGTTCGGTCAGAAGGTCGACGATTTTGCCTTTGCCTTCGTCGCCCCATTGCGCGCCGAGGATTACGACTGACTTACCCATCGAAATGTTCTCTCAACTCAGAAGTTCTTGCAGGCTAGGCGGACTTCGTTTCAATTGACCAATCGCAGCGCGATCACGCCGAGCAACATCATCACGCCGCCCATCACGCGCAGCTGTTTCGCGTCGAGCTGGCGCAGATGCTCGGCCATGCGTTTCCACGTTCCGGGCGCAGCGAACAGAAACAATCCTTCCAGCACGAGCACGAGACAGATCGCCGACGTGAATACCTGATTCATGCGGCGAAAAATTACTGTTTGCCTTCGATCTTGCTCTCGCCGAAATAACGCATGAATTCGGATTTCGGATCGAGCACGATCACGCCGTCGTTCTTGAACGCGTCGCGATAGGCTTGCAGGCTTCGGTAGAACGCGTAGAACTCCGGATCCTTGCCGTAGGCGGCGGCGGAAATCTCGGACGCTTTCGCATCACCCTCGCCGCGCACCTGCTGCGCGTCGCGTTCGGCTTCTGCCTTGATCACCTGCACCTGACGATCGGCGTCGCCGGTGATCTTCGCGGCGGCTTCCTTACCGTTGGACCGCTGCTCGTTGGCGAGGCGAGTGCGCTCGGCGCTCATGCGCTTATAAACAGAATCGACCACCGATTCGGGAAACTCGACACGCTTCACCCGAACGTCGACGACATGGATGCCGAGTGCTTTTTCCGTCTGCTTGTTGGCCTGCTCCAGCACATGCTCGGTGATGTCCGAGCGGGCGCTGGCGATGAGATCACCGAGGGTGCGCGAGTTGAATTCGAAGCGGACCGCATCTTTGATGATCGGAGAAAGACGCTGGTTGGCCAACGACTGGAACTCATCGCTGCCGAACGACTGGTAGTACACCGCGGTATTTTCGATCCGCCATTTGACGTAGAAGTCGACGAGAACCTGCTTTTTCTCGGACGTCAGATACGGTTCTGGCGCGCCTTCCAGATTAAGGATGCGCCGGTCGTACCGAACCACTTGCTGCACCAACGGAAGTTTGAAATGCAGGCCCGGTTCGTAATCGGAACCCTTGTCGGTACCGAAGCCTTCGATACGGCCGAACTGCAACAGCAACGCGCTCTGCCCTTCCTTCACGACGAATGCGCAATTGATACCGACGACAATGAGGATCAGTACGAGAATCGGCGTGAGAATTTTCATTGATCATTCTCCCGATGATTGCGAATCGTCGCGGCGGCAGCCGCCGCGGCGCTCGGTTCTTCCTTGAGCTTGTCGACCGGAAGGTACAGAAGATTTTTTCCACTGGTGCCGTCGATGACCTTCGTGTTGTTGGCCAGAACCGACTGCATCGTTTCCAGATACAAACGCTTGCGCGTGACGTCCGGCGCATTTTTGTATTGCTGCTCGATCAAACTGAAGCGCTGCGTTTCACCGGTCGCGTTTGCGATCTGCTCGGCTTTGTAACCTTCCGCGGCGGCGCGAATGCGTGCAGCGTCGCCGCGCGCTTCCGGAATTTTGCCGGCGGCGTAACTCTGCGCTTCGTTGATGATTCGCTGCTGATCGTTGCCGGCGTTGTTGGCGTCGTCGAACGCTTGTTTCACTTCGTTCGGCGGCTGAATTTTCTGGAAATACACACTATTGACGAGCAGCCCGACTTTGTAACCGTTGAGCGTTTCTTTCAGCAATGTTTCCGTCTCGCTAGCCAGTTCGGTGCCGTGGCCGGTCAGGATCGTGTCCATCTCGCTGCGCCCGATGACCTGCCGCAGCGCACTTTCGGCGGCCTGTTTCAGCGCCTCATCGGGTTCGTTCGCGGAGAAAAGATATTGCCGCGCGTCACTCACCGTGTACTGCACGTTGAAATCGATGACGACTATGTTTTCGTCTTTGGTCAACATGCGAACTTGATCGGTGAAGTTCTTGACGGTGGTTGCATCGACCGCAATCACTTGCTCGAACGGCGCCGGCCACTTGAAATTCAGGCCGCTGCTCATGATCCGGTTAAACTGTCCGAAACGCAGTACCACACCGATCTGGCGCGCATCGATTTTCGTCCACGAGCTGAAGACGGCCCAGATCAGCACGACGGCCAGCACGATCAGCGAAATGCTGCCGAAACTTCCGCCGCCACCGGTCGATCCGCCGCTTCCGCCGCCGCCGAAAATCCGGCCGAATCCTTCGCGAAGACGGCGCAACAGCGCATCCATGTCGGGCTGACGCGGCTTCTGCTGCCAGGGATCGCGCTTACCGCCGCCAGGTTCGTTCCACGCCATTGCATCTACTCCGGTGCATCTACTCGATGTTCTGTTCGGACGCGCGCGACGAGGCACGTCGCACTGATCCCTGGACAGGCAACCGAACGCAAAGGGGGTTGCCGACGAATTGTAGGGAAAGTCGGGGTGTTTCGCGAATTTTCAGTGCGTCCGCGCCGAGGAATTTTCGGTGCCGATCTGATCGCGCAGCCATTTGCCTTCGGGCATGCCAAGCAATGGTTCGATGAGGGCGCGCGGCGCGTCGATTTCCAGGTCCCAACCCTGCTCGGCGTCGCGCTCGCTGGCGACCAGACCCTGCTCGAACAAACGCGCGCGCAAACGTCCGGCTTCGCCCGGCACGTGAACCCAACAATGCACGCGTTCGCGCTGCAGCGTGCGGGCAAGCGTGTCGCGCAAAAGATCCAATCCGGCGCTGCGCATCGCGGATACCCACACGCGCGGCACGCGGCCGCCGTCGATCGTATCGGCACGCGGCAGAATCGGTTTGGCGTCGTCGTCCGTGGCGAGCTTGTCGATCTTGTTGAACACGAGCATTTGCGGCACGTCCTGCGCGCCGATGTCGGCGAGCACGCGCTGAACTTCTTGGATGCGTTGCTGATGTTCCGGATCGGCCGCGTCGACGACGTGCAACAGCAAATCCGCATCGCGCGTTTCGGCGAGCGTCGATTTGAATGCGGCGACGAGATCGTGCGGCAAATCGCTGATGAAACCGACCGTGTCGGCGAGGATCAGCGGACCGCACGACAATCCGTCGATGCGCCGCAAGGTCGGATCGAGCGTCGCGAACAATTGATCGGCGGCGTACACACCGGCGCCGGTGAGCGCGTTGAACAACGTCGATTTGCCCGCGTTCGTGTAACCGACCAGCGAAACCACCGGCATCGCGTTGCGCTGTCGCGCGCGGCGCGCCTGCACGCGCTGCGTTTCGACTTTGCGCAACCGCTGCTGCAACTGCTTCACGCGATTAGCGACGAGACGCCGATCGAGTTCGAGCTGCGTTTCGCCGGGACCGCGCAAACCGATCGCACCGCCGCGCTGACGTTCCAGATGCGTCCATCCGCGAACGAGCCGCGTGGACATATGTTTCAGCTGCGCCAGTTCGACCTGCAGCTTGCCTTCGTGCGAACGCGCGCGCTGCGCGAAGATGTCGAGGATGAGTCCGGTGCGATCGACGACGCGGCATTGCGTCAGCGCTTCGAGATTGCGCTCCTGCACCGGCGACAACGCGTGATTGACGAGCACGAGATCCGCGTTCGTCACGTCCTTTTGCATCTTGATCTCTTCGGCCTTGCCGCTGCCGACGAAGAATTTCGGATTCGGTTTCTCGATGCGCGCCGACAGCGTGCCGACGATCGTCGCGCCCGCCGAACGTGCCAGTTCGCTGAATTCGCTCAGCGCGTCGCTGCCGTTTTCACCAACCCATTGCGGCTGGACCAGCAGCGCGCGCTCGCCTTTGCGTGAACGATCGAACAGAAATCAACCTTCCGCGGGTTCTTCTACCGTCGACTCGGCTTGCCCATCTTTCTCAAGGCTCATGCGCACATTGCGGCCGGGCACGATGGTGGAAATGGCATGCTTGTAAACCATCTGGCTGACGGTGTTACGCAGCAGCACGACGAACTGATCGAACGACTCGATCACGCCCTGCAACTTGATGCCGTTGACGAGATAGATGGACACCGGGACGCGCTCACGGCGCAATGCGTTCAGGAAAGGATCCTGCAAGGACTGTCCTTTGGACATGGTTTTTCTCCCACACTTTTGATTGTAATTATGCGAATCGGAAAAAAGCGGCGTGGCCGGACCCCAACGAAA
>DATBAU010000243.1:0-2934 GCA_036271355.1 Rudaea sp. | reverse complement strand
TCGTTCTTTTCGTCCGACACGTCGAGCACGAGCAGTTGCTTGTGCACGTTGACCTGCGTCGCGGCGAGTCCGATGCCGGGCGCGGCATACATCGTCTCGAACATTCCGTCGATGAGATCGAGCAGGGCCTGATCGAACACGGTGACCGGCTGGGCTTTCGTGCGCAGACGCGGATCGGGAAATTCGAGGATTTCTAGCATGGCCCTGATATTGGTGCGGAAAGCCGGCGGCTCAAGCGCCGATTCGACCGAAAAGTCTACGCCGATTCGGCACTTGGCGCGACACGACATCTGAAATTGTGCGCCAGTCGCCACATTTGCACGAGTGGTCGTTTGCGCCGGTAAAAAATTCGTATACACTCGCGAAGCCCTTGGGGAATCAGGTACATGGCAGCCATGCTTAAAAAACTACCTGCAGTTTTTGCCGGACTGCTGCTAACGCTCACGTGTTACGCGGCGACGGTGCAATTGGCGGACAACCATCCCGACACGTACGTCGTTCAGAAAGGCGACACGCTGTGGGGCATCTCGCGGCGCTTCCTGCGCAATCCGTGGGATTGGCCGGAAGTCTGGCAAGCCAACCAGCAGATTCCGAACCCGCATCTGATTTACCCCGGACAAGTGCTGAACCTGGCCTACGTCAACGGCCGTCCGCGCATCATCAACGAAGGTTTTGGCCCGCACGTACGTGCCGAACCGCTCGACGAGGCGATCAAACCGCTGCCGCTGTCGGCCATCGAGGACTTCCTCAAGAAGCCGCGCATGGTCGGCGAGGACGAATTCCGTAATGCCCCGCACGTCGTGGCGATGGAAGACCATCACATCAACGGAACGCCGGGCGAGTTCGTCTACGTGCGCGGCTTGAGCGCGCCGGAAGGTACGAAGCTCGTGCTGGCGCGTCCGATCGGCCGTTATTACGAAATCACCAGCAAGGACGGCGGCCCGTCGCGCGTCTACCGCGAGTCGCTGGAAGAAACCGACGACCGTCCCGACATGCTGTGGCATTCCGGCCCGAACCATTTCACGCTGCACGGCGACGTGCATTTCCTCGGCTACGAAATGCTCCAGTACGGCACCGTGCAGGTGACCAAGGCGGGCGATCCGGCGTCGACACTCGCGCTCGCGTCCGACTATGAAATCCGTAAGGGCGACCTCGTGCTCGGCCTCGATCCGATGTCGTTCGACTTCCAGTATTTTCCGCATCCGCCCGCGCACGTCCCGCCGGAAATGCGCGCGACCGTTTTCACCGACGCGCTCAATGCCGTGGGACGCCTGCAGGTGATCGGCCTCTCGGCCGGCGCCGCGGACGGCGTGGAAAACGGACAGGTTTACTCGATCTTCCACGCCGGCGATCAGGTCGAGGATCTCACCGACTATCCCGAATTCAGCGTGGAGAACTTCATGCATCCGCACGACAAGGAAGTGCAGCTTCCGGAAGAATACGTCGGACATGTGATGATTTTCCGCACGTTCGATCGCGTGAGCTACGGATTGGTCATGGACGGAATTCGCCCGGTGCATCGCGGCGATCGTCTGTACGAACCGGATCATCGTTAATACACGTGGCGTTTATAAGATCGGCGTTAATACGATCACCGATTAGAAAAATCGGGTAAGCTAAAACGGGGAGAGGCGAACGGCGCGGGGTGACCCGCGCCGTTTGTATTTTCCACGCACGATTTTGCGCAACACGAAACTGACGTCACGGACGATGCCCCTCACACATTCCATTGCGGAAACCCGCGCGTGGCTGACGCTCGTGCGCGCACCATCGTTCGGCGCCGCCGCTATCCGCCGGCTTGTCTCCGAACACACCACGGCCTGCGCGGGCGTTGCCGCGGCACAACGAAACGCCGATGACGCCGCACGCGCGTGGCTGCGCGCGCCGGATGAAGCTGTCCTCGCCAGCGATCTGGCTTGGCTCGACGATCCCACGCACCACCTCGTCACGCTCGCGGACGACGACTACCCGCCGCTGCTGCGCAACGGACAAAATCCGCCCGCGGCGTTGTTCGTCGTCGGTGAGCCGGCGCTGTTGTGGTCGCCGCAGATCGCCATTGTCGGCGCGCGCGCCGCCACGCTGGGCGGCTTGGACAACGCGAAAGCTTTCGCCCATGCATTCGCCCAACGCGGCAACACCGTTACAAGCGGCCTCGCCGAAGGCATCGATGCCGCCGCGCACGCCGGCGCGCTCGACGCGGGCGGCAAGACGATCGCCGTGATGGGCACCGGACCCGACATCGTGTATCCGCGCCGGCATGTCGATCTCGCGCAGCGCATCGCCGAGAACGGCGCGCTGGTGACCGAACTTCCGCCGGGCACGATGGCGCGGCCCGAAAATTTTCCACGCCGAAACCGGATCATCGCCGCGTTGACGCTGGGCACGCTCGTCGTCGAAGCGAGCATGAAATCCGGATCGCTGATCACAGCGCGCCTCGCGAACGAGCAAGGCCGCGACGTTTTCGCGCTGCCCGGTTCGATCCACAATCCGGTAGCACGCGGCTGCCACAAACTCATCCGCGACGGCGCGCATCTGGTCGAAACGGCGGAAGAAGTGCTCGAAGAATTGCACGCGACCGGCGCGTTGCTGGCCGACGCCTTGCGCACGCGACTGATGACAGAAATGCCGGGCGCGACTCCCTCGCCACCCGTTCGCGACGACGATCCCGATTATGTTCGCCTGCTCGATTCACTCGACACCGAACCGGCCGCGCTCGACGAACTCGCCGAGCGCACGGGACTGTCGGCGTCATCGTTGTCGTCGATGCTTCTGATGCTCGAACTCGACGGCATTGTCGCCGCCGAATCGGGGCGCTACGCACGCCGCCGGCGCGCGGAAAATTCCCCACGCGCTTGACAGCCAAGCGGACTCTGTGTCCACACTGAAAAAAGGAGGCGGTATACCTCGCACCGAAAAACGGCCGATAAAAAGACT
>DATBAU010000242.1:0-6786 GCA_036271355.1 Rudaea sp. | reverse complement strand
CTTTTCACCACAGGCGATGAACTCATCGCGCCGGGCAATCCGCGTGGATACGGTCAGGTTTACGACAGCAATCGTTACAGCATCGGCGGATTGATCGAACAGAACGGCGCAACACTTCTGGCGCACGAACGAGTGCGCGACGATCCGCCCGCATTGGTCGCCGCGCTCAAACGCGCCGGCGAACGCGCCGACATCATCGTGACCAGCGGCGGCGTTTCCGCCGGCGAAGCCGATTTCCTCCCCAACATCGTCGCAGAGATCGGCGAAGTATACTTTTGGAAAGTGCGCATCAAACCCGGCATGCCGTTTCTTTTCGGACGCGTCGGCAAGGCGCTTCTATTTGCGCTGCCGGGAAATCCCGTGTCGGGTATTGCGACGTTTCTCACGCTTGTCAAACCCGCCATCGCCGCGATGACGGGCACGCGCGACTCGTGGCTTTCGTTGTCCGCGCGATTGACGGCTCCGGTCTCGAAGCGTCACGCCCGCGCGGAGTTTCTGCGCGCGCGAATCGCGTGCGACGACCATGGTCAACTGACCGCCGCACCGTTGGCGAAGCAAGGTTCCGGCATGCTTCGCAGCGCCGCCGGCGCCGATGGCATGATCCTCATTCCAGAAGAAACGCGCGCACTCGATGCGGGTGACAGCGTGCGTTTCCTCCCGATGCCCGGATGGCGCGGCTGACGGCGTATACTTTTACGATGGCGGCGCAACTTCAACCCAAGCCAATGGAAATCTCGCCGCGCGAAGCATTGGCGATGCAACGCGATGGCGCACTGCTCATCGACGTTCGCGACGACAACGAACGTGCCTCCGGCTCACCGGAAGGTGCGCGAGCGTTGCCGATGACGGCGTTGGAAAACGAAATCGCGTCGGTCGAACCCGCACGAGATCGCACGATTCTGACGATCTGCGCCAGCGGAAGACGTTCGCTGCGCGCCGCGGAAATGTTGATGCAGCGGGGTTACGCGAACGTTGCGTCCATTGCCGGCGGTTTTCAACGATGGCAGGCCGAAGCGCTACCCGTTGCGCGCGGCGCGTTCGATGCCGATGCCGCCGAGCGTTATTCGCGCCATCTGCTGTTGCCCGAAGTCGGTGTTGCCGGACAACAAAAGCTCAACGCCGCGCGCATCACGCTGATCGGCGCGGGTGGACTCGGCTCGCCGGCGTCGTTGTATCTCGCAGCAGCCGGTGTCGGCACGCTGACGCTCGTCGACGACGATCGCGTCGATCGCTCGAACTTGCAACGACAGATCGTCCACACCGACGAGCGGGTAGGCGAGAGCAAGGCCGAGTCGGCACGCATCGCGTTGAATGCGCTCAATCCGTTGGTTCGCATCGATGTGCGTGCGCAGCGATTGCGCGCCGCGAACGTCGAATCGCTGATCGAAGGAAGTGACGTCGTGATCGACGGCGCGGACAATTTCCCGACGCGTTATTTGGTCAACGCCGCCACGCGGCGTTTGCGTATTCCGCTCGTGTACGGCGCGGTGCATCGATTCACCGGGCAGGCGAGTGTGTTCGACGCGCGGCGCGACGATTCGCCGTGTTACCGCTGCTTGTTTCCCGAACCACCGACCGCCGCCGAAGCGCCGAATTGCGCGGAAGCCGGCGTGCTCGGCGTGCTGCCGGGTACGATCGGATTGTTGCAGGCGACCGAAGCGATCAAGCTGATCCTCGGCATCGGTGCGCCGCTCGTCGGCCGTCTTCTGTGCTACGACGCGCTCGCCGCATCGTTCCGCGAATTGCGATTGCCGCGCGATCCGAATTGTCCCGGTTGCTCGTCAACCGCGCGCTTCACCGGCTACGAAGATTTGGAGCAGCACTGCGCCGCGCATTGAGCATCAGCCGTGTGTCTTTTGCGCCGTCTCGAATGCGGCGATTTGCTCGGGCGTCGCGTTTTTCTGATGTTTCGTTTTCCACGCGCCGAACGGTTCGCCGTAGATACGCTCGCGCGCTTCGTCCTTGGTCAGATTCACGCCTCGCTCAGCGCCCGCTTCGCGATACCAGTCGGCTAGACAATTCCGGCAAAAACCGGCCAGGATCATCAGATCGATGTTCTGCACATCGGTGCGTTTTTCGTTGAGATGGGCGAGCAGGCGGCGAAACGCCGCAGCTTCGAGTTCGGTCGTCGATTCAGTCACGTTCGCTCTCCGTTGCCGTGCGATTTTACCGCGCGCGCTGCAGCAGCGATAATGCACCTCCTTATTCGAAGCGCGTCTGCATGACCGCCCGCATCCTCGACGGCAAGCGTATCGCCGACAATCTGCTCGACACCCTGAAAGCGCGCGTGCAGCAGCGTGTCGCGACGGGCAAGCGTCCGCCGGGATTGGCGGTGATCCTGGTCGGCGACGATCCGGCTTCGGCCGTATATGTACGAAACAAGCGCCGCGCGTGCGCACATGTCGGTTTCCGTTCGAGCGACTTCGACTTGCCCGCGACGACCACGCAATCCGAACTCGCCGCGCTGATCGATCAGCTCAACGCCGATCTCGACGTGCACGGAATCCTCGTGCAATTGCCGTTGCCGCCGCACATCGACGCGCCGCCGCTGATCAATCGCATCGACCCGCGCAAGGACGTCGATGGGTTTCACCCCGAGAACATCGGTCGGCTCGCGCTGCGCCAGCGCGGATTGCGGCCATGTACGTCGAAAGGCGTAATGACATTGCTGGCGGCGACAGACCGGCCGGTGCGCGGAAGCACGGCTGTCGTCGTCGGCGTATCGAATCATGTCGGCCGGCCGTTGGGACTGGAACTGCTGCTGGCGGGTTGCACAACGATTTCTTGCCACAAATTTACGCGCGACCTTGCAAACGTGGTCGCCAGCGGCGATATCGTGGCAGTGGCCGTCGGCAGACCCGGATTGGTGAAAGGCGATTGGATCAAACCGGGCGCGGTGGTCATCGATGTCGGCATCAACCGGCTCGCGGACGGATCGCTGACGGGCGATGTGGAATTCGCGCGCGCCGCCGAGCGCGCGTCGTGGATCACACCGGTTCCGGGCGGCGTCGGACCGATGACGGTGGCAACGCTGATGGAGAACACGGTGGAAGCAGCGGAACTCGAGTGATGCAGCGGATGCGTTTCATGTTTCTGGCCGTGACGGTTGCGCTGACGGCGTGTGCAAGTGTCGTCAACCGGGCGACGCATCAGTTCACCGAGAATCTCACCACCGGCATCCTCAACGAAGACGACATCGACACCGTTCACGACGGCGTACCTGCGTATCTGATGCTGATCGACGGCATCATCGAAGGCGATCCGGAGAATGCATCGACATTGCTCGCCGGCGCCAAACTTTATGGCGCATACGCGGGCGGATTCGTCGGCGATCCCGTGCGCGCGCAGCGCATGGCCGATCGGGCCTACAACTACGCGCGTCGCGCGCTGTGCGTCCGCGAAAAGAAATTGTACGACGCGCTGCAGGGTCCGTTCGATCAGTTCCAGACCGCGCTCAATCAGGCGGACAAGCGTGACATCGAAACGCTGTACGGTTTCGCCGCAGCATGGGCGGGTCGCACCCAGGTCAACACGGGCGATTGGAATGCCATTGCCGATCTGCCGAAGTTGCAAAGCCTGCTCATGGAAATCGCGGCGATCGATCCGGGTTACGACAATGGCGGCGCGTATTTGTACCTCGGCGTGATCAACTCGATACGCCCCGCATCGCTGGGCGGCAAGCCGGAAGAGGGCAAGGCGAACTTCGACAAGGCGCTCGAACTGTCGCAGGGCAAGAATCAAATGGTGCGCGTGTTGTACGCGCAGTTCTACGCGCGTCTCGTCTTCGATAAAGAACTGCACGACAAGCTGCTCAACGAAGTGTTGGCAGCCGATCCCGTCGCGCCGCGCCTAACGCTCATCAACACGTTGGCGAAAGTGAAAGCGAAGGCGTTGCTGGAATCGGGTAAGGACTATTTCTAGAAATGGAAGTAAACATTATGAAAAAGTATATTTTTTTGGCGTTGGCGATGTTCGTCGCAACGGTGGCGAATGCGGCGACGACGATCAAGATCGCGACCGTGGCGCCCGACGGGACGGCCTGGATGCGCGAAATGCGCGCCGGCGCGGACGCGGTGAAAACGAAGACGAGCGATCGCGTCGAGATCAAGTATTACCCCGGTGGTGTCATGGGCGACGAGCCGGCGGTGATGCGCAAGATCAAGATCGGACAGCTGCAGGGCGGCGCGCTCACCGGCGGCGAATTGTCGGCGATCGACAAGGATGCGCAGATTTACAGCTTGCCGTTCCTGTTCAAGACACCGGAAGAAGTCGACAAAGTTCGCGTCGACATCGATCCGCTGCTCAAGAAAAGTTTCGAGCAAGTCGGATTCGAAGTCCTCGGCATCAGCGGCGGCGGTTTCGCGTACCTGATGAGCGTGAAGGACATCAAAAACAAGGACGATCTGAAGGCCGCGAAAGTGTGGGTGCCGCAAGGCGATCACGTCGCCGAAGCCGGATTCAAAGCGGGCGGCGTGACACCGATTTCGCTGCCGCTCGCCGATGTATATACGAGCCTGCAGACGGGGCTTATCGATACCGCGGCGAACACGCCGTCCGGCGCGATCGCGTTTCAGTGGCATACGAAGATCAAGCACATGGTGGATCTGCCGCTGACGTATGTCGTCGGCATTCTCGTCGTCGATAAGAAAGTGTTCGATGCGCTGTCGGCGGAAGATCAGAAAATCCTGACGGATGAACTTGCGAGTGCATTCCAGCGCCTGGAAAAAATCAATCGCGACGACAATGCGCAAGCGCGCGACGCACTGCAGAAGCAGGGTGTCACGATCTTCAAGCCGAATGCCGATGAAGCGGGGCAATGGGAATCGGTCGGCGCCATCGCGCGCAAGCAGTTGATCGCCGACGGCGAAATCACGCCGGATATGGCCGCTGCGCTCGATAAATCGCTAGCGAAAGTGCGCGGCTCCGCGAAGTGAGCGAACGTGCGCTGATCTGGATTCAGCGCATCGAGAACGCGCTCCTCGTGGTACTCGTACTGATTCTCGTTTTGCTCGCGGGCGCTCAAATCGTCTTGCGCGATTTTTTCGATACGGGATTGTCGTGGG
This sequence comes from Rudaea sp., assembly GCA_036271355.1. Taxonomy (GTDB): domain Bacteria; phylum Pseudomonadota; class Gammaproteobacteria; order Xanthomonadales; family Rhodanobacteraceae; genus Rudaea. Next base: position 1,723 of record DATBAU010000242.1, on the reverse strand, counting down.
CTGATCCGCTCATGCGCAGTCTCGTGTTGTGGACGGGCATGCTCGGCGCGCTCGCGGCGGTGCGCGACGACAAGCACATCGCGCTCGATGTACTGCAACGTTTTCTGTCGCCGACAGCACGACGTGCCGCGCGCATCGTCACGCTCAATTTCACGGCGCTGGTCTGTGTCGCGATGGCGTATTACAGCTATTCGATGCTGGCGATCGATTTCAGCGAATCCACGCAAGCGGGCGCCGTTTCGAAAATTCCGGCGTGGTTGCCCGAATCGATTTTGCCGATCGCGTTCGGATTGATGGCGTTGCGTTTTGTCTTGCGTGCGTTCGCGCCGCCCGCGCATCCACCAGCGTTGCTGCACGATCCGGCTGAAAAGCACGCGTGATCTGGCTCATCGCGATCGCGTTGATCGTGCTCGCGGCGCTCGGCGCGCCGTTGTTCGCGCTCATCGCTGTCGTCGCGTTGGCCGGTTTTCATTTCGCGGGCGAACCGGGCACGGCCGTTGCGATCGAGTTCTATCGACTGGCCGACATGCCCGCGTTGATCGCGATTCCACTGTTCACGCTGGCCGGTTATCTGCTCGCGGAAAGCCAGGCGCCGCGACGTCTCGTGCGATTGACCAATGCGCTATTCGGATGGCTGCCGGGCGGGCTCGCGATCGTCTGCGTCTGTGCGTGCACATTGTTCACGGCGTTCACCGGCGCGACGGGTGTCACGCTCGTGGCGCTCGGCGCCGTGTTGTATCCGGCGTTGGTGCAGGCGCATTACAACGAACGATTCTCGCTCGGATTGCTCACGTGTTCGGGCAGTCTCGGATTGCTGCTCGTGCCGTCGATGCCGTTGATTCTGTACGGCGTCGTCGCGCAGCAATTCCACACAACGCCGCCCGTTGCAATCGACGCGCTGTTCAAAGCTGGATTGCTTCCGTGCTTGCTGATGGTCGTCGTGCTTTCGCTCTACAGCGCATGGAACGCGCGCGGATTGCCGAAGCCCGAAGCGACCAGCAGCAAGGAAATCTGGGCGTCGATCAAAGGCGCGGCGTGGGAACTGCCGCTGCCGTTCGTCGTGCTAGCCGGGATTTATTCCGGGCGTCTGGCGGCGTCCGAAGCAGCGGCGGCGACCGCGTTGTACGTGCTCATCGTGATCGTACTCATCCGTCGCGAGATCAGGTTCGCCGAACTGCCGCGCGTGATTCGCGAAGCGATGTTGCTGGTCGGCGCGATCCTCATCGTGCTCGGCTTCTCGCTCGCGCTGACGAACTGGCTCATCGATGCCGATGTTCCCGAACAACTTTTCTCGGCGTTGCAAAGCGGCATCACGAACAAGTGGGCGTTTCTGTTGTTGCTCAACGTGTTCCTGCTCGTTTTCGGCATGCTGCTGGAAGGATTTCCGGCCATCATCATCCTCGTGCCGCTCGTGTTGCCGGTGGCGCTGCACTACGGGATCGACCCGGTGCATCTCGGCATCATCTTCCTCGCCAATCTTCAGATCGGAATCTTCCTGCCGCCGGTCGGCATGAACATCTTCATCGCCAGCGCGCGGTTCGGCCGGCCCGCGACGACGATCATCCGCGCCAGCCTGCCGTTTTATGCGTTGCTTTTGTTGTGCGTGCTGATCATCACGTACGTGCCGCAATTGTCGTTGTGGCTCGCGCGCTGAATTTGTAGTGGCTTGAATTCGCCGCCTCGATTACAATATTGGGTTATCCCGCCAAGATCGGATTCCGGA
>DATBAU010000241.1:0-6036 GCA_036271355.1 Rudaea sp. | reverse complement strand
TATCTGCTCGACGCATACGCGCAAGGTTTGCGCGTCGTGCTCATCATCGACGAAGCACAGAACCTGTCCGCCGATGCGCTCGAACAAGTGCGTCTGCTCACGAACCTCGAAACGCCGACGCAGAAGTTGCTGCAGATCATCCTGCTCGGCCAGCCCGAACTGCGCGACGAACTGAATCGGCCGGAATTGCGTCAGCTCGCGCAGCGCATCACCGCGCGCTATCACCTGACGCCGCTCGATCGCGACGAAGCCGAAGCGTACGTGCGGCATCGTCTTGCCGTCGCCGGCGCCGTTCGCACACCGTTTTCGCGTCTCGGATTGCGTGCGCTTTATCGGCGCTCGAACGGAATTCCGCGCGTGATCAATGTCATCGCCGACCGCGCGCTGATGGCCGGTTACGCACGCGAACAGAATTCGATCGGCGAACGTCTCGTCGATCGCGCCGCCGACGAAACGATGCCCGGCAATCCTCGCTACTGGTTACGCCGATACGGTCGATGGAGCGCGGCGGCACTGGTGGCGCTGGCCGTCGCCGCCGGCGTGCAGTTGTGGAGGCACCGGCCCGCGCCGGCGCCCGTCGTCACCGAAGCGCAGGCGACCACCATCGCGCCGCCCGTCGATCCGCTCGCGCAACTTCGCGACAAGATCGCGCACAATCCGGACGGCGATCTCGACGCGTGGACGCAACTCCTGGCGCGTTGGCAGGTCAATTCATCGCAGATCGCCGTTCGCGACGCGGCTAAGTGTCAACCCGTGCTCGCGGCCGGACTCGATTGTCTGCACGGTTTCGGCAGTGTCGATCAGCTCGCGCGATTCGATCGCCCGATGCTGCTCGTGCTGCATCAGGGCGACGCGCGTACGGCCGCAACACTGGTCGGTGTGCGCGGCGACAACGTGCGGCTCGATGTCGATGGAGTGGTACAGAACGTGAAACGAAGCGAATTGGGAGAGTTCTGGTCGGGCGAATTCATGGCGGTGTGGCGTCTGCCGGCGGATGTGCCGCCGACGTTGCGTCCCGGCGACGCCGGACCGGGCGTGGCGTGGGTCAAGCAACAGCTCGCGTCGATGGACAAAGGCAAATCGTCGGATGCCGGCCCCGCCTATTTCGACGCACCGCTCGAAGACCGCGTGCGCAAGTTGCAGGCCGCGTACGGCATCAAGCCGGACGGGTTGATCGGGCCGGAGACGCTGTTCGCGCTGTCGTCGCTGGACGAATCCGGACCGCACCTGGCGCGCAGCATCGATTAGTATAGTTTTAGAAAAATACAGTTGTATCCTTTTTCCGTCGATCGTGAATCATGTCGTTAATTCTTGAAGCGTTGAAAAAATCCGAAGACAAGCGTCGCCTCGGTGCCGCGCCGGACCTTGCCACGCCGTTCAGCGCACGTCGCCGGCGCAACTGGGTATGGCCGATAGCGGCCGTGCTCGTCGCGGCCGGCTTGGTCGCGTGGGCGTTGCGTCCGTCTCCGCCACCACCGCAGGCTCCGGCAGTTGCTGCCGCGCCGTCGAAAAACGATGCGTCCCATTTGCGCGCGGTGACGACGCCGGGTCAGAAAAGTGGAGCGCCGCTGCGTTCGGTAACCGGCGCCAACGATCAGACGCCGAGCGCGCCGCCCGGCAATCTGCCGAAGCCGGCAGGTCCGCCGCCGGGACCGCCGGCAGGCACGTTTGCCGTCGGTCAGCGCGATCCGAACGCGCCGACGACGGCGGCGTCTGGGCGTCGTCGGGGCGTGCTCGAAAGAAACGGAGCCATGCACGGTGGCGATCGTCCTGGATCCGAGGGTCCGCCACCGGCCGTCGGCATCGCGGCGAAAATGCCGCCACCGCCGCCGCCACAGAAAGTGAGTGATCTGGCTGCGCGTACCGCGCCGCCGCCACCGGTCGCCGCACTACCACGTCCCGCACCCGTGGCGCCGCCGTCCAACGTTCCTGCGCCGCCGCCCAACGTCGCGTCGCCGAAAACGGATGCGACCGCGATGATTGCCGCGCCGGGTCGCGCAGCAAAGTCGCCGTCCACCGTCGGGCTGACGCCGCCGCCCGCAACGCCGACCGCGGGAAAGACGACGGCCGCCACGACGTCGAGCGCCCAGCCATACTCGGAGCTGCCATTTAGCGTCCGCAAATCGTTGCCGGAATTGAAGCTGAGCATGCACGTGTACGCGGCCGACCCGCCGCATCGTTTCGTCGTGCTCAATGATTCACGCCTCACCGAAGGCGAGAAAACCAGCGACGACATTTTCGTGCGCGAGATCCGTCCGGACGGCGTCGTGCTGGAGTTCCAAAACCAGCGCTTCTTCTATCCGCGCGACGGACTCTAAATCCGCCGCGCCGCATGTTCGTCCAACTCGAACAGCGGCGTCGGCAGCGTTTACCGTGGGTGACGATCGGCCTCATCGCGATTTGCGTGATCGTCTTTCTGTGGCTCGCGAGCGAATCGACCGAAGCGCGCGCGCCGATTCTGCGTCGCTGGGGCACAGTGCCGGCGAGTCTGTTCGACGCGCAGGTGCCGCTGCTGCAGCAGCTCGTCGAATTGCGCGCGGCGCGGCTGGTGACATCGCTTTTTTTCCACGTCGACTGGCTGCACCTCACCGGGAATCTGCTGTTTCTGATGATCTTCGGCGTGCCAGCCGAGCGCTCGCTCGGCGCGTGGCGATTCCTGATTTTGTTCGTCGTGGGCGGAGCGCTCGCGAATCTCGCGGGTGCGTTCGCGCTGGCGAATGTGACGGCGCCGATCGTTGGATCGAGCGGTGCGGTATCGGCGATTCTCGGCGCGTATTTCGCGCTGTTTCCTCGCGCGCGACTGGGGCTCGTTCTGCCGCTCGGACTTTTCCTCGAATTCGTGCGTATCCCTGCCGCCGTGCTGATCGGCTTTTGGATTCTGCTGCAGCTGTTGTTTACGTTCGTCGGCCCCGCGTTCGGCGCGGTGGCGTGGTGGACACACATCGCCGGATTCGCGATCGGTATACTTTTCGCGCTCGTGTCGCGGCCGGCGATTGCGCGGCGATTGCGAAACTGATCGTGCGGGTTTGGATCAGCCCGCGTCGCCTTGCGCAACGCGTTTCTGCGACGCGCCGTGCGGATGTTGCAACGCCATGCCTTTGAGTACGTTCATCGCTTCGTTGAGCGCGTAGTCGTCGAGATCGTCGCGCGGATGCGCGATTGCTTTCGATGACTCCTTCTCGTGTTCGCCGATCAGATGATTCGGCAGATCGCGCTCGCCGTTGATGAGTGACGGCGCGGAATCTTTCACGGTGAGTTTCAGATCCTGCAATTCGATGTCCGGATCGATACCCGACGCCTGGATCGACGTTCCGCTAGGCGTGAAATAACGCGCAGTCGTCAACTTGACGGCGTGCGTATCGTCGAGCGGCAACACGGTTTGCACCGAACCTTTGCCGAACGTGCGACGACCCATGATCAGCGCGCGATGGTTGTCCTTCAACGCGCCCGCGACGATTTCCGCCGCCGACGCCGTGCCGTTGTCGACGAGCACGACCATCGGCGCGCCATCGAGAAGATCGCCGGGCGTCGCGCTGAAACTCAGATCGGATTGCTTGAGGCGGCCTTTCGTCGTGACGATCACGCCGGCGTCGAGAAAGTCGTCGCTGATCTCGACGGCGGACGTGAGCAATCCACCCGGATTGCTGCGCAGATCGATTACCGCGCCGCGCACCGGCGAATTCTTCGCGAGCACCTTGGCCAACTTGCTGCGCAATTCGCTGCCGGTGTCTTCCTGGAACTGCACGATGCGGATGTAGACGTAACCCGGATCGAGCGCGCGCACGCGCACGCTCGCGACGCGGATCGTTTCACGTGCGAGCACGATATCTTCCGGCACCGACGCACCTTCGTGAAGAATGCTCAACGTCACTTTGCTGCCGTTTTTGCCGCGAAGCATTTCGATCGACTGGCTCGCGTTCTCGCTCGTGATCGCCTTGCCGTCGATGCGCACGATGATGTCACCCGGCTTGACGCCGGCGCGCGCGGCCGGCGTGTCGTCGATCGGCGCGACGACGCGTAGCGTGCCGTCGACCGTGAGCACTTCCAGACCGAGCCCGTCGTAACTGCCGCTCGTGTCTTCGCTCAACTGATCCATCGCGCGCTGATCGAGGTATTCGCTGTGCGGATCGAGGCCCGAGAGCAAACCGCGTATCGCATCCTGCATCAGCGTCTTGTCGTCGACCGGTTCCACGTACGCCTGCTTGACCAGATTGAACACCGCGGTAAAGGTGCGGATGTCTTCCAGACTCACCGATTGTCTCGGCGGCGGCGCGGGCGATTTCGCATCGTCGGCGAAGAGCGCGATCGGCGTGCAGAACAGGGCAGCGGAAAAGACAAGTCGGAGCATAGGGATCACCAGGGTTTCCACTGAATTATAGGCACGGTAATCGTGAATCAACGTGAAGTTTTGAGCCAGATTCGCGGATCGATCGCTTTGCCCTGATAGCGCAGCTCGAAATACAAACCCGGCGATTTTCGGCCGCCGCTGTCGCCGCTCGTGGCCACCGCGTCGCCTGCATCGACCCAGTCGCCGACGTCCTTGAGCAATGCTTCGTTGTAGCCGTAAAGGCTGAGATAACCGTCTCCGTGATCGACGATGAGCAGAAGTCCATAACCGCGCAACCAGTCGGCATAAACAACGCGACCGTGCGAAACGGCGTGCACGTCGCTGCCTTCCTTCGCCGCGATGAGCAGTCCGGCGCTGACCTGATCGCCGTTCTCGTGTGCGCCGAAACCCGACAGCACCTCGCCGCGAATGGGCCAGTTCAATCGACCACGCAACTGCCCGAAGGGTTCCGCGCCGACGAGCTGTTTCGGGATGTCGGCGAAAATGTCGCGCAGTCTCGCGATGAGATCGAGCGTCGCTTTCTCGTCCGTACCGAGCGCGGCGAGGCGCGCGTGCTGGTCTTTCAGCGTGGCGTCGAGTTCCTCGAGCACTTTCGCGCGCTGCGTGCGTTCGTCTTCGAATTGCCGCGACTGCGCGACGCGTTGATCCCGCGTGGTCTGCAGTTCGGCGGTTTCTTTCTCGATCGCGAATTGCACTTTCGCGAGCGCATCGAGATCTTTCAGCAACCCGTCGATTTCGCCGACGCGCGCCTGCTCGAAGTAATGATAGTAAGTCAGCATGCGGCTGACGTCGTCGATGCGTTCTTGCGCGAGCAGCAGTTTCAATTCCTCGCCGTGACCCATCGCATAAGCCGAACGCACGAGCGCGGCGAGCGCTTCACGCTGGTCTTTCAGCTTGACGTCGAGCGCATCGCGATCGTGTTGCAGCTTGTCGAGTCTGGTTTGCTGTGAAGCGAGTTGAACATCGAGCGCACGCAATTCCTTCGACGCCGCGGAGACTTTCAGTTCCTGCTCGCGCAACGCGCTGACCGCGCCGCCGTGTTGTTCGCTCGTCTGACGTTGCGCTTCGGTGATCTTTTTGATCTCCGCGCGAACCTGATCGAGTTTTTGTTTTGCTTGTACTTCTTGCGCGGCGTGTTGCGCGTCGTCTGCGGACCAGCCGAGAACGGAAGCGAAGGTCAACGCGACCACTAATAGTCGATGACGGAGCACGGCTTAAGAAACCAAGCCTTGTTCGATTTCCGCGATCAAAAAAGCATCGCTTCCGTGATGGAACGCCGTTTTCGGTTCGAAGCAAACCACCTTAGCAAATTGCTCCATGCGGAAATGTCCGAATTCAGTCGCGATGTTGTCCCCCACGCGTTGAGTCGTAGCGGGGAAAATAAGCCGTCGACGCCACTGTAACCGAAGCCGTTTTCCCTAAGCGCCGGGGCTCCCTAACATTCGCGGTGCGAGCGCGAATATATCCCGGCGCTTTTTTTATTCGCCCAGCGTCAGCAACGATGCATTTCCACCCGCCGCCGTCGTGTTGACCGTCAATGTCCGCTCGGTCACGAAGCGCAGCAGATAGTGCGGGCCGCCGGCTTTCGGTCCAGTGCCGGAAAGATTCTCACCGCCGAACGGCTGCACGCCAACGACCGCACCGATTTGATTTCGATTGACGTAGCAGTTGCCGACTTTCGCGCGCTG
>DATBAU010000240.1:0-15815 GCA_036271355.1 Rudaea sp. | reverse complement strand
GGCAAATCATCGCGAGCAACGTCGACACCGTTTTCGTCGTGATGGGACTCGACGGCGATTTCAATCTGCGTCGCGTCGACCGTTATCTGGCGTTGATCGAAGGCAGCGGCGCGCGCGCCGTGATCGTGTTGACCAAGCGCGACAAGATCGACGCCGAAACGCTGGCAATGCGCGAATCAGAATTGAGCGGGTTGAAGGTGGACACGCACATCGTCAACGCGAAAGATTCCGCGAGCGTCGATGCGTTGCGCACGCATCTCCAACTCGGCGACACGGCGGTTCTGGTCGGATCGTCCGGCGCCGGCAAATCCACGTTGACCAACACGCTGCTCGGCGTCGAACGCCAATCGACGAATACCGTGCGCGAACACGACAGCCGCGGCCGCCACACGACGACGCACCGCGCGCTGATCCAGTTGCCCGGCGGCGCGTGCCTGATCGATACGCCGGGGATGCGCGAAATCAAGCTCACCGGCGACGAGGACGTGACGGCGGCCGGTTTCGCCGACATCGAAGCGCTCGCGCTGCAATGCCGCTTCGGCGATTGCGCGCACGGCAACGAACCCGGTTGCGCGGTGCGCGCCGCGCTCGAAAGCGGCGCGCTCGACGCGGAACGCTGGCACAGTTTCCTCAAGTTGCGCGACGAACTGAACGCGGCGAGCGATCTGCTCGAAACACAACTCAAGCGCAAAGCGCATGCGCGCGTGGCGAACAAGTCGCTCGGCCAGCGACTGCGCGACAAGTACGGGCGAAGCTGAGCAATCGAGTAAAATTGCGCGATTCGGTTCCGGAGCCCGTTTTGATCCTCACGCAACAGCAACGCATGGCCGGCCTGTCGCCGGACCTCGCGCAACGCATGGTCGCGGTCGCCGAAGCGATCGCCCAGCACCGCATCGACGACGCCGAACGCGGCGCGATCGCCGCGTATGCGATGGCACCGAATCATCCGGAAGTGCTGCACCAGTTCGGGCGCGTGCATTGCCTGAAAAGCCGGTTCGAGCCCGGCTTGGAGATGCTCGTACGCGCGGCGAAATTACGCCCGAACGACGCGTTGATCTTCAGCGACATGGGCAATGCGTACGAATTGCTGATGGACAATCTGCATGCGCGAAAAGCGTTCGAGCGCGCGTGTCAGGTCGGCGCGGAATATCCCTCGTGCTGGTACAACCTGGCGCGGCGCATGATGGCCGATGGTGACGTGCAGCCCGCCATCGAAGCGGCGCGGCGTGCACTCGCGCTTGCGCCGAGTCACGTGGCCGCGCGCTCGATGCTGGCCGCCGCGCTCAGCGCGGACGGCCGCGTGGCCGAAGCCGCCGCGGAGTTCCGCCGCATCATTGCCGATGGCGGCGACGGTGTCGGTTCCGCGTGGCAGGGCTTGTCGATCCTCAAGCCGATGCCGTTCGACGATGGCGACATCGCAACGATGGAACGCACGCTCGCGTCGAACCTGAGCGATAACGACCGCATCAGCATCGGCGCCGCACTCGCGCTCGCATACGAGCACACGAAGGAATATTCGCGCGCGCTGGAACAGTTCAACGCCGTCCACGCGCTCGCGCGTCGCCGTGAACAGTACGACGCGGACGGTTTTTCGAAATCCGTGGATTCGGTTCTGTCGGCGTTCGCGTCCGCTCGCCCCGAATCGCCGGTGAAGCAGGGAAAGGAAGTGATTTTCATCGTCAGCCTGCCGCGTTCGGGATCGACGCTGACGGAGCAGATACTCGCGTCGCATTCGCAGGTCGAAGGCGCCATTGAGCTGCCCGACATGGGGCAGGTGATGATGGAGGAATCCGATCGCCTGCAGTCGAGTTTTTTCGATTGGGCGCCGACGCACACGCCCGAGCAATGGCAACGGTTGGGTCGACAATATCTGGAGCGCACCGCGCGCTGGCGAACGCGCAAGCCGCGCTCGACCGACAAGGCGATCGGCAACTGGCGCTACGTCGGCGCGATTCTCACCATGCTGCCCGAAGCGAAAATCGTGATCGCGCGCCGCGACAAACTCGAAACCTGTTTCGGATGCTATCGGTATTTGATCACGCGGCATCCGTACGTTCACGACTTCGATGATCTCGCGCAGCACTATCGCGATTTCGATCGAGCCATCGCGCACTGGAAGGCGATATTTCCGGGACGTGTGCGCGAACAGATCTACGAAGACCTCGTCGCCGATCCCGAAAAACAAATCCGCGCGCTGCTCGACTATTGCGAACTTCCGTTCGAAGACGCGTGTCTGAATTTTCACGAAACCGAACGCCGCGTCAGCACCCCGAGCGCGAGCCAGGTGCGCGAAAAAATCCGCACCGACACCGCGCGCACCGACAAGTACGGCGCGCTGCTCGATCCTCTGCGCATCGCGCTCGGCATGTCGCGTTTCGTCGCGTGAGCGCGCTCGATCCCGCCGTTCGTTCCCACATCGACGCGAGCGATCGCGCGCTGCGCGCCAACGATCGCGAAACGGCATTGCGTCATGCACGCGAAGCGGTGACGCTTGCCCCGGCGCACAGCGATGCGTTGCGCCAGCTGGCGGCCGCGCTGATCGCGTTCGGTCCGTCGTCCGAAGCGATGGATGCCATCGAGCGCGCGGTGACGCTGCGTCCGAACGACGCAGCTTTGTTGACGACGCGTGCGATCGTGCTCGAGGCGAACGGTCGGCCACGCGATGCGATCGCAGCGTTTCGCCATGCCGACGATGTCGCGAACCATTCGACGGCGTCGCTCTACAACCTCGGCCGGGCGTTGAGCAAGTATGCGTCGCCCGAAGAAAGCTTGACGGTGCTCGATCAGGTTCTGCAACGCGACGAACGGCATCGCGGCGCGCGCGCGACGCGCGCGGAACTGCTGCGCCAGCTCGGTCGTATCGATGAAACCACCGTCGAATATCGGCGTTTGCTCGCGATGGATCCGACCGACATCAAAGTGTGGTCGGCGCTCGCTGCTGTCGACACGAAACTCGACGACGCGGAACTCGCGCAACTCGAACGGATCGAGCGCGAAACGAATTCGCCGGAAGCGAAAGCGCGTGTCGCGTTCTCGCTCGGTCGGGTGTACGAAAAACGCGCGCGTTATCCGGAAGCGTTCGGCGCATTTACGCGCGGCAACGACGTGATGCGCTCGCAGTTGCCGTGGAATGCGCCGGCGTTCAGCGCTCAGGTCGCCGCGATTCGGGCTGCGTTCGATAAACCGGTGAAATCGTCCGGCACGCTCGGCGACGGCATCATTTTCATCGTTAGTTTGCCGCGCTCGGGTTCCACGTTGACGGAGCAAATGCTCGCCGCGCATCGCAAGATCGACGGGGGCGACGAGCGATCGGATCTATTCGACGTCATTGCCGCCGAAAGTGCGCGGCGGCGTTTGTCGTTTGCGCGGTGGGCGCCGCAAGCGACGCCCGACGATTGGCGGCGACTCGGTCAGATGTATCTCGATCGCGCCGCACATTGGCGTAGCGGAAAACCATTTGCCACCGACAAAATGCCGATGAACTGGTTGTGGCTGGGTGCGGTGTTCGCGATGCTGCCGGCCGCGCGCGTGGTCGAGTGCCGGCGCGATCGGCTGGAATGTGCGTGGTCGTGTTATGCCCACGTCTTCAATGGCGGCGCACAGGAATTCAGCTACGACATCGATTCGATCGCCGCGTACGCGAAGGATTACGATGGGACGATGGCGACGTGGAAAGCGCAATATTCGGCGCGCATCCACACTCAACAGTACGAATTATTGGTTGAAGAAACGGAACCGCAATTGCGGGAGCTGCTCGCTTTTTGCGGTTTGGAATTCGATCCGGCGTGCCTGCGTTTTCACGAAACGCAACGCGTCGTGCGCACGGCCAGCGCCGCGCAAGTGCGCGAACCGTTGCGCAAGGACACCGCACGCACAAGCAACTACGGTGCGCTGCTCGATCCGCTGCGCGCCGCGCTCGGCTTGTCTCCGCGCGAGTAACGGCGAGCATGCTGACACCGCAGCAACGCGTCGCCGGACTTTCGCCCGATCTGGTGCGAAGCGTGGAGATGATCGAACTCGCGCTGCGCCAACAACGTTTCGACGACGCGGAGCGCGAGCTTGTCGCCGTGATGGCGCGAGCGCCGAATCATCCCGAAATACTTCGTCTCGGCGGCGTCGTGCACAGCCGACGCGGCCGTCTGCAGGCCGCGCGAGAAATGCTGACGCGGGCATTGAGTCAGCGCACGGACGACGCGCTCATCTACAACGAACTCGGCGGATTGCATGAGCGCACCGGCGACGTTTTGCTCGCGTTGAACGCGTTTGTGCGGGCCAGCGAACTCGCGCCTGAATTGCCGGCAGTCTGGTTGAATCTCGCGCGTCAACGACTGAGGAATGCGGAGACGCCGGCGGCGATCGACGCGTTGCGACGCACGCTCGAACTCGAACCGCGACATCTCAGGGCGCGCGCCATGCTTGCCGAAATTTTTCGCACGCAGGGTCGGTTCACGGAAGCCGTCGCGGAATATCGCGGCATTTTGAGTACCGACGCGCGCAATGGATCGGCGTGGTGGAATCTGGCGCAACTCAAACCCATGCCGCTCGGTCCGGATGACGTTGCGACGATGCGCGGCGTGCTGCAGCGGCGCGATATCGCGCCTTCCGATGTAATCGCAATCCATTTCGCGCTGGCGGTCGCTCACGAACACGCCGCCGATTACCACGCCGCCTTCGATGAGCTACAAGCCGGACATGCGTTGGCGGCGCGGGGCGAACCTTACGACGCGGCCGAATTCAGCAAGCAGCTCGATGCCATTCTGCGAGCATTCTCGCCTGCGACGCAGTGCGCCGAACCTGAGCTGGGCGGCGAGATCATTTTCATCGCGAGCCTGCCGCGTTCGGGATCGACGCTGACCGAACAGATTCTCGCCACGCACTCGATGGTGGAAGGATCCAGCGAACTCCACGATCTCGGCGAAGTGCTCATGGGCGAGTGCGCGCGTTTGCACAGCGCCTTCACCGATTGGGCGCGCACGCATTCGTCGCAGGAATGGCATGCGCTCGGAAAGAAATATCTCGAACGCACGCAACGGTGGCGCATCCATCGTCCGCGCATGACGGACAAGATGCCGGCGAACTGGATGTACATCGGCGCGATCCTCGCGATGTTGCCGCAAGCGCGCGTCGTCATCTGTCGGCGCGATCCGCTCGAAACGTGTCTGGCCTGCTATCGCTATATTTTCTCGAAGCATCCGTACACGCACGATTTCTCCGCGCTCGCGGCGCATTGGCGCGACTTCGACCGCGCCGTGCATCAGTGGCAAGCGTTGTATCCCAATCAAATACGCGTGCAGGAATACGAAGCACTGGTGGCCGATCCGGAAGCGCAAATCCGCGAATTGCTCGCGTTCTGTGGATTGCCCTTCGAAGAAGCCTGCTTGAATTTTCATTCGACCGCGCGCGAGGTGAACACGCCGAGCGCCGCGCAAGTCCGCGAACCGCTGCGCAAGGACACCGCGCGCAGCGGCAAGTACGGCGCGCTGCTCGATCCGTTGCGCAAAGCGCTCGGCCTGCCGCCGTTCGGCGCATGACGTCGAGCGCTGACGGCGGGAACAATCGCGCTATAGTCTAGGGAGTGAGGTCAGGAGGCCGCATGGCCGACTCGCACGACACGCTCGCCCGGTTCGCGCAACTCGACAAGCGACTCGTCGCCGCCGTGAAAGGCATCAAGCTGCTGGCGTCGGTGAGCTGGCCGATGAGCGTGCAGAGTGTCTTCATCGACAATTGGCGCGCGGGTCGCGCCGAACTGCCGAAAGTCGATTACGTACGCTGCGATTTCACGCAGACGCGCGAAGAACTCGAATCGATATTTCTCGATGCCGACAGCGACCATCCGGTCGGCGATTACATTCGACGCACGGCGCAATCCTGGCGCGTGGCGACCGAACTGCTCGATGCCGTGGGCACGCCCGCGATCACCGAACATTCGGTGCGGCTGTTCGGCCGTCCGGGCGACAGGCTTCCGGGCGGAAACGTCAGCAACATCGACGCGGCGAAGCACTTCATCGAACTGGCCGACGAACTCGACAAGGAAATCATCGGCAGCGATGCGGACTACTGCATTCCGGCCGAAACGCTGCGCGACGAATTGCAGGAACGCATCAGCAAATTCTTCAACGCGCACAAAGTGATCGTGACGATCGACCCCGCGCTGATCGCGAAGGCGGCGGCGGGTCCGACGCGTATTCGCCTACGTTCGGCGACGTGTTTTTCGGAATACGACAAGCACCAATTGCTCGAACACGAAGCGTTCGTGCATTCGCTCACGGCATTGAACGGACGCGGACAGCCGAATCTGGGTTCGCTCGCGCTGAATTCGCCGCGCATCACGGCGACGCAGGAAGGGCTGGCCACATTTGCCGAACTCATGTCCGGATCGATCGACATCGGCCGCATGAAACGCATCAGTCTACGCATCATCGCGATCGAAAAGGCGTTGTCGGGGGCGGATTTCATCGAAGTATTCAAGTTTTTCCTCGCCTCGGGACAAACCGAAGCGGACAGTTTCACGTCGGCGATGCGCGTGTTTCGCGGTGCACCGCTCACCGGCGGATTCGCATTTACGAAAGACACGGTTTATTTGCATGGACTTCTATCCGTTCATACGTTTTTCCGCTGGGCGTTGAAAAACCAGAAACTGAAATTGTGCCGGCTGTTGTTCGCCGGCAAGATGACGATGCACGATGCGATCGCACTGGAACCTTTTTTCGACAATGGATTCCTCGTGCCGCCGTTGTATCTGCCGCCGTGGGTGCAGCAGGCGAGCGGCATGGCTGGCGTGCTCGCGTTTTCGCTGTTCGCCAACCGCATCCGACTCGATCGCGTGGAAGCGGAAGATCTCGTCCTCGGAGTATAAAAAGTGACAAATAATGTGTTGTATACCTGTCTCGCGCTGCTTTCGTTCGCGCCCGCCGTGCATGCGGATGATGCGCGCGTCGATTCCGAACTGAAACAGATCACCGCGTGGCGGCGCGATCTGCACGAGCATCCGGAACTCAGCAATCGCGAAACGCGCACGTCGAAACTGGTCGCCGATGAATTGAAGAAACTCGGTTACGAAGTCCACACCGGCATCGCGCACACGGGCGTGGTCGGCATTCTCAAAGGCGCAAAGCCCGGGCCGAAACTCGCGATTCGCGCGGACATGGATGCGTTGCCGGTGACCGAACAGGTCGATCTGCCGTTCGCGTCGAAGGTGAAAGGCGAGTATCTCGGCAAGACCGTCGGCGTCATGCACGCATGCGGACACGATGCGCACACGGCGATGCAACTCGGACTCGCGGAAATCCTGGCGAAGATGCGCAACGATCTGCACGGTCAGGTCATGCTGATCTTCCAACCGGCCGAAGAAGGCGCTCCGCCAGGCGAAGAAGGCGGCGCGCCGTTGATGGTCAAGGACGGCGTGTTCAAAGATTTCAAACCCGACGCGGTGTTCGGCATGCACGTGGTCAGCGCGCTCAACGTCGGCACGGTCGGCGTGCGCGCGGGCGGCGCGATGGCGAGTTCGGACACGTTCCGTATTGTCGTACACGGAAGGCAGAGTCATGGCGCGACGCCGTGGAAAGGCATTGATCCGATCGTGACGGCGGCGGAAATCGTCACGACGGCGCAAACGATCGTGAGCCGTCAGCTCGACATCAATCGTGATCCGGCGGTCGTCACGTTCGGTATTTTCAACGGCGGTCAGCGATTCAACATCGTGCCGGAGACAGCCGAGTTGCAAGGCACCGTGCGCGCGTTCGACGACGACATGCGCCAGCAGGCGCTCAAGAGTCTGAAGAACATCGCTGAACACGTTGCCGCTGCGAACAACGCGACGGTCGAGACGGAAATTCCGACACCCGGCAGCAATCCGGTGAATTACAACGATCCGAAAATGACCGAGCGTGTGCGCGCGAGTCTCGAGAAAGCGCTCGGCAAGGAACACGTGATCGAAGCGCAGCGCTGGACGGCGTCGGAAGATTTTCCGCAGCTCGCGATGTCGATCAACGTGCCGAGCGTTTACTTTTTCGTCGGCGCGACGCCGGTCGGACACGACGCCGCGACGGCGCCGACGAATCACTCGCCGAAGTTCTTCCTCGACGAAGGCGCGTTGAAGATCGGCACCGAATCGATGTTGCAGGCGGCGCTGGACTATCTCGACAGCCCCGGATAAGCCCTTGGCGGAGACGATGGCGCGAATCTGGCATTAGGTTTCGTCGCGAGAAAACGCTCTGCGAGAGGGCGTTTTTGTAGTACTGCGAGAAAGCGAGAAAAAAGGGGGTTTTATGAGCAAGCGCCTGTTGGCAGGCGTGGTCGCGGCCGTGTGTCTGGCTCCAGCAGCTTGGGGCAATGCGCCGTCGTTCGCCACGAATACCTGTGCAGTGACGTTGAATGGCGCCCGCGTCGGCAGCGATCTGACACCGGGAAACAGCTCACTGCGGAATACCATCGCCTACGAACCATCGACCCGGCTGTATCACTTCTGGGGTTTCATCGCCGACGATCCCGCGTTTCCATCGGCGGCATCCTCGTTGCGGGCTGTGTTGCACGCAACGTCGACCGATGGCATTCACTTCACCGGCGACAGCAACATGAGTTACGCGGCCGGCAGTGTCGACTATCACGCCTACGGCGCCGATATCGATCCGCCGCTGGACTTCTTCCGCGCGGCATTCGATTCAGCGAGCGGCACCTGGAAACTGTTCAACTGGACCGAGAACGATCAGGTTTCCAATCCGAGTTTCGGACAATACAACTACAACACGAGCGTCAACGATCTCGGCACCGCCGCCGGAACGACGTCCGTCCTGCATCAGGGACCGCTGGCGAGTCCTTACGCGGGGAATCACGTCGGCGCATTCGGGCTGGTCGACGGCAATCTGTATCTACGCATCGACGCCGGACCTCAGGATGGCGGCGCAGCACAATTGCCGTATACCGATGGAATGCCGCCTTCGGCGTCGAACGCGCTGGGCGAGGCCAATCTGTTCGACGGCACGCCGTATTGCTGGGGCCTCGATCCCAATTGCGGTGTGAGCGATCCGAGGATTCCGGCCTACGTCCATAACGTCGGCCGCACGCTGCGGCAGATGGATGGTTCGCTCGGCACGTATTACACGTTCCGGCACTGGGACGGTTCGCGTGCCGATCGACAGATCTGGTACGTCGAGTCGGACGATGACGGCGCGACCTGGTCGCAACCCGCCGGCATTTTTGCCGACGGCAGTGCGGTGACGATCGATCTCCAGCCACTCGATGATGCGAACGGCAGCGCGGACTTCAGCAATGTCGACGTCGTGGAATCCGGCGGGAGATACCGCACGTATTTCAGCACGCAGGACGCCGCGGGCAGCAATGTGTTCGTGGTCAGCCGCAGCGAAGCGGCGGACACGATAATGGCGGATCCCTTCGACGGATGCAGTGGCGACTGAGTGCACGAATGCGCGCAGGTTATCGGCGCTGACCTGATTGGCGCTGACCCGGTCGGCGGGTCAGCGCGAGCGCTGTGCTAAGCTTTTGCGTCTACGCCGCGCAACGCGGCGCGAGCTTGCAGACCATGTCCAAGGCCGACGACCTCAAGAAAGCTGCTCTCGACTATCACCGTGCGTCGCCGCCGGGAAAAATAAAGATAACATCGACCAAACCGATGTCCACGCAGCGCGATTTGTCACTCGCGTATTCGCCCGGCGTCGCTGCCGCGTGCGACGCGATCGTGGCCGATCCGCAGGAAGCATTTGCGCTCACCGCGCGCGGCAATCTGGTCGGCGTCATCACCAACGGCACGGCGGTGCTCGGTCTTGGATCGATCGGTCCGCTCGCCGCGAAACCCGTGATGGAAGGCAAAGGTGTGCTGTTCCAAAAATTCGCCGGCATCGATGTGTTCGACATCGAGGTCAACGAAAACGATCCGGACAAACTCGTCGATGTGATCGCCGCGCTCGAACCGACGTTCGGTGGGATCAATCTCGAAGACATCAAAGCCCCGGAATGTTTCGAGGTCGAACGCAAGCTGCGTCAGCGCGTGAAGATTCCGGTGTTCCACGACGATCAGCACGGCACTGCGATCATCGTCGGCGCGGCGGTGTTGAATGCGCTGAACGTGGTCGGCAAGAAGATCGAGGAAGTGAAACTTGTTTCGACGGGCGCGGGCGCGGCCGGCATCGCGTGCCTGGACATGCTCGTCGCGCTCGGCATGAAACGCGACAACATGTGGGTGGCGGACCGACTCGGCGTCATCTACAAAGGTCGTTCGGAAGATGTCGATGCGGCCAAGGCGCGCTACGCGCGCGATACGAAAGCGCGCACGCTGGCTGATGTCATCGGGGACGCGGATATTTTCCTCGGCCTATCGGCGGGTGGCGTGCTCACGCAAGACATGGTCAAGACCATGGCGCCGAATCCGCTTATTCTCGCGCTGGCGAATCCGAATCCGGAAATTCTGCCCGAGTTGGCGAAGGAAGTTCGCCCGGACGCAGTGATCGCGACGGGACGTTCGGATTATCCGAACCAGGTCAACAACGCCTTGTGTTTTCCATACATCTTCCGCGGCGCGCTCGATGTCGGCGCGACGACGATCAATGAAGAAATGAAAGTCGCGTGCGTGCACGCCATCGCGGGACTGGCGCGGCGCGAAATGTCGGATGTCGCAGCGCGCGCGTACGGCGATCAGCTGCTTTCGTTCGGACCGGAATATCTGATTCCGCAGCCATTCGATCCGCGTCTGTTGGTGGCGCTCGCGCCGGCTGTTGCGCAGGCGGCGATGGACTCCGGCGTCGCGACGCGGCCGATCACCGACATGGTCGCGTACACGGAAAAACTCAGCCAGTTCGTATTCCGCACCGGTCTGGTGATGAAGCCGGTGTTCGATCGCGCGAAGGGTGACGTGAAACGCGTCGTCTATTCCGAAGGCGAGGAAGATACGATCCTGCGCGCCGTGCAGCACTTGGTCGACGACAAGCTGGCGCGGCCGATCCTGATTGGACGTCCGGCGATCATCGAGCGACGCATCAACCGGCTCGGCTTGCGCATCCGCGCGGGCGAGCATTTCGAATTGTGCAACGTCGACGACGATCCGCGTTTCAGCGAGTACTGGAGCCAATACCTGAGTTGCAACGAGCGGCGCGGCATCACGCCGGCACTGGCGAAATCGCTGGTGCGTTCGCGACCGACACTGATCGCGGCGCTCATGCTGGCGCGCGGCGAAGCCGATGCGATGATTTGCGGCATGGTCGGGCGTTATCAGCGTCAGTTGCGTCATATCCTCGATGTGTTGCCGCTCGATCCCGGCGTGAAAACCGCCGCGGCAATGACGGCCGTGCAGAACGATCGCGGCACGTGGTTCTTCGTCGATACGCACGTTCAGTACGATCCGACCGCCGAGGAAATCGCCGAGGCGACGTGTCAGGCCGTGCTGCGACTGAAACTGTTCGGCATTACGCCGAAGGTGGCACTGCTGTCGCATTCGAACTTCGGCAGCCACAACAACGCCAGCGCGAAGAAAATGCAGAAGGTGCTGGAGATCGTCCGTGAGAAGGATCCGAAACTCGAGATCGACGGCGAGATGCAGGCCGACACGGCGCTCAACGAGGAAATCCGGAGTCGGATTTTTCCGAATTCGCTGCTCAAGACCGGCGCGGCGAACGTGTTCGTGTTTCCGAATCTGGATGCGGCGAACATCGCGTACAACATGGTGCGGCAGTTCACCGACGGCATCGCGATCGGGCCGATTTTGATGGGTGTTTCCAAGCCCGTGCATGTGCTGACGACGGCCTCGACGGTGCGGCGCGTGGTGAACATTTCGGCGCTGGCGTGTGTCGAGGCGCAGATTCGGCAACAGGCCGAGCAGGCGGCGCGCGGCGGTTGACTCCGCGCACCGTGTAGTTGTCGTCAGTGCGTGATTTGCAGCGATGTCGAACCTGTCAGTGTTCTGTTTAGGGTGATCCAGATTTCATTCTGGTCGCTGCGCAGCGATGCGAAATAGTCGACATCGGGCGTGAGCGTCGAGCCCGCGACCTTCACGGTCGGGTATGTACCGGCGGTGTAGTTACGGACCACGACCAATGGATTTTTCAGCGCAGAACTCACCGAGACGTTTCCGATTACATCATTCGCCGCAGCGTTGAAGACGATGGCGCCGTAAACGGGATCGTATCCTGCGGGTGAGTAAGCGACGTTGTCGGTGCGCCCGGCTCCGCCCGGCCCACTTGTAACAACCTGACCGGTACTTGCGGTGACGGTCATTGTCGTCAGTGCGTTGGAGCGAGCGATCTCCGCATTGACCGGTCCGGCGCTGTGTTGGCCGAACACGACGTACACCGCGTAGCTCTTGCGCGGATACCCAGGCGCGGTGCTTCCGGCGGGCAGAGTGCTGTCGTGAAGATCGTAGGTGGATTGTCCGAGGAAACCGTATTGCGTGCCCCATGTCATCTTGGCGTCGTTGACCGGTTCGGCGACGCCGCCATAGGAGAAACTGTTGGCTTGGTACGGCCAAAATCCAACGCACGGAAGCGAGTGCGCCTGGACGGTTTGCTGATCGATGCTGCCATCCGGACACGCTTGTCCTTGCGAACTTTGTTTGTTCCAGTACACGCTCACGTCGTATGTGCCATCGCTGGGCGGGATTCGACCACCACCGGCATCCTGCTGCGACATCGTCTGTGTCTGCACCAGTCCCATCGTGCCGTCGTTGCTCGTCCACAATTCCACAAAGGGAATTGTATTGGAAGTTCTCCAATCCCACGGGTTGTTCAGTTGCGCCAGTGTTCCTGGCAGCGGTTGCGTGATGAACTGATAGCGGTCGCCCCAACGGATGCCGGCTACGTTGTTATCCATGTATGGGCCAGAACTGCCGTCGATGTTCATCGTGCCGTAAGGTGCGCGCGAATCGTCGTCGAGAACGTTGGCGCCAATCGCCGACATGTCGTACGTAACCGACCACAGCACGTTGTCGTGCCCGGTGCTGAACGACCAGTCGATGGTCACGGGGATATCGTGCTCGGCCGCAGCGGTTGTTCCGCAATAGCGCGGGTACATTTGGCTGAACCGGAAAATGGCGTGGTGACGGCCTTCGAACACACGCGTCCACAGTCCAGCAAACTGATGTCCGAGACTGGACGAATCGCCTCCCACGCAATGCCCCTCGCTAGCAGGATGCGACACGATGTAGCCGAATCCGCCGTCGCTGCTGTCGTCACGCACGGGCGCGGTGACAGTCAATGCGCCCGCGGCCGTCTGGTAGACGAATTCACGCAGTTCGCCGCCGTGGCTGCCCGCGTACGTCTGAAAGTCGTTGTGCGCGAGCACAGCGATGCGTTGTTTGCCGGCCGAGTCATACCAGGTGAAGCGGTCGCTGGTGAAAGTGTCGTAGGTGATGTTGTGATCTTCGACTAACCCGTTGGTCGGCGGTGGCGTCGTGCCGCCTTCGAAGCTGTTCGCAAAAATTTCGTCGACGACACTCGATTGCAGCGAAATGTCATCAAGATAAATGGTCGTTTGTGCCGATGACGATTCCGATTGAATGTCGATGCGGTCGATCGTGCCGGTGTACGAAAGCGGCGGCTGCGTGAGATTGACGGTCACTTCGCGCCAAGTTCCGTTCGCGATCGCGCCGCCGCTGATGTACGAGTTCAGCGAAGCGCTTTTATCGGGAACGCCGCTGTTACGGTTTGCGTAAACCTCTACGTCGAAATTTTGTGCGCCCGGCGCGCTGCCGTAAATCCAGAAATGAAATACGGGATACGTATCGGTCGAATAGGAAGTCGTGCCGGTAAACGCCAGCGCATTGAACGCATTTGCGCCCGATTGACCCGTGAGCGCGATCGATTTGGAGCCGGAGTGAGCTTGTGCTGTGCTGCCGACGACCAAGCCGCCGAAATAGGAATCATCGGTTGAAAAACCGTTTTCGAGCGACTCGTCGTAAATCACCAGATCGGTCGCGTGCGCAACCCCAGCACCGGCAATGACCGCCACGACGATCCAATGTGAAACAGACTTCATTTTTTGCTGCAGTGCGTTCACGCGATACTCCCCGGCTGCTGGCCGCACGCGGAAAAATAACATCGGTCCGATGATGCGCGTGCGTCATGCCTTATTTACAGCAAAACGGTAGACTTCCGGCAATCGGTCCGTGCCTTCGCGCGGTCCTGCGCCGGCGCTCTAGCCTGGCGAAATCGGAGATTCCAATGAACATCATGCAGGACGTCCTGAATCAAGACATCGACCCCGCCGAAACCAAGGAATGGTCCGAAGCGCTCGACGCCGTCATTCACGCCGACGGCCCCGAACGCGCGCATTTCCTGCTCGAACGCATGGTCGATTCGACGCGCCGCTCCGGCGGCTACCTGCCGTTCTCGCCAACCACCGAGTACGTCAACACGATTCCGACGAATCTCGAAGCGAAGATGCCGGGCGATGCGAACATGGAATGGCGCATCCGTTGTCTCATTCGCTGGAACGCGATGGCGATGGTGGTGCGCGCGAACCGCAAACCGGGCGAACTCGGCGGACACATTGCGAGTTTCGCGTCGAGCGCGACGTTGTACGACGTCGGCTTCAATCATTTCTGGCGGGCGCCAAACGAAAATCATCCGGGCGATCTGATTTTCCATCAGGGCCATTCGTCGCCCGGTGTATATGCACGCTCGTTCCTCGAAGGCCGCATCGGCGAAGACCGACTCGATCTGTTCCGCATGGAAGTCGCAGGCAAAGGCCACGGCCTGTCGTCGTATCCGCATCCGTGGTTGATGCCGGATTACTGGCAGGTGCCGACGGTGTCGATGGGACTCGGTCCGTTGCAGGCGATTTATCAAGCGCACTTCATGAAGTACCTCGAGCATCGCGGATTGATTCCCAAGTCCGACCGCAAAGTGTGGTGTTTCATCGGCGATGGTGAATCGGATGAACCCGAATCGCTCGGTGCAATTTCGCTGGCCGGTCGCGAGAAACTCGACAATCTTATTTTCGTCGTGAACTGCAACTTGCAGCGTCTCGATGGTCCGGTACGCGGCAACGGAAAAATTATTCAGGAACTCGAAGGCGTATTTCGCGGCGCGGACTGGAACGTCGTCAAAGTGGTGTGGGGCAGCTATTGGGATCCGCTACTCGCGCGTGACACCGACGGGAAGCTCCGTCAGTTGATGATGGAAACCGTCGACGGCGAATACCAGGCGTGCAAAGCGTTCGGCGGCGCGTACACACGTGAGCATTTCTTCGGAAAATATCCGGAGACAGCCGCGATGGTGCGCAATCTTTCCGACGACGACATCTGGCGTCTGAATCGCGGTGGCCACGATCCGCACAAAGTATACGCAGCGTACGACGCGGCGACAAAAACGAAAGACATGCCGACCGTCATCCTCGCCAAAACGGTGAAGGGTTACGGCATGGGCCGCGCCGGCGAATCGCAGAACCCGACGCACCAACAGAAGAAACTCGACAACGACGCGGTGCGCGAATTCCGCGATCGTTTCCAGATTCCGATTCCCGACGACAAAGTCGACGACGTGCCGTATTTCCATCCGGGCAAGGATTCGCCGGAAGTGAAATACATGATGGAACGCCGTCAGGCGCTCGGCGGATTTTTGCCGCAGCGTCGCCGCAAGAGCAAAGGCTTCGACGCGCCGGCGTTGTCCGCGTTCGAGCAGATCGTCAAAGGCACCGGCGATCGCGAAATCTCGACGACGATGGCGTTCGTGCGCGGCATCAATCTTTTACTCCGTGACAAACAGATCGGTCAGCGCATCGTGCCGATCGTCGCCGACGAAGCACGCACGTTCGGCATGGAAGGCATGTTCCGTCAGATCGGAATCTACGCGCCGGAAGGGCAGAAATATCGT
>DATBAU010000239.1:0-5952 GCA_036271355.1 Rudaea sp. | reverse complement strand
GAAGGCATCACCGCCCTTGGCTTCGTGCAGTCGAGAGTTTCAAGAAGCTTTATACCGGTCACGCGAAGTCTGCTACGACGGTGATCGCGCGCAGGAAGCGCGCGGTTCGCGCACGGATCAGGGATGTCCGATCGCGAACAGCCCCCTATGTGAGAAAAGAAAACGTTTTTTGGTGACTTTTTGCCGTTTAGCAAAAAGTCACCCGCTGCTTGCAGCGGAAGCTTTTGCTGTGAGAGCAAAGTCGCTGGATTCCCGCTTTCGCGGGAATGACGAACAAACTGTGTATGCAGCTCGAAACCCCCGTATCCTCAATAATTAAACCTTCGCGAAACAATCCGCGTCTAACTGCGCAAATGGACGGGTCCGTACTCCGCGTGAACACACCGATAGCCGAACCCCCTCGCGAGGACACGGTCTCCGCCCTCGTCCGCCGCGCCGCCGCCGGCGATACGCGCGCTTTCGAAGCGCTGTATCGCGACCACGTCGGCAGAATCTACGGCACGATCCTGCGCCTGGTCGCGATGGATCGCGCCCGCGCCGAGGAACTGACGCAGGAAGCGTTCATTCGCGCGTGGCAAAAGCTGTCGAGCTTCCGCCACGAAAGCGCGTTCTCGACGTGGCTGCATCGCCTGAGCGTGAACACCGCGCTGATGTCGTTGCGCGGCAAGCGTGAAATGGAATCCGTCGACGAGGAAGGACTGGAACTGGCCGCCGGCGGCGAAACGCCGTTCTGCGCGGCCGAACGTGGCGACCTCGAGCGCGCCGTGTCGGATCTGCCGCCGCGCGCACGCGCCGTGCTTGTCCTGCATGACGTCGAAGGTTGGAAGCACGAGGAGATTTCCGCCGAACTAGGCATGGCGGTCGGCTCCTCGAAAGCACAGTTGCATCGGGCGCGCGGATTGTTGCGTCGCGCCCTTGGAGAAGCGGCATGAGCGAATTCGAATGGCGTAACGGTATGCGCAAGATCGGCGGACCGGTCGAACCGGCGCGCGATCTGTGGCCCGACATCGCGGCAAATATTTCGACGACTCCGCAGCAGCGGCGCTCGCGTATGCCCGCGTTTGCCATCGCGGCGGCCGCACTTATCGCGTGCGGCGCGGCCTT
The DNA here is from genome assembly GCA_036271355.1 of Rudaea sp. Classification (GTDB taxonomy): domain Bacteria; phylum Pseudomonadota; class Gammaproteobacteria; order Xanthomonadales; family Rhodanobacteraceae; genus Rudaea. The sequence continues at coordinate 4,848 of DATBAU010000239.1, read as the reverse complement.
GTTCGCGTGGCAGTTGCAGGACAAACCCGTACCGCCACAGCCGACGCTCGCGGCGGTGACGCCGCCGAAGCGCGTGATCAATGTCGTCGAGAAGGACGATCACGCTCCGCGCAAGGTGCTCGCCAATGCCAACGACGAACTCACCGACGCCAGCACCAGCATCCAGCAAGCGCTCGAGCAACGGCCCGACGCGGTATTCCTCGTCAATCTCCTGAACAAGACCAACAGCCAGCGCCTGCGCGTGATGAAGAAATCCTACGCAGGCTAAACCGACAGGGTGGACTTATGAAAAAGTATACTTTGCGTATCGCGATATCGATCGCGCTCCTCGCCGCCGCGGTTTCCGCCGCGGCCGCGGAAAAAGTTGAATCGCGCACCATCGTCGCCGACAGCGGTGACAAGGATCTGCACGAATCGTGGACCACCACCGCTGACGCGCGCGTGGAAATCTCCAACGTGCGCGGCACGGTCACCGTTTCGGCATGGGACAAACCCGAAGTCGGTCTCGAAGGATCGCTCGGCAGCGATTCCAAGCTCGACATCGGCGGCGACGCGAGCCATCTCACGCTCAAGATCACCGGCGGAAAAGACAGCTGGATACACGGCAGCGGCCCGGACACCGACAGCGACATCGTGCTGCGCGTTCCGCGCGCGGCCGCGCTCGACGTCAGCGTGGTCAGCGCCGACGCGAACGTTTCCGGCGTCGGCGGCAAAACGCTCGAAGTCGCGAGCGTGAGCGGCGGCATCTCGGTCAACAGTGGCGCGCCGGACGTGGACGTCAACAGCGTCAGCGGTGACGTCACGTTCGATCACGCCGGCCCGGAAATGACGCGCGCGCATCTTCAGACCGTGAGCGGCGACATCAAGGCGAAAGGTTTGAGCGGTCGCTTAAAAGTGGAAACCGTGTCCGGCGACATGGTCGTCGCCGCGGGCGCCGTGCAGGATCTTGAAGCGGGCACCGTTTCCGGCGATGCCACGCTGTCGTTCGCGCCGACGGGTCACGCCAACGTGAAACTCGAATCGATGAGCGGCGATCTGCGCGTGCATTTGCCGGCATCGGTATCGGCGCACATCGAAGCGACCACATTCAGCGGCGGCATCGACACCGATTTCGGCAAAGTGCACACGCAGGAAATGGGGCCGGGCAGCAATCTCGATGCGCAAGCCGGCGCGGGCGACGCTCGCATCAACGCGCAATCGTTCAGCGGCAACATCGAGCTGCGTAAGCAGTGATCAGTCGGTGAGCGCGGCGAGTTCCGGCAGATACGGCGCGTAGTTTTTCCAGCGCCCGACCGAACGCGCGTAGACCGGCTGCCGCGCCTGCCAGACGCTCGCTGTCGTCACGGCTTGCGAATCGGTCGCGTCCGTCGCGCGCGCCACGCCGAGGAAATCGCCGAGCCGGCGCGTCTGCGCGTCGGGTTCCGAAACGACGGCTTCGTACTCGATATCGATGATCCGCGCGGCGAATCGTTCGCGCCAACGCGTCATGAAACGTTGATGATCCTTCTGCACCTGCACGATGCTCGGGAAATCGTAAGCGAACGCGAGCGCCTCATGCCCGAACTGCTGCGACCAAATTGACAGCGCCGTATCGCGCACATCGCGCCGGCAATGCATGAAGCGCGCGCGCGGAAACATCGCAACGATGAAATCGACGTACGCGAAATTGAGCGGATTCTTGTCGATATAAAATCGCGCGGGCGCATCGTCGCGGCGCATGTGCGCCTGGATCAGATCGGCGCACGCGCGCAACGCTTGCGGATCGTCGAGTCGGTCGAGTTCGCGCAATTGCGCGTACACGGCCGGAATCCAGTTCAACTCGCCGCGATCGCGCACGCCGTCGAAACCGCCTAGCAGTGTCGATACCAGCGTCGTTCCCGTGCGCGGCATACCGATGACGAAAACCGGTTCGAACGTCGACGGCGGCGACGACTCGGCCATCCGTTCACGCAATCGCTGGTCGACGAAGCTCGACCACGCCACCGAATCCCACGTCACCCACGCGCGCGTTCGTTCGTTCGCCGCACGCAACGCTGCCGCAGCGTGTTCGATATCGCCGATATCGTCCAACGCTTTGCCGAGCGCGAAGCCCGCACAAGCTCTCGTCAGCGGCGTCAGGCGATCGTCGTTCGCCGCGTTGCGGAAACTCGCAATGTCGGCATCGGCAGAATCGGTGAAACGCCGGCAATGACTCAGCCGCAGCCAGCTCGCGCTTTGATTCGGATCGAGCGCGAGCGCTTTGCGCAGGAATGTCTGCGCGTCGTGGAACCGGCCGAGCGCCAAGGCTTCATCGCCTGCTCGCGCTGCGATGCGCGCATCGTCCGGCCAGCGTTGCAGCGCGGCAGTGGCGACGTCGTACGCCGACTGGTGCGCGAAACATTCGGCGAGAAAACCGATCACGCGCAGCGAATCGTCCGCATCCGACTGCACATGTCGCCACCAGGTTGAGACGACCTGTGCCGCGGCATCGGTGCGGCCTTGTTCGCGCAGCATGAAGGCGAGCGAAAACGTCGCGTCGCGATGGCTCGGATGCTGCGCGAGCACGTGACGAAATTCGGACTCCGCTTCCGCGAAACGGCCGTCCATGCGCAACTCGTTGCCGCGCTCGTAACGTGCCTCGACCGCCGTTGGACTCTCGTGCATCGTTAATACCCAGCCGGAACGTATTTGAAGCGGTGCATCTGTTCGCGATGTCGATCGATGATGCGTCCGATCTGTTCGCGCGTCAGCGCTTCGCGCCATTGATTGATCTTACCCGATCGGAAAAACCGCTTGCCCTTGATCGGCACCTCGACGAATCCGTCGCGTTTTTCCATGTTCGACAGCGAGGCGAAACTCGCGTGCGCAATCGCACGAGAAATGCGATCGCGATCGTTGTCGACACCGACCAGCTTCGCCACGCGACCGAAAGCCTTGGCGGGTTTTTCCAGCAAATCTTCGTAGCGCACGATCATCACGCGGTCGCTTTCCGCATCGGCCCAGCTTTTCACGTGCTGCGACCACGAACCGAGAAATTCGGTGACGAACAAATTCGAATTTTCCGTCGCCGCGCGTTCGTCGCCGAGATAATCGATCGCGGTGTCGAGCTCGATCGCGAAGTGGTGCGCCATGCTGATGACGACGTCCAGCGGATTGCGCACGACGTACACCGCGCCGGCCGTTCCTTGCGGCGTGATGAGCGGTGTGCCGTTGTGAACGCCCGCCATGCTGTGCGTTTTCACGAAAACCGTGCGCGGCGCGGCGGCCACGATGGCGGCAGCGACCTGCGGACGCAACGCGCACAGTTCATCGAAATCCATTTCCACGCTCGGCTTGCCGGCGGCGGCCGAGTAAAGTTCCGGATCGGCTTCGAGTCGGCCGTAGTTCGGCAATTCCGAAAGCGGAACCGGCGTCGCGCGATTGGCGACGAGGTTCGCGAGAAACGCGCGAATCCACGTGTTGCCGGATTTCGGATACGACGCCAGCCAGACGATATTGCCCATACTTTTTTTACGGATTCCCGAACGGCGACAGGCCGAGTTCGGCGCGCAGCGGATCGAGCAGCGCGCCGTAGTGCGGTGATCGTGCGGTATCGCGCCGCAACGGCTGACGCACCTGCGCGGCGCTCGGAGTGTATACATCGCGCTCGGTTTTGTGGAACTGCACGCAATTTTCCTCGAAGGGCAAACTGCAGAAATCGAGGAGCGATCGAATCGAGGATTCCGGATCCGACACCAACGTTTCGTACACGACTTCGTGCACGCGATCCGGATATTGCGCAAGCCAATGCCGCGCGGCGCGATCGAAGTCGCGCCAGGCGGCGGCGAGATCGGCGAACGTGCGCGTGTATTCGTTCCCGGCCAAACGCTGGCGATAGCACGAAAAACAGGTTTCGAGCGGATCGCGCCGAACGATCACGATTTTCGCCGCGGGCAACATCGATGCGATCGCGCCGATATACATCCAATTGCCCGGTAGCTTGTCGGTGAAACGCGGACGTTCACGCCGCCAGCGCGCCGTGCGTTCGAGATAGCGGCGGCCCATGCGCGACCAGTCGTCGGATGTGCGCGAGCGGACGAAATCCGGAAACGGCGTTCGCAAGCGCTGCGCTTCTTCGGTCAGCACGGCGGGCACGTCGGATAATTCGCCGCCGCCGCCGACCATCGAATGCGAGGCGAGCACTTGCTCGATCAGCGTCGATCCGGAGCGCGGAAGGCTCGCGATGAAAATCACTTCGCTGCCGATGTTGGCGTCGGCGCTCGTCATCGGTGGTGCGAAAGCGGCGAACACGCGATCGAGCCACGCGGTTTGCGCCTGCGCGTTCCAGCCGCGGTGTTGCCGTGCGCGCGCATTTGCCTGCGCGAGTGTTTCGAGCGATTCGGTATATTGCCGACGCTCGTCGAGCGCTTTGGCCAACGCGAATCCGATGGCTACCTTGTCGTCTTCGCTCGCCGCGCGATGATTCATGGCGCGGCGCATCTGCGCGATGTCGTCGTCGGTGAAACGCAGCGTTTTCAAATCGGCCAGACCCCACCACGCCATGCCGGCATGCGGCTGACGCGCGATGGCTTCGCAATAGGCGGCTTGTGCTTCGTCGGTACGGCCTTCGGCGCGGTACATGTCGCCGATCATCGCGTACGCGCTGATGGCGATGTCCGGCGACAGCGTGAGCGCGCGGTGCAATGCCGCGGCGGATTCGTCGATCTGCATCGCGCGCATGTGGGCGAGGCCGAGGTTGTACCACGCGCTCGCGAGCGATTCGTCGCGCTGTGTGGCTCGATGCAAAACGTCAATGGCTTCGTCGTAGCGATAATTATCGATCAGCGCGCCGCCGAGCGTGCTCATGTAGAGCGCGTCGTCCGGACGCGA
>DATBAU010000238.1:0-6609 GCA_036271355.1 Rudaea sp. | reverse complement strand
CGAAAAGATCGCCGGTGATCTCGAGCATCCGCGCCAGCTACTCGTCTTGCCGAACGGCGACGTGCTCGTCGCCGAAGCCAACAGCCCGGGCACTGAAGCGGTGACCGCGCCGAAGCAATTGCTCGAAGGCATGATCACGGGCCGCTCAGGCAAAAGCGCGAAAGGCGGCAACCGCATCACGCTACTTCGCAAAAATAGCGCGGACGGAAGCGGTTGGGAAAAACACGTCTTCATCGAAAACCTGTATTCGCCGTTCGGTATGCAACTGATCGGCGACGCGCTGTACGTCGCCGACACGGATCGGGTTTTGAAGTTTCCTTATCAATCCGGACAGACGGAAATCAAAACCGCGGGCGTCGAGTTCGCCGATTTGCCGAACGCGGTGAACCATCATTGGACCAAATCACTGCTCGCCAGCCCGGACGGAACGAAACTCTATGTCGGCGTCGGCTCCAACAGCAACATCGGCGAGAACGGATTGGAAGTGGAATACCGCCGCGCGAACGTGCTCGAGATCGATGTGGCGAGTCGTGGCAGCCGTATTTTTGCCGCGGGCATTCGCAATCCGACCGGCCTTCAGTGGGAACCGGAAACGCACACGTTGTGGGCGGTCGCGAACGAGCGCGACGAGATCGGACCGGATCTGGTTCCGGATTATCTGACGTCGGTTCGCGACGGCGGATTTTACGGCTGGCCATATAGCTATTACGGCCAACACGTCGACAGGCGCGTTCTGGCGCAACGTCCGGATCTCGTTCAAAAAGCGATCAAGCCCGATTACGCGCTCGGTTCGCACGTCGCCGCGCTCGGATTATGGTTCGCGGAAAAGCGCGGCTTGCCCGAAAACTATCAAAGCGGCGCGTTCGTCGCCGAACACGGAAGTTGGGATCGGTCGCCGCTTTCGGGCTATTGCGTCGTCTTCGTTCCGTTTCAAAACGGTAAACCTTCGGGTCCGCCGCAAACGGTTGTTTCGGGATTTTTTTCCGACGATGAAAAAACACTGTACGGCGCGCCGGTAGGACTTGCACAAGATCATGACGGCGCGCTGTTGATCGCCGACGATGTCGGAAACGCGGTGTGGCGCGTGTCGTCGGACACGCATTGATCGATAGGCGATTGCTTTTTTCACAGAGGATTTCGCGATGAGCGGCGTTCAGGAAACGTGGAAGGTCGAAGAACACGAACCGCTCGTTTCACTCGGCGAGGGTTTGCTGAGCGTGAAAGGCGTCATCAAGATGCCATTGGGAAAATTTCCGCGGCGCATGACAGTGGCCGCGCTCGAAGGCGGACGCGGAACCGTCATCTACAGCGCGATCGCGTTGCAGGAAGCGGAGATGCGGCACATCGAGGCGCTCGGCGAGCCGACGTTCCTCGTGGTTCCGAATGCGCATCACCGCAAGGACGCGAAAATCTGGAAGCAGCGCTATCCAGCGATGCGCGTCGTCGCTCCATCGACGGGACGCAAAGATATCGAGGAAGTCGTCGCCATCGATTCAGTGGACGGCGAAGGCGTCAAGGATTCGAGCATCACGATCGTTCCGGTCGGCGGCACCGAAAATTCCGAACTCGCGATGCTCGTTTCGCGCGCGGACGGAACGACGCTCGTCGTCAACGACATCATCGCGCACGTCGCCCATCCCGATGGCGTCGGCGCGCAAGTGATGGCGCGCTTGATGGGCTTCGGCATTCACCATCCGCAGGTGCCGAGCGTCGTGAAACATTTCCTCGTGAAGGACAAGGCGGCGGTGGCCGCGCAATTTCGCCGGTGGGCGACGCTGCCCGACTTGCGGCGCATCGTTCCGTCCCACGGCGACATCATCGAACAGCCGAAGCCGGCGCTTGAATTGTTGGCCGAGAGTCTGGAGCACTGAATCCGGCCGCGCGCGCGCGTCCGGCGAAAATCTATTTTATGCAGGGCGCATCCGTCGTCATGCCCGTGGTCAAGTTAAAGCCAATCTGCGCGCTGCCACCCTGACCCATGCGATATCCGATCGTGGTCGGAACGAATCGCATCTCCACAACGCCAGGCTGCGGCATCGGCTGGATCTCGCTGACGAAAACCGCTCCATAGCAATAACTTTCGCTGGCCTTCCCGGTGTTGTCCAACACATCGACTTGAAGTTTCGTGAAAGAACGGCCGTTCACCAGATTGGTGATGAAAGCGATATTCGCCGGATCGAGCGCTGCCAGAACGCGAATGTCGGCCCCCGTCGGATTGGTTTCCGTGCCTCCCTTCGTGCCGCCGAACGATACCGTCGCCGACAGGCTGCTCGTCAGGCTGAACACGTCGACAGCGTTCGTATAGCCGAGCTGCGTGCTGGTACCGGCCGGCACGAACGAAGGCGACGCGAACATCACCATCGGAAAATTCTGGCCGACGACGCCGATGCCGGTATACAAATGATCGTTCGTGAACTGGCTGCTGCTCGTCGTACCCGAGACACTCGTTCCGTTCGCGGCGGACATCGCGAAAATCGCGACGGGCGTGCTGTTCACCGGCTGGCGCGGCGTCAATTCCGTACCGTCGACGCTGACGTCTAGGTAGCGCTGCTGCCCGTTGAAGACGCTCGCGCCGAAGTCGAGGTCGATGTTGAACACACCGTTGGCGACGGGATAGTTGTTCTGCGTGATCGTCGAGCCGACCTGCGCGCCGCCGCTCGACGAATCCCACAATGTGAAAACGAGATTGTGCGATCCGCTCGTCGGCGTACCGTTCTGCAGGAGGTGCCCCTGATAGGTGAAGGCTGTCGTCTGCGTCGCAGCAAATGCGGACGACGAAGCGATCAAAAAGCACAAAAGTATACAAATGCGCATCATGGCGTGCATCCCTCGAAACCGTCGAAAAACAAAGAGTCGCCAGCGTCGGGGCTGACCGCCCAGAATCCGGAGGAAATCGAAAACGTGCCGCCGCTCGAATACCCGACGGCCGGCTGGCCGATGGTCGCCGACAGGCGCGAACAGGAATTGCCGAGCGTCGTCGCGCTGCCGCCGACGATAACGGCGTTCACGATCGTGAATTCCGAATCGGCCAACGTGGCAGGCGCGAACAGCACACCTGCGAAAAATGTCGCGTAGCCGAAGCCCGCGACAATGCAATGTCTGATCTGCAAGTGTTTCACCCCGCCCCTGTTCCGCGCTTCACGCCGATCGAATGACCTAAAGCTGCAACACGTCCGGATTTGACCCGAACCCCATCGGGAAAATAGGAAATCTGCCAGCGGTGTGTCAAGCGGGAAACCTAGACGACGCGCGAAGCCGCGAACGCTATGGATGATTTCCGACGTGCATCATCCGACGAAATCGTTCTCTCGTATCCACTGAAACAGCGTGTGCGACGCCTGACGCAGCGAGTCGCCCGTCTGCTCGGTCTTGGCGAGGTTCATGGCACCCGAATAAGCGAAAATCAGGAAACGCGCCGCCGTCAGCGCATCGTTCGCCTTCATGCGCGTTCCTGCGCGCGTTCTTTTGATTCGCTCGGAAAGCGCCGCCTGCCATTCCGCGAAAACCGACTGCACCGCTTTGCGAAAGTCCGCATCGGCCGACGCGAGTTCCACCGCTAGGTTATTCAACGGACAACCCGAAACCGATCCACGCCGATCGATGCCGTCGGCGATGCTGTTAAGGATGTTTCGCACACCCGTGGCCAGCGAAGATGAATCGCGAACCGGATCAATCCACGTTTCCCGCACCGACACCGCAACGCGATCGTGGATCACGGCTAGCCCCAGATCTTTCTTCGTCGCGAAATGATGATGCAGCGCGCCGCCGGAAACGCGGGCAGCGTCCATGACGTCGTGCATCGACGTCGCGTGATAGCCGTTCGTTTGAAAAAGCGATTCGGCTGCGTCCAGGATGCGCTTCTTCATATGCGTCGGATCGTTCGTGCGCGGCACTGTTTTCTTCGGCTTGGCGATGGCGACTGGCATAACGATCCCGACCTTTTTAATGACATCCGTTCCGGCATGCCTACACGATACGACGCAACCGGCATCACATTGCGCTTCGCCATACTAAATCAAGACGAACACGCTGACGCACTCGCGACGCTTGACAGGCTCGGCTTTTACAATCACCATTAAAACCGGACGCCCGGTCTGTTTTCAAGTCATGAATCCTTCGGTTTGGAGATTACGATGTTTCGAAACACGAAAATTGCGGCTTTGGCTGCGGTGATGCTTGCAATGTCATCAGGCCTGGCGGCTAACGAAAGCCAATCGCTCGCATCGAAAAATGACAGCGTTTTCGAACTTCGTCAGTACACGCTCCACGAAGGAAAACGCGATACGCTGATTTCGATGTTCGAAGCGAATTTTCTCGAATCGCAGAACGTGCTCGGCGCGAACATCTACGGCATGTTTCGCGATCTCGACGATCCGGACCGTTTCGTCTGGATCCGTGGATTTTCCGGGATGGACGCGCGACCAAAAGCGTTGGGCGATTTCTACGGCGGCCCGGTATGGCAATCGCACCGAAACGAAGCGAACAAGACGATGGTCGACTCCGACAATGTTTTGCTTCTGAAGCCGCTGACGCCGAGCGACGGCCTCGTATTTCGTCCACCGACCGATGGAGAAACCGACGGCGTCGTCAGCGCGATGATCTATTACCTGGGCGACGTCGACCCCGAAAAATTCGGTACGTTTTACGACGCCGACATCCTGCCACGGCTGAAGAAAATGAATGCGCACGTGCTCGCGCAATTCATTTCCGAAGACGCGCCAAACAATTTTTCGAAATTGCCCGTGCGTGAAAAAGACCGGGTTTTCATCTGGCTCGGTCAATGGAAAAACGTCGCGGAACTCGACGCGTTTATCGGTCAATACAAACAAATCAGCGGATTGAGGGATTCGGCGCCGGAAGCGTTGTTGCCCGCATTCATGCGCAAGCCGGAAATTCTTCGACTGAAACCTGCCAAGCGCTCGCCACTCAAATAACCGTCCGCCGAGAAATTTATGTCCGTTCTTGAATCACGACGCGTTCGCGCGTCTTTACTCGGCGCTTTGCTCAGCGTCGGCTCTTTCTGCCGGATCGGTGACACGCAGGCGGCGCCGCCGCAACCGATGCGCGACGACAGCGCATCTGCGCAACATCAGTTCGACTTTCTTATCGGCGATTGGAAAATAACCAACCACCGATTGAAAGCGCGATTGGCGCATTCGTCGGAATGGATCGACTTCGAAGCCACTGACAGTTTCCACGCGTTGCCGGGCGGACTCGGCACGGAAGAAAACTTCCGTACCGAACATTGGCCGCAGTACAACGCGATCGGTTTGCATCTGTTCGATCCGTCAGAAAAGAAGTGGTTCCTGTACTGGGCGGATAACAAGAATTCCCCTGGCGTGATGCAGACGTTGGCGACCGGTTTCTTTTCCGATGGCGTCGGCACGTTTTACGGAACGGATACCGTGGACGGGCAGCCGGTCATCGTGCGGATCATCTGGAAACGGATCGACGCCGATCATGCGCGATGGGAGCAGGCGTTCTCGATCGACGATCGCAAGTCGTGGGAAACCAATTGGACGATGGATTTCGTCAGGACATCGAGCACGGTGAATTGACCGTGCTCCAGACATCGATTCCGGAATAACGCCTCAATCCGACCCGGCGGATTCGAGCGCGCCCTGCGCTTCGAGCCATTCGCTTTCCAGACGTTCGATCGTCATCGCGTATTGCGCGGCGTCGCGCTGGAGTTCCGCGACGCGGTCCGATTTCGGATTGTCGTAAAGCGCCGGATCGGCGAGTGCCGTTTCGGCTTCGCGTTTTTTTGCTTCGGTCTTCGCGAGTTCGCGTTCGATGTGCTGCAGTTGTTGCCGCAACGGCGCGACGTCGGTGCGTTGTTTTGCGCGGCCGCGCCGATCGTCGCGTTTTGTCGGCGGGTCGGACGCGGGCGCCGGTTTCGCGGCGGCCGTTTTCGTGTCGCGCTTCGCCAGAAAACGCGCGTAATCGTCGAGGTCGCCGTTGAACGGTTCGACGCAACCGTCGTGCACGAGCAGCAGCGTGTCGCAGCACGTCCGGATCAGCGAGCGGTCATGCGCGACCAGCACGAGCGCGCCGGTGAAATCGTTCAGCGCTTCGGCCAACGCTTCGCGCATGTCCAGATCGAGATGGTTCGTCGGTTCGTCGAGCAGCAAAACGTTCGGACGCTGGAACACGGTCAGCGCGAGACACAAACGTGCTTTCTCACCGCCGGAAAACGGTTCGACCGGTTCTAGTGCGCGATCGCCGGAGAAACCGAATCCGCCGAGGAAATCGCGCGCGTCTTTTTCGCCGATGGATTCGTCGAGACGCTTGATGTGATCGACCGCCGTCGCCGACGGCACGAGTTGTTCGAGCTGATGCTGCGCGAAATAGCCGATCGCCAGATCGCGCGCTTCGGTGCGCGTGCCGCCCAACGGCGACGACACGCCGGCGAGCAGTTTGATCATCGTCGATTTGCCCGCGCCGTTCGCGCCGAGCAATGCGATGCGATCGCCCGGCGAAAGATTCAGCTTGATGTGATCGAGCACATGCCGTTCGCCGTAACCCGCGGCGACGTCGTCGAGCACGAGCAGCGGCTGCGGCAGTTTTTTCGGTTCGCGGAATTCGAAACTGATCGGCGACGCCGCGCGG
>DATBAU010000237.1:0-3143 GCA_036271355.1 Rudaea sp. | reverse complement strand
CGCGCGCAGGAAGCGCGCGGTTCGCGCACGGATCAGGGATGTCCGATCGCGAACAGCACCCTACGTGAGAAAAGAAAACGTTTTTTGGTGACTTTTTGCCGTTAAGCAAAAAGTTACCCGCTCGTCCCGAGCGGAAGCTCTAGCCAAAACCACCAAACGCCAAAAGCGCTTGCTCATGAATCAACCGCACCCCCGCCAAAACACTCCGCGTCTCCAGCGAAAGCGCGCCCCCCTCCAAATCGCTAAACATCCCACCCGCTTCGCGAACAATCACCGCGCACGCCGCAACATCGAGAATATTCACATCCGACTCAACAACCAAATCAATACACCCGCGCGCCAGCAAGTGGTAATGCAAAAAATCCCCGTACCCCCGAATCCGCCCCGCGCGCCGAATCAACTCCCCCAACGCATTCCATCGCGCATCGCGCGTCAACGACTTCACGTTGCCGATCGATATCGCCGCCTTCGCATCAAGCTCCGCAGTATCAGCGACACGGATTCTTTCTCCGTTTAGAAACGCGCCACCACCCTTGCGCGCCCAGGCCACTTCCGAAAATTCCGGCGCGCTCGAAACACCCAGCACCAGCTCACCACGATGCATGAGCGCAATCTGCGTCGAAAACATCGGATAGTCGCGGACGAATGCTTTCGTCCCATCGATCGGATCGATGAGCCAGAGATAATCGCTCTCACCCTCGCGCCCGAATTCCTCGCCGTAAAACGCATGATCGGGAAACGCACTCTTGAGCACGCGTTTGATCGCCGTCTCGGCTTCACGATCGGCGATCGTCACGGGCGTCTCGTCCGATTTCGTCTCGACGACGACATTGCGCCGATAGTGACGGCGGATAACGACAGCAGCAGCGTCGGCAGCCGCGCCGGCAACTTCGAGTGCGTGGTCGAGATCCATCAAAACACTTTGAACAGCTGTCCGCTGATGATGAGATGCGAACCGCCGTCCGCTTCGGGTTGGCCGATATAGCGCAATGCTTCGGCGACCTGCGGATTGCCGTCGCGCGGCGCGAGATGCGCGTCGACGTTGAAGTTGCCGCCGCCGACGGTGAAGGTTCCGTCGAGCTTGAGCGGTCCGCCGAGATCGCGCGCCGTGCCTTGGATATTGCCGTTGGCATCACTCAGGAAATCCGCTTGGAGATCGCCGAGCTGCGCTTGCGCGGCGCCGGAAACGGCCGCGTTTTTCCAGTGCAGCATGCCATTCGCGTTGGTGAGCAGCACGCCGTTGACTTGCGCGTGACCGATCGCGCCGTCGATGTCGCCGAGCAGATTGAGTTGTGGGATGTCGAGCGCGGGTGACGCGAGACTCGCCGGAAAATGAAACGTGCCGTTGCTGACGTCGATGACGCCGAGTTGCGAACGGCGAGCGTTCGCGCTCGCGGCGACGGCGCCGCCGTCCAGATTGAAATGCACGTCGACGACCGCGTCGGTCAGTAGCGGCTTCGCTTTGAATTGCCAGGTCAGCGCGCCGAGTTCCTGGCCAAATACCTGCGCGCTGCTCGCGCGGCCGTCCCAGATCGTGCCGCTCAAGCCGGATAGTTTCAATGCGCCGAGTTTGTCGCCGAAATATTTATACGCCGTCGATGCAGGCAACGTGGCGGCGACCACGCCCGCGACGACGATGACGATAAGCAGCAATATCAAAAACGCGCGCAGAATTCTCATGAGTTTCCTGTGACGATTAGCGCTGGCTTTCTTCGAGCGTGACGCGTGCGTTGACCAGACCGAGCCCTTCGACTTTGTCCGCCGAAAAATCACTGACGCGTACGCCGTAATCGCGCGCGAGCTGCGAGAGCCAGTCGATCAGCATGTCGAAACTCGCGACCTCGAAACTCACACGCACGCTGTTGCCACCCGTCGGTTCGACGCGCTTGAGCGCGCCGGAAAGTCCCGCCGCGCGGGCGGTCGCATCGGCGAGCGCGAGCAGCGATTTGCCTTGACGCTCGACGTGGCTGCGCGCGCCTTGCGCGTGCAGTTCGTTGGCCTGGCCGGTCATCGAGCGCATCCAGGCCAGGTCGCCGCGCGCGCGATCCGCGCGAATGTGCGCGTCGGCGCGAGCGCGGGCAAGCGGATGCCACACGAACGCCCACGCCAACAGCAGCACGCAGATCGCGCCGCCGACGGCGAGCATGTTGCGCTCGCGCGGTTGCAATCCGTTCCACCAGTTCGCCGTCACGATTTCGATCCGTTGATGCGGATGCGGCCATCCACGCCGCCGTTGGCGCCGGTGTTCGCCGACGTCACTTGCACGGTCAGTCCGGGCAACGTCGCGAGTTGCTCGCGCATGCGATCGAGCGTCTGGACGTCCGGCGCGCGCAGGCCGAGTTCGAGCGAGGCGTTGTGATATTCCACACCGGTGAGCGTGGTTCGCGTGGTGCTCGAAAGGATCGGCGAAATGATAGTAAGCGTGTGAAGCAGTCCGGTCGCGTCGGCGCCGCCGCGCAGGTTTTCCAGCGCGCTTTGCATGAGCTGACGCGGATCGCCGGCCACTTTGTCCATTTGTGGAAACGTATCGTGCAGCACTTGCTGCGTGGAAGCTTCGAGTTGGTCGGCTTCGTGCGACGTCTTCACGTAGTCGGCGATGAGATAGACGAATGCGAGAACGACGGCGGCCGCGGCGAGCATCGCGGCGTTGCGCCAGAGTTTCTGCGTCGGCGCCTGCCGGTGCAATGGCGCGAATTCGCCTTGCAACAGGTTGATCGCGGGTTCGGCCGACAATTGCGCGGCGAGGAACGACGGCAGATCCGACGCCGCAGGGTGATAGCGCAAACCGCGATCGGCGAATGGCAATGCGGGTGCGCCGCGACGGAAATCATAAACGTCCAGCGCGCGCAACGCGGGTTCGCCGGCACGGATCACGGCGAGCCATTCGGCAAGTCCGTCGACATCGCACGTGCCGCCTTGCGACGGCGCGCTGCGCCAAAGTGCGTTCGCGCCTTCGATCGCGACGGTGCCCGCTTCATCGCTGACGGGCAGCAATTGCGTTTCCGCAAACATCGCGTCGGCACGAACGCCCGCTTCGGCGAGACGATCGATCCATGCCTGCATCGTCGCGCGAGCGACGCCGGCGATCGGTACGCGCTCGGCGGGCAGGCGTTCTGGAAATGCGAAATGCATATCTTCGACGG
>DATBAU010000236.1:0-5920 GCA_036271355.1 Rudaea sp. | reverse complement strand
CCAGGACCGGATCAAAATTCACACAGCTCTCGCTAGCTGTTGAAGGTGCGCCATGCTGCCACAGCGGCGCGTGATAACTCTAGCGACTTAGGTATCGGCTCCCGCGAATGCCTTCATCTGATCGGCCTGGAATTCCTGCGTCAGCGGATCGACGAGCACGTCGAGATTGCCTTCCAGAATGTCGAGCAGGCGATACAGCGTCAGGTTGATGCGGTGATCGGTGATGCGGCCTTGCGGAAAATTATAGGTGCGGATGCGCTGGCTGCGATCGCCGGAGCCGACTTGTAGACGACGGCTTTCGGCTTGTTCGGCCGTCTGTTTGGCGCGTTGTTCGTCGAGAAGTCTCGCTTTCAATAGCGACAACGCACGCGCGCGATTTTTGTGCTGGCTGCGTTCGTCTTGGCATTCCACGACGATGCCACTCGGCAAATGCGTGATGCGAATCGCGGAGTCGGTTTTGTTGACGTGCTGGCCGCCCGCGCCGGATGCGCGGAACGTGTCGACTTTCAAATCGGCGTCCTTGAGTTCGACGTCTTCGATTTCGCCGACGTCGGGCAAGATCGCGACCGTCGCTGCCGAGGTGTGAATGCGGCCTTGCGATTCGGTGTTGGGCACGCGTTGCACGCGGTGCGTGCCGGATTCGAATTTCAGTTTCGAGAACGCGCCTTTGCCTTCGACGCGCGCGACGATTTCTTTGTAACCGCCATGCTCGCCCGCGCTCGACGAAAGAATTTCGACTTGCCAGCCGCGCCGTTCGGCGTAGCGCGCGTACATGCGGAACAGATCGCCCGCGAAAATCGCCGCTTCATCGCCGCCGGTGCCGGCGCGGACTTCGAGAAACAGATTCGCTTCGTCGCGCGGATTTTTCGGCAACAATAAAATGTGCAATTGCTGATCGAGCGTTTCGCGCGTGTTTCGCAACGTCGCGATTTCGTTTTCGGCCAGTTCGCGCATTTCCGGATCGCGCAACATCGCTTCGGCCGCGCTCAGCGACTTGGAGGTTTCCTCGTAACTCTTGAGCGACGAAACGAGCGGTTCGAGTTGCGCGTATTCGCGGCTCAGTTCACGAAAGCGCGACGCATCGGCCAATGCGTCGGGTTGGGCCATCAGCAACGCAACTTCCTGGTGACGCTCGGCCAATTCGTCGAGCTTGCGGCGAATCGACGGCGTCATGCATCCCGGCTCTGATCGGGATCGATCGTGTCGGATGACGCGTCGTTGAGTTCGTACAGTCGCGTCGCGGCGCGCAGCAGTTCAGTGTCGCCGCGAAGTGCGGCATCGCGCAGGCTCGCGCTCGGCGCGTGCAGGAGTTTGTTGGTCAGCGTGTTGGCGAGAAATTCCAGCGCCTGTTGCGGATCGCGCCCATTCGCGAGCAATTGCCGCGCGCGTGCAAGTACGGCGTCGCGCTGTTCTTCCGCATCGCGGCGCATCTGCGTCAGCGGATTTTGCGTGAGCAGCGCATGCCGCCACGCCAGATAGTGTTCGACTTGCAGATCGATCAGCGCTTCGGCTTCGCGCGCGGCCGCTTGGCGCGAACGCAGATTTTCGTCGATGACACGGCGCAAGTCGTCGATGGTGTAGAGGAACACGTCGTCGAGTTCGGCGGTGCTCGCTTCGATGTCGCGTGGCACGGCGATGTCGACGAGAAACATCGGACGGCGACGGCGCGCGTCGATGGCGTTCTCGATCATCGCGCGCGTGACGATCGGTTCGCGACTCGCGGTCGAGCTGATCACGACGTCCGCTTCAGCCAGATGCTGAGGAAGATCGGCGAGTGAAATCGCATACGCCGAAAAATTCGCCGCGAGTTGTTGCGCGTTTTCGAGACTGCGGTTGGCGATGATCAATCGCCGCACTTTCGAGTCAGCCAGATGCCGCGCGGCGAGTTCGATCGTTTCGCCGGCGCCGATGAGCAGCACGCACGCTTCGCGCAGATTCGCGAATAATTTTTCGGCGAGTCGAACCGCCGTGAACGCGATCGACACCGGATTCGCGCCGATTCGCGTATCGGTGCGCACGCGTTTGGCGACGGCGAAGGTCTGCTGCAGCAGGCGTTCCATCGAACTGCGCAACGTGCCGGCGGACCGCGCGGCCTGATAGGCATCTTTCACTTGACCGAGGATTTGCGGTTCGCCGAGCACCATCGAATCGAGTCCGGTCGCGACACGGAACAAATGCCTTACCGCCGCGTTCTCTGAATGCGTGTACAAAAATTCATCCAGGCGCCGCTCGTTCAACCGATGATGGTCGAACAGCCAGCGTTGCGCGACGGCTTCGGCGCCGCTCTCGATTTCCACGTACAACTCGGTGCGGTTGCACGTGGAAATGATCAACGCTTCATTCACACCGGGTTGGCGCGCGAGGTCCGATAATGCGTTCGGCATCGATTCGGGCGCGAACGCCACCTTTTCGCGCAGGTCGAGCGGCGCGGTCTGATGGTTGAGTCCGAGTGCAAGAAGGGCCATGTTTAAGGCAGCGCGCTGGGCTAAGCTAATGCCGGACAGAAGAAAATCATGGAAATTGTGAGGTTCGGCCGGTCGTATGGCAAGGTGTGACGGTTGCAAAAATCGCGTCGATGAATCGGATGGTCGGATGAAAAGCGGGTTTTACCGGCACGCGGTCGGATTCGCGGCGTTGGCTGCGATGGCCGGGTGCGCGACGACATCGCCGCATCGCGTCGCACAATCGCGCGAGCCGTTGCAGCGAATAGAACTACCGCAGCCGCCATCGAATCAGGATCCGATGACGTTGGCGCTCGCCGGCGAATTCGCGCTGTCCAATGGCGATCTCGATGGGGCCGTCGCGGCGTACGTCAAGGCCGCGCAAGCGAGCGACGATCCCGCGATTGCCGGACAGGCGACGCACATCGCGATCGCCGGCCGGCACTGGGATGCGGCGCAATCGGCGTATCAGCGGTGGCAATCGATGCAACCGAACGATCCGGGTGTGTGGCAGGCGCACGCAATGCTCGCGCTGCACGGCGGCGATGTGCAATCGGCGCAGGACGATTTGGAGAAGCTGCTTCGTCAGCCCGACGGCGCGGGTTGGCGTTTGGTCGCGCAAGCGCTCATCGATGCCGAAGATAAAGCGGAAGCTGGTCATCTTCTCGAAGAACTCGCGACGCCCGCGCAACTCGGACCGAAACCGGAAATCTGGATCGCCGTCGGACAGCTCGCGTCGCGTCTTGGCGACAAGACGCTCGCGGACACTCTCGCGCAAAGCGCGGTGAAAAAATTCGGCACGGCCGAAACATACATCTGGGCCGCGCAAGCGAAAGTGCAGGCGGGCGACAAGGCCGGCGCGCGTTCGCTGTTCGCCGAAGCGCTGAAGCGCGACAACAAGAACACGCATCTCCGCATGGCATATGCGGCGCTGCTCGGACAACTCGGCGACAACGCGCAGGCCGCGAAACTACTCGCGCAAGGTCCGCAGGACGAACTGACGTATGCCGCGCGTGCGGCGTACGCGGCGCGCGCGGACGACAAATCGCTGATCGAACCGCTGTATCGCGAATTGAAAGCGCAACCGCAGCCGCATCCGGGCATGGTGTTGAATCTGCTCGGCGAGCTCGCCGAACTGCTCGAACGCAAGACCGAAGCGCTCGATTGGTACAAACAAGTTCCGGAAGACGACGAGCACTGGTTCGAAGCGCAAGTGCGCAGCGTTCTGCTGCTCGACGGCGACGGCAAAAGCACCGAAGCGCTGGCGATGATCCATCGGTTGCAGGCGCGCGCCGGCGACGATGCGAAAGAGTTAGGCGACGTCTATCTGATCGAAGCCGATCTGTTGCACAAACACGGAAAAGGCGAAGAAGCCGTTGCCGTCTACGATCGCGGTTTGCAGGCGACGCCGGACGACACGCGATTGCTCTACGCGCGTGCGTTGCTCAACGACGATCTCAATCACGTCGATGCGGCGGTGCGCGATCTGCGCCGTCTACTCGAACTCAAACCGAACGACGCCGATGCGCTGAACGCGCTCGGCTACACGCTTGCAGATCGCACCGAAAGCCAGAAGGAAGCGCTGTCTCTGATCGAAAAAGCGCTCGTTCTGAAGCCCGACGAACCAGCAATCCTGGACAGTCTCGGCTGGGTTCAATACCGGCTCGGTCAGGTCGACGAAGCGGTGACGCATCTGCGAACCGCGTATGCGAAACAGCCCGATCCGGAAATCGCCGCGCATCTGGGCGAAGTGTTGTGGGTGTCCGGCCAGAAAGACGAAGCGAAGAAAATCTGGGAGCAAGGCCGCAAGAAAGACGCCCAGAACAAAGTGCTGCTCGAAACCATAAAACGGCTCGAATCATGATGTGGCGCCGTGTGCGTCTGGCGATCGCGATCTCGATTGCCGCGGCACTCGCCGCGTGCGCGCCGGTGCGTGTGAAGGAATCGGCCGAGACGAACACGGCGCAATCCGCGCGCGAAGCGAAACTCGCGCCGATCACGACGTGGACATTGACCGCACACATCGGCGTTTCCGATGGCAAAGACGGCGGCAGCGGCGAACTGGTCTGGAAGCAGAACGGCGACAACTTCGATTTCACCGTGCACGCGCCGGTCACCGGAAAAACGTGGAAGCTGAGCGGCGATGCGTCGCACGCGACGCTCGAAGGCGTCGATCCACAACCTGATACCGATGCCAGTCCGGAACGGTTGCTCAAGCAGCGATTGGGCTGGGACGTGCCGCTCGCGCAGCTGTCGGATTGGGTGCGCGGCTTGCGCGCGAGAGGTTCCGCGCCGAACACGATTTACGACGCGAAAAATCGTCCCGCCGTGATCGAGCAGGACGGCTGGAAAGTCGAATACCGCGACTGGTTCACCGACCGCACACCGCCACTGCCGAAAAAAGTATTCGCCACGCGCGGAAATTCCCGCGTGCGCGTTTCGATCGAAGACTGGTCGATCAATGAGTGAGGCGTGGTCGGAGTGGCCCGCTCCGGCCAAGCTGAATCTGTTTCTCAACATCGTCGGCCGGCGCGCTGATGGTCATCACTCGCTGCAGACCGTTTTCCAGATTCTGGATTGGGGCGACACGGTTCGCATCCGGTTGCGTCCGGATGATCGAATCGTCCGCGTCGGCGGTCTCGACGGTGTTGCACCGGAAAAAGATCTGGCGGTTCGCGCCGCGAATCTGATGTGCGAATTCGCGGGTTCGGATTTTGGCGCCGACATCGAAATCCGCAAACGCGTTCCCGTTGGCGGCGGACTCGGCGGCGGCAGTTCCGACGCGGCGACGACGCTCGTCGCGTTGAACCAGTTATGGAATCTCAACGTTGGAGTCGACGATCTCGCCGCGCTCGGTCTGAAACTTGGCGCGGACGTTCCGCTTTTCGTCCGCGGTGCGTCCGCATTCGCTGAAGGCATCGGCGAAAAACTCACGCCGATAGCGCTTCCGCTGAGGCATTACGTCGTTCTCGATCCGGGAATTCATTCATCCACCGCTGAATTATTCCAAGCGCCTGAATTGACACGAAACTCACTGCCTACGACAATATCGGCCTTCCTCGACGGAGCTTGCACGGGCAATGCGTTTACGCCTCTCGTGCGGGCGCGTTTTCCGGAAGTCGCGGCGGCGCTGGAGTGGCTCGAACCTCATGGCGACGCGCGGCTGACGGGTAGCGGAGGATGTGTGTTCGTCGCGCTGGAATCGGCGGAAGATGCGGATCGGATCGCGCAGGCGTGTCCCGCGCAATTCCGGGCGTTTCGTGTGACAGGTGTGAATCGATCGCCGCTGTTGGATGCGGTCGAAACGTTTCGAAAAACGCGGACGTAAAACTCCGCGCGTTCAAAAGCACGGTGGGCCGTCGCCAAGTGGTAAGGCACGGGATTTTGATTCCCGCATTCGTAGGTTCGATCCCTACCGGCCCAGCCAGTTTCGTGACGTGGTGTTTGCGTTTTTGCTGACGACAGGAGCGACTGCGTGA
>DATBAU010000235.1:0-10964 GCA_036271355.1 Rudaea sp. | reverse complement strand
TTTCGATTCGTCGCCGTAAACGTGAATCAGCGCGTCGGATTCGTCGAGGATGCCGACGATGTTGTCGCCGTCCATCACGGGAAGTTGCGAGACGTCGTAGAGCTTCATGCGCTGATATGCCGTCATCAGTTTTTCGGCGGGACCGACGACGACGGTGTCGCGTTGCGAATATGGACGCAGGATCAGGTCGCGCAGGTCGTTGAACTGTTCGCGTTCGAGGAAGCCGTTGTCGAGCATCCAGTAGTCGTTGTACATCTTCGACAGATATTTGTTGCCAGTGTCGCAGACGAACATGAGCACGCGTTTCGGCGACGTCTGTTCACGACAATATTTCAGCGCGGCGGCGAGCAGCGTGCCGGTCGACGATCCGCCGAGGATGCCTTCTTTCCGCAAAAGTTCGCGGCCGGCGAGGAAGCTTTCCTTGTCGGTGATCGCGTAGGCTTTTTTCACGCGCGAGAAATCGGAAATGCTCGGCAGGAAATCCTCGCCGATGCCTTCGACCATCCACGACGCGGATTTCGTCGAGAGCGTCCCCTCGTTGATGTATTGCGCGAGGATGCTACCGACCGGATCGGCGAGCACGAGTTCGACGTTCGGCGCAGCGCTCGAGAAATAACGCGACAAGCCGGTCATCGTGCCGGAGGAGCCGCAGCCGAAAACGATCGCGTCGAGTTTGCCGTCCATCTGGCGAAGGATTTCCGGACCGGTCGATTCTTCGTGCGCGCGCGGATTATCGGGGTTGCCGAACTGGTTGATGAAATACGCGCCCGGCGTTTCGCGCGCGAGGCGTTCGGCCATGTCTTGGTAATACTGCGGATGGCCTTTGGCGACGTCGGAACGCGTGAGCACGACTTCCGCGCCCATCGCCTTCAGGTTGAAAATCTTTTCGCGGCTCATTTTGTCGGGCACGACGAGCACGAGTTTGTAGCCTTTCTGCTGCGCGACGAGCGCCAGACCGATGCCGGTGTTGCCGGCGGTGCCTTCGACGAGCGTGTCGCCGGGTTTGATCCTGCCGGCTTTCTCGGCCGATTCGATCATCGACAGGCCGATGCGATCCTTGATCGATCCACCGGGATTGGCGTTCTCGAGCTTGAGGAAAAGTTCGCATTTTCCACAATCGAGGTTCTGCGCTTTCACGATCGGCGTTTCGCCGATCAGTTCGAGCACGCTGTTGTGGATGGTCATGCAAACCCCGACGTCAAACGGTTCGCGCGAACCGCGAACGAAACGGCGGAATGATACAACATCAAGGCGTTTCGCCGCCTGCGGCGATCACCAAATCGAGTGTGCTCGACGCGCTGCGTGGCGATGAACACACGCGATGCGAAGTTGTCTAACGAAGGAGGGTGAGGCCGGCGCGCCGTCCTGCGGCGCCCCGGCAGGAGGAGGGTTAGTGCGCGGGATCCCGATGCCGTTCCCACAGCGTGGTGAGCTTGTCCTTGGCCCACAGTTTTTCTTTCTTCATGTTATGCAGCGTGGTGTCGTCGAGCGGCAATACGCCGAGTTCGGCATCACGCACTTTGCTATCGAGTTCCTGATGGCGCTGATAAAGCGAACGGAACTCCTGATCACTCTTGATCAGACTTTCGACGTCTTGTTGCTGGTTCTCAAACATCAGCCGACCTCCTCTTCGCATGGGCACGACGCTGCCGCGCGGACGCGCAGACACATCGTGGCTGGGTGGTGGGAATGGGTGGATGGGATCAGCGAATCGCGTTTGATGCTTGCCTGCGCACCGCCCGCCGATGGCGGCGAAGTCTGCGGTGTTGTTTGCGCAGCTATTTCGATCATGGACTCGCTTTTCGTGAGTGCCGCCGCAGCGGAATCCGCGAGCGACGACTCAACCCTACTCCCCAAAAATCTGTCACGCAACGGAAATTTTTGAGCGTTTCAAGCGATTGAATCGCAGCGGTTTTTTGATCGAACGGTTGTGAAAATTTGGTAAGTGCCGAATGGAATTCGTCAGCGCGGCGCATCTTCCAGAATCACGTCGACGCGGCGGTTTTTCGCGCGTCCTTCCTCGGTGCTGTCGTCGGCGACGGGGTTGTCCTGACCAAGTCCGACGCTGCTCATGCGATTCGCCGCGACACCGGCAGCGATCAGCGCATCGCGCACCGAATCCGCGCGTTTCTGCGAGAGGATCTGGTTCGCGTTGGGATTGCCGCGACTGTCAGTGTGGCCTTCGATGCGGATCGGTTTTCCCGGATCCTTGTTGACGAACGCGACGAGCTTGCCGAGGCTCGCTTTCGCTTCCGGACGCAACGCCGCCCGGCCCGGCGCGAAGGCGACATCGTCGAGCGTCATCTGCATGCCTTGCGCGCCGTGCGTCGCACGCATGTTCTGCAGGTGCCCGCGCAAATCGGACGCGGCGAGTTCGGCGAGCTGGGCCTCTTTACGCGCAAGTTCGGCTTCCTTCGCTTGCGCGTCGGCGATGCGTGTGGTCTGTGCGGCTTGCGCGCGCGCGGCATCGGCGGCGGCGGCGCTTTGTTCGCCTTCGACGCGAAGGCGATCGGATTCTTCGGCCTGCACCATGCTCGCGATGCGTTGTTTTTCCGCATCCATGCGCGCGTTTTCCACTTCGCGGCGGCTGGCTTCGATCAGGATGCGATCGTGTTCGCGATCGAGTTGCGCGAGACGGCGTTCCGCATCGACGGCTTGCGCGGCGGCGTACGCGATATCGACGCGACGCTCCGCAACATACAACCGATGCGCGTGTTCGGCTTTGCCGCCGGACGAATCATTCAACAACTCAACCGACTGCTCGGCGAGCGCGCGTTCGGCGGGCGCGAGATTGCCGAGTTTCGGATCGCTGGCCAACGTGTTGAGGCTGGCGCGCAGGCGTTCGTAATCGAGATCCTGTTTCGCAGCGAATGCGCCGTTGGCGGCGAGCATGCAAACGAGTGCGAGCATCAGACGGTTCATTGCCGATCTCCGCTCGGTGCGGCCGTCGGCGAGACACCGTTGGCGATGTCTTGCTGAAGCTGCGTGTTTTCGCGCGCGCGGTTGTCCGCTTTTTCGCGCGCTTTGCCGAGGCGCGATTTCACCATCGCCAGTTCGCTGTCGACGCGTGATTCGGAAACGAAGCGTGACGCGTCGTCGTAATGATTTTTGTCAAAACTTGCCCTTGCCTGACTCAACCGGTCCTCCGCGTTGCGCAGTTCGAGCGGGGCATACGTCGGTGCTCCGGCGGCGCGGGCGTCGGCCAGCATCCGGGCGGCGTCTTCCATGCCGATGTTGGGTGGCTTCGTCGGCGCGCAGGCGCTCAAGATCAGCACCAATATGCCGACAACTCGATGGATTTTTGGTGCATTTGGTGTCATAACATCCGGGCCGCTGACATGGGGATGCGTCAGGTGGCTATTGTGGGAAACGCGCGACGCTATAGCAATGGCGGCGGGCCCGATTTTCGCATCCCAACTTCCCCGGTCGGCGCCGCGGCGGCGCAAAACGTAACGAGAGGCGGGTCATGGATATCGGTTACTTCTTGAAGCTCATGACGGAGAAAGGCGCGTCGGACATGTTCCTGACGACGGGCGCCCCGGTGAACATCAAGGTCGAAGGCAAGCTCTATCCGCTGGGCAACACGGGTTTGCCGGGCGGCATGGTGAAGAAAATCGCCTATTCGCTGATGGACGAAGGCCAGGTGCCGCAATTCGAGCGCAATCTGGAATTGAACCTCGCCATCGCCGTGAAAGACGCGGGCCGTTTCCGCATCAACGTGTTCAAGCAGCGCGGTGAAGTCGGTATGGTGATCCGCGCGATCAAGAGCGATATCCCGACGATCGAGCAGCTCCGTCTGCCGGTGCTGTTCAAGGAAATCATCATGGAGCCGCGCGGGCTGGTGCTCGTGGTCGGCGCGACGGGTTCCGGAAAGTCCACGACGCTCGCGGCGATGATCGATCATCGCAATGCGAACACGTCGGGTCACATCCTGACGGTGGAAGATCCGATCGAATATCTGCATCGCCACAAGAAATCGGTGGTGAACCAGCGCGAAGTCGGCCTCGACACGCACAGCTATCACGAGGCGTTGAAGAACGCGATGCGCGAAGCGCCGGACGTGATCATGATCGGCGAAATCCGCGACGAGGAAACGATGGAAGCGGCGATCGCGTTTTCCGAAACGGGTCACTTGTGTCTGGCCACGCTGCATTCGAACAACGCCGACCAGACCATCGAACGCATCCTCAACTTCTTCCCCGAAGCGGCGCACAAGAACATCCTGATGAACCTGTCGCTGAACATGCGCGCGGTGATCAGTCAGCGTCTCGTCATCGGCAAGGACGGCCGCCGCATGCCGGCGATCGAAGTGCTGATCAACACGCCGCACATCCGCGATCTGTTGCGCCGCGGCCAGGTGCACGAGGTCAAGGAAGCGATGGAGCGCAGCCTGGAAGAAGGCATGATCAGCTTCGACCAGTCGCTATTCGGCATGTACAAGGAAGGCAAGATCGAGCTCGAAGAGGCGCTCAACAAAGCCGATTCACGCGATGGTCTCGCGCTCAAGATTCGTCTCGCCGAAGGCGGCGGCGACAATCCGGTGCACGATCCTTACGAAGCGACCGCGTACTGAGTTCAGTGACGCGAAGAACCGGCGCCGAGCAACAACGCGCCGGGAAAGCGCGGATCTTCGCAAGCGCCGGCACGCGATGTCGCGCCGAACAGCATGAGCGGCGCGACGTCCTTCGTCCGCCGCCGCACTTCCAGCAACACACGCACCACGCGCGCAAATGCGCGGGCGAGATGTTCGTACAGATCAGCAACCGTCGCGCGCAACGCATGCGCAAGTTCGTGATATGCCTGACTGCCCATCGACATGAAGTAATCCAGTCCGACCATGCGCCTCTGCGCTTGTTCCGGATACAAACCCGCCAGTAGCAGACAGCGATCGCCGACATCACGTAATTCTTCGCGCTGGCGCTTTCCACATTGCGATCGCGCCAGCAGGTAATCGATGGCGACGGCGTTACGATGCAGCTGCGTATCCCGCATATGCCCGATCAACAGAAAAACGAGATAGCTTTCGAGTTCTTCACCGAGCGGCGCGGACGCATCGCGTTCGGCCTCGTGGACGAGATCGACCCAGAGCGCCGTCTGGGTTTCAGTCAGAATTTCACGCATGCGTCGAACTCCTCACCCGTTCTGACGCTATCGCTGCAAGTCGCACGCCGCAGCGATATGTCTACGACGCTTATCGACGAAGCGACGGGGAAATTCAATACGCCGAGTGAAAGTCGTTGGCAGCCTAGCGCGCGAGTGCTAGCAGCACATCGCGCAGAGCACGTCAGAGCTTCGGCGCGTCCGGCTGGTTTTCGGGTTTCGCTTTCTCGAACGCCGGCATCGCCATGCACGCGTCGAATATTTTCTTGATTTGCGGAAATGCCGACATATCGACCGACCACCGATACGCGTTGTAGACCTGCGGCACGAGGCAGATGTCGGCGAGGGACGGTTCATCGCCTTCGCAAAACCCGCCGGTCGACGGATTCGTCTCGAGCAGCGTCTCGAATCCCTTGAAGCCTTCGGTGATCCAGTGCTTCACCCAGCGATCGCGCTCCACTTGCGGCGCGTTGAATTCGTGTTCGAGATATTGCATCACCGAAAGATTGTTCACCGGATGGATGTCGCACGCGACGATCTGCGCCAGTCCGCGAACACGCGCACGTTCGCGCGCGTTGGCCGGCATCAGGCGATGTTCGCCTTCGTAACTTTCCTCGAGATATTCGACGATGGCCATCGATTGCCGCACGATGCGTTCGCCATCGATCAGCGTCGGCACCTTGCCTTGCGGATTCAGCGCGCGATATTCCTCGCTGCGATGTTCGCCGCCGTTGTTGATGAGACTGACCGGAATCAGTTCGTAGGGCAAACCTTTCAAGTTGAGTGCGATGCGCACGCGATACGCGGCGCTGGAGCGCCAATAGCTGTACAACTTGATGCGTTCACCGGCCATGCCCGATCTCTCCCCTGGACATGCGCAGACTAGCGCCAGCGCCGCGCAAAGAAAAGCATTCGACCCTTCGCCCGGCTCCGGTTTGCAACCGTTTACTTGACCAGCCGTTGCAGCAGTTCGTGATGGAAACGGTCGGGCTCCTGCATCCAGGATGCGTGGCCCAGATCGGCGAAGGTCACGAGCTGGCACTGCGGGATTTTCGCCGCCGCCTCACGCGCGAGCGTGTCGTAATGGCCGAGTTTCGCCTGCACATCCGGCGGCGCGAAATCCTTGCCGATCGCGGTGGTGTCCTTGTCGCCGCTAATCAGCAGCGTCGGCACGCGCAGGTCGCCGAATTCGTAGACCACCGGCTGCGTATAGATCATGTCGTACAGCGCCGCCGAATTCCACGCCACGCGGTCGCGATCCGGTCCGGCGAACATGCCCGCGTACATCTGCACCCATTTGTCGAACTCAGGTTTCCACTGGCCGGCGTAATAGGTTTTCCGCTCGTACTCCCGAACGCTGTCCGCAGTCGTTTTACGCTCGTGTTCGTACCATTGATCGAGGCTGTGCCACGGCACGCCCTTCGCTTTCCAATCCTCAAGGCCGATCGGACTGACCAGCACCAGCTGCTCGACCGATTGCGGATACATCAACGCATACCGCGTCGCCAGCATGCCGCCGGTGGAATGACCGATCACGATCGCTTTGTCGATGCCGAGCGATGCGAGCAACGCGTGCGTGTTGCCCGCAAGCTGCTGAAAAGTGAACTGGTAACGCTCGGGCTTGGTCGATTTGCAGAAGCCGATCTGATCGGGCGCCACCACGCGATAGCCAGCGTTGTGCAGCGCGTGGATCGTGTGCTCCCAACTCGCCGCGCAAAAGTTCTTGCCGTGCAACAGCACGACGGTTTTGGCGTCCGCGCGATAGGCCGCAACATCCATGTACGCCATGTCGAGCGCAACGCCTTGCGATGTAAAACCGTAATGCGCGACGGGATACGGGTAATCGAAACCCTGCAGTTCGCCGCCGTACACCGCATCAGCGGCATGGGCGTGCATTCCGATTAGCAATAAAACGAGCGCGAGCAATCGTACGTGCGTCATGGACAATCCTCCGTAATCGTCGACGCAATCATGGTACGCCGCGCGGATGACGACGCGGAAGGATTTACGCTTTGCGCATTTCCTGTTCGATCGCGCCGAAGATGCTCGCGCCGTTCTTATCGAACATTTCGATGCGGACCGTATCGCCGAAGCCGAGGAACGGCGTCGCGGGTTTTCCGTTCGCGATCGTTTCCAATGTGCGCCGTTCGGCCAGACACGACGCGCCGCGACTTTCATCTTGATTCGCGACGGTGCCAGAACCGACGATCGTTCCCGCGCTTAGCGGACGCGTTTTCGCGGCGTGCGCAATTAGGTCGGCGAAGCTGAATTGCATGTCCTCGCCTGCTTCCGGCGCGCCGAAATTCTTGCCGTTGATATGCGTCACGAGCGGCAGATGGATTTTCGAGCCTTTCCAGTCGGCGCCGAGTTCATCCGGCGTGACGAACACCGGCGACAACGCCGAGCGCGGTTTGGATTGCACGAACCCGAAGCCTTTGGCGAGCTCGTCGGGAATCAGGTTGCGCAGCGAAACATCGTTGATCAGTCCGACCAGTTGAATGTGTGCCGCCGCGTTCTCGGCCGAAACGCCCATCGGTACGTCGTCGGTGACGACGACGACTTCGGCTTCCAGATCGATGCCGTAGTCCGCGCTCGCGACGAGCACGGGATCGCGCGGTCCGTAAAAACCCGCGCTCACCGCCTGATACATCAGCGGATCGCTGTAAAAACTCTTCGGCACTTCCGCGCCGCGCGCGCGGCGCACGCGTTCGACGTGCGGCAGATAGGCGCTTCCATCCACGAATTCGTACGCGCGCGGCAGCGGTGCGGCGAGGGAGGAGAAATCGAGCGCGAATACGTCCTCACCATTCACCGTTTCCGCGTGCGTCGCATTGAGCAATTCGTAGACGCGATTGAGCCGCGGCGCGACGTTGCTCCAATCCTCCAGCGCCGCCTGCAGCGTTCGTGCGCTATCGCTCACGCGTACGGCTTTTTTCAATTGCTTGTCGACGACGACGAGCGTGCCGTCCCTGCCGCCTTCTTTGAGGCTCGCCAGTTTCATGCGTGTCCTTTCGTTTCAGCCTTGCGGCGCGTGGAAATGCTTTTTCAAACCTTGCCAGCAGGCGAAATAGTCGCGCTGCAGATGCGGCGATTCGAGCGCCTGTTTGGTCGGACGAATCACGTTGCGCGTCTCGAACATGAAAGCCATCGTGTCGACGACGTGATCGGGCTTGCTCGTGTCGGCGTGCGTCGCCTTCTCGAAGCTCGCCGCGTCCGGACCGTGTCCGCTCATGCAGTTATGCAAGCTCGCGCCGCCCGGTACGAAGCCGCCGGCTTTCGCGTCGTACGCGCCGTGCACGAGCCCCATGAACTCGCTGGCGATGTTGCGATGGAACCACGGCGGACGGAACGTGTGCTCGGCAACCAGCCAGCGCGGCGGAAAAATCACGAAATCCATGTTCGCCACACCCGGCGTATCGCTCGGCGAGGTGAGCACGGTGAAGATCGACGGATCGGGATGGTCGTAGCTGATCGATCCGATCGCGTTGAACAGGCGCAGATCGTATTTATATGGCGCGTAGTTGCCGTGCCAGGCGACGACATCGAGCGGCGAATGATCGATGCGCGCCGACCACAGGCGACCCTGAAATTTCGCGACGAGTTCGAATTCGCCGTCGGCTTCTTCGAACGCGGCAACGGGCGTAAGGAAATCGCGCGCGTTGGCCAAACCGTTCGATCCGATCGGCCCCAATTCCGGCAGGCGCAAATGCGCGCCGAAATTTTCGGCGACGTAGCCGCGCGCCTTGTCGTCGGGCAACTCGACGCGAATGCGGACGCCGCGCGGAATCACGGCGACTTCCTGCGGCTGCACTTCGAGTACGCCGAATTCGGTGCCGATGCGCAACCGGCCGAGCTGCGGCACGATCACCATTTCCGCGTCGGCGTTGTAGAAAAAGCGGCCGTGCATCGGGCTATTCGCGGCGAATTCGTGGATGCCGACGCCCGATTGCACCGCCGCGCTGCCGTTGCCGGCCATCGTGAAAAGACCGTCGATGAAATCGGCTGGCGTTTCCGGAATCGCCAGCGGATCCCAGCGCAACTGATTCGGCGTCGCGGGAACGTCGTCGAAATCATTGTGGAAATGTGGACTTTGCAGCATCTCGAACGGATGGTGCATCGCTGCCGGGCGGATTCGATAAAGCCAGCTTCGACGATTCGCGTGACGCGGCGCGGTGAAAGCCGTACCGGACAACTGTTCCGTGTAAAGCCCGAGCGGACTTTGTTGCGGCGAGTTCTGTCCGTGCGGCAACGCATCGCGCACCGCTTCGGTCGCGAACTCGTTGCCGAAGCCGGACATGTACCGATCGCGGTCGGGTTTGGCCGGTTTCGCGTCGCGCAGCGGGACGATCTTGTCACTCGCGGCGTTCATCTCACAACACGCCGCGTTTCATCTGCTCGCGTTCGATCGATTCGAACAGCGCCTGGAAATTACCTTCGCCGAAACCGAGGTTGCCTTTGCGCTGGATGATCTCGAAGAAAATCGGTCCGAACACGTTCTGCGTGAATATCTGCAGCAGCAATTTCTTTTTCGTTTCCGAATCGGCGTCGATCAGGATTTTGTTCGTGCGCATGCGCGCGACGTCCTCGCCGTGATTCGGAATGCGCTCGTCGACGACTTCGTAATACGCGTTTGGCGTGTCGAGGAACTGCACGCCTTGCGCGCGCATCGCCTCGATGGTTTCGTAGATGTTGTCGGTGAAACACGCGATGTGCTGAATGCCCTCGCCTTTGTATTCGTCGAGGTATTCGTTGATCTGGCTTTTCGGATCGGCCGATTCGTTGAGCGGAATGCGCACCATGCCGTCCGGCGCGGTCATCGCTTTCGAGACGAGACCGGTTTTCGCGCCCTTGATGTCGAAGTAGCGGATCTCGCGGAAGTTGAACAGGCGTTCGTAGTAGTCGGACCACTTCGCCATGTTGCCGAAGAAAAGATTGTGCGTGAGGTGGTCGATGAAGGTGAGTCCGAAGCCTTTCGGGTTGCGATCGCTCACAAGCCACTCGTAATCGGCGTCGTAAATGCTGCCTTTGCTGCCGTACCGATCGACGAGATACAGCATGCAATCGCCGATGCCTTTGATCACCGGCGCGGGCACCGATTTCGTCGCGGCTTTATGCTCGATTTTTTCCGCGCCGTTTTTCACGGCCTGCTCGCACGCCTTGTCCGCGGCTTGGCTAACGCGAATGGCGAATCCGCACGCGCTCGGACCATGCTCTTTGGCGAAGTCGGCGGCGAAAGAATTCGGTTCCTCGTTGACGAGAAAATCGCAGTTGCCTTGGCGATACACGGTGACCGCTTTCGTCTTGTGCTTCGCGACGGCGACGAAACCCATTTTCTTGAACGTTTCGTGCAGAAGTTTCGCGTCGGGTGCGGCGAATTCGACGAACTGAAAACCGTCGACGCCCATCGGATTTTCGAACTGCACCGGCTGCATGCCGGTGTTGAGCTGTGCGTTCATGGCCGACTCCGCTATGCCATCTGAGTGCGGATATTGTACGGCGAAAGGCGTTAACCGGTGCCGATCACCGTGCGCACTTCGAGCAGTTCCGGGAAGAATGTCAGGTCGAGCGCTTTTTTCAGGAACGATACGCCCGACGAGCCGCCCGTGCCGCGCTTGTGGCCGATGATGCGCTCCACCGTTTTCATGTGGCGGAAGCGCCAGAGCTGGAAACTTTCCTCGACGTCGACCAACTGTTCGCACAGGTGATATTCGGCCCAGTAGCGTGTTGGATTTTCGTAAATGCGGCGCAGCGGTTCGATCAATGCGTCGCAATGCGGATGCGGCTGCGTCCAGTCGCGATCGATGCATTCGCGCGGAATCGCGTGACCGGCGCGCGCGAGGAACATCAGGAATTCGTCGTACAGG
>DATBAU010000234.1:0-4678 GCA_036271355.1 Rudaea sp. | reverse complement strand
GGCGCGCCTCGACGCCGAACGCGGCGAGCTCGTGCTCAACGCCTTTCCGTGGGGCAACGTCGAATCGGTCGTCGACAGCAATCGTCAGCAGATTCCGCTGCCGCCCGACGCGAGCACGCCGCTCGTGCTCAACGTGCCGGCGGGAAATTACGTCATCACGTTCCGCCATCCGAAAGCGAACAAGCCGGTACAGGTGATCGCGAAAGTCGAGGCGCGAAAACGCGTGTCGGCGAACGCGGCGTTCCCGACGATTTCCTCGAAGGAGTATTTCACGCGTGCGGGTTGGTGATGCGGTTCGCGCGGGCCTCGGTTTCGCCGCGTTGATCGCGGCTTCGCTGGCGCATGCCGATTACAAGGACAGTTACGCACGCGGCGTGAAAGCGTATCGCGACGGAAATCTGGGCGAAGCGCGCACGCTCATCGCGCAGGCGCTGAGCGATCACCCCGAACCGGCGACGAAAGTGCGTTTGTACGGCCAGGTGTACGAACCCTACGTGCCGCAGTTCTATCTCGGCGAGATTGCGTTCAAGCAAGGCGATTGCGCAGCGGCGCTCACGCAGTTCAATGCCGCGGCGAGCAAAGCCGTCGTCGCGGAATTGCCGGATCTTTCCGGCACGCAACAACGCGATGCGGCAACCTGCGCGCAGAAAACCACGGTCGCGAAAAAAGAAGAAAAAGTGACCGAACCGCCGCCGGCCAAGCCGATCGAACCGCCGGTCGCGAAGCCGATCGTGAAAAACACGCCGCCGCCACCGCCGATTGTGAAACCGACGCCGGTGGAGAAGCCGATGCCGGTCGAAAAACCGGTGGCAATAAAGAACGAAGCACCGCAGCCGCTGGTGGACGCGTTCGACGAATATCTCGCCGGTCACTACAGCAATGTGTCGCGAATCAACCCCGAGGTTTACGCCGATGCGAAGGCGCGCTATCACGCGTTCCTCGTGCGCTCGGCGTCGAAATTCACGCTTGGCAAGATCGACGGCGACGAACAGTTGCTCACCGCCGCGCGCAGCGATGCGAAGGCCGCGCGCGCACTGGATGCGGCAACGCCGGATGCGTCGCTGTTCTCGCCGGCATTCCGCGCGTTCTATCAAGAGAGTCGCTGAAACGAATATATAAATAAAAACGCCTCCGCGAAGGAGGCGTTTGGTCGTGCGTCGATTTCGCGCTTAGAAGTGATAGACGGCCGAGATCGAATACGTGTCGCTGAGATCGGAGAAATCCGCTGCCGCGTCGATCTGGAATTTCGCGAACGCCAGTCCACCGCCGATCGAATAGTGCGTCTGCGAACCTTTGCCGACGCCGAACAGCGTCGCCAAGCCGAGCGCGCCGATGTCGGTGCCCGGATCCGCGCCTTTATATTCGATCGAATGCCGCGGATCGTGCCATGCGCCCGCGCGCAGGCTGAACGGATGCGCCATTTGCGTAAAAGTATACTCTCCGCCGAGGTGATATTCGGTGCCGTTCGGAATCGACAAGCGCGATACCGTCGCGACATCGTTGTCGAACAGCGACTGGATGCCGTGCGTGAGTTGCGAATACTGGATGAAGTCCGCGTCGAAGTTCACGACCAGGTTGTCGTTCGGATGCCAGCTCAGGCCGCCGCCGTATTCGTCGGGCACCTTGAAGTCCACTTTCGAAAGGCTGACCGACGCTTCCGGCGACGTGATCGGCGTTCCGTCGGTGAGGAAGAACGCGGTGTTGCTCGCGTCGTAGCTGAACTTCGGACCGCGGCGATAAACCAGTCCGGCGCTTAGATGTTCGCTCAGCACGAAGCGCGCGCCCAAGTTCACGCCGACGTCGTTGTCGCTGCCGTGCTGGTCTTGCTGGTTGATCGGCGTGCCGGCGGGCTGTCCGGACGCGATGTTCGGAAACGCTTCGCGCTGGATCGATGTATTGATGTGGAAATCGTAGTACGACAAACCGAGACCGAGCGAGACGTTGTCGGCGGCCTTGTACGCGACGGTCGCGCCGTAATTCACGATGCGCAAATCCGTGTGCGAATTCAGCGGCAGGATGACGAAGTTCGTATCGCCGAGCGGCGTGCCGTCGAGGCCGGTCGAGAAATCGGAGTTGTAGTGCACGAGTTCGTCGCGATACACCGAGAACGACCAGCGATCATGCGGCAGCACGAACGCGAGGAACGAAAGATCGTTGTTCGACGAATCCGCGTCGCTCGAATGGATGCCCGAGCCGTTGAACGGACTGACCGTCGTCGAGCCGCCGTTGACGAACGGCAAACTGTAGTCGGTGTGGCGCGCTTCGACGGACACTTCCGGCGTCACGAGCTGCGTCAGTCCGGCCGGATTCGTATAGGCGGCGGTGGCGTCGTCGGCGAGTCCGAGGAATGCGCCGCCCATGCCCATGCTGCGCGCGCCGGGCGCGGCGAGATTAAACGGGATGCTGGCGTTGGTTTCGGAGTCCGTGATCGCGTAGGCCGAGCTCGCGCCCATGAGCGCGGCGCCGATCGCGAAAGCAAGTCTGCGTTTCATTTCAACTTTCTCCCCATCTGTTGAAAATCGAACCGGTGAACCCGGTGGCATGCCGATTGAAATATCCGCCCGGGCGGACCATGTAAATCATTGTTGCACAACTGAATCTTAACATTGTTGCGGTTTTCGGGCCTTGAGCGCCGCGCCTTATATAATGAGTGCGCGGTCTATCTGCGTAAAAACGAGGGGAAATCGATCATGGGTGGCGGCGGAATCGTTGCGATCGTACTGGTAATTGTCGTTCTGCTGGCTATCGCGAAGACGCTTCGCGTCGTGCCGCAGGGATACGAATGGACCAAGGAAACCTTCGGCCGCTACACGAGCACGATGGAGCCGGGGCTGCACGTGCTGATTCCGATCTATCAGTCGGTCGGGCGCAAGATGAACATGATGGAACAGGTGCTCGATGTTCCCTCGCAGGATGTCATCACGAAGGACAACGCGGTCGTGCGCGTCGATGGTGTCGTCTTCTATCAAGTGCTCGATGCGGCCAAGGCCGCGTACGAAGTATCGAACCTGCAGCAGGCGATCCTCAATCTGGTGATGACCAACATCCGCACCGTGCTCGGTTCGATGGATCTCGACGAATCGTTGTCCAAACGAGACGACATCAACGCGCGGCTGTTACGTGTCGTCGACGAGGCGACGCACCCGTGGGGCCTGAAATGCAACCGCATCGAGATCAAGGACATTCAGCCGCCGCGCGATCTGATCGATTCGATGGCGCGCCAGATGAAAGCCGAGCGCGAGAAACGCGCGAACATTCTCGAAGCGGAAGGTTTTCGTCAGGCGGCGATTCTGAAAGCCGAAGGCGAGAAGCAGTCGGCGATTCTATCGGCGGAAGGCAAACGCGAAGCCGCGTTCCGCGAAGCCGAGGCGCGCGAGCGTTCGGCACAGGCGGAAGCAAAGGCGACGGAAATGGTGTCGCAAGCCATTCGCGCGGGCGACATCAACGCGATCAATTATTTCGTCGCGACCAAATATGTCGACGCGCTGAAGGCAATGGTCGGCGCGCCAAACCAGAAAATCATGCTGCTGCCGATGGAAGCGACGGGGATACTCGGTTCGCTCGCGGGCATCGCGGAGCTGGCGAAGAATTCGCTCGCCGATCAGCAGTCCGCGCCACGAATCGCATCGCCGCAAACTCCGAATACGCCGCCGCGTCCACCGCAGTTGCCGCCGGCGCGGCCTGTCTGAGGAATTCGACATGCTTACGAATCTCGCAACGCATTATGGCTGGTGGCTGATCGCGCTGGTGTTGATTGGTGCGGAACTCGTCGCGCCCGGTTACTTCATGTTGTGGATCGGAATTGCGGCGGCGGTGATGGGTGCGTTGGTGTTGATCGTTCCCGATCTCGGCGCGCTTGCGCAGGCGTTTGCGTTTGCGGTGCTTGCGGTGATCAGTTGCGTCGTTTATTGGAAATTCGTTCGGCGCGAATTGAATAGGGCTAGCGATCAGCCGTTGCTGAATCGGCGCGCGGAGCAGTTCGTCGGGCGGAGGTACGTGCTCGATAGCGCTATCGTTAATGGGCAAGGTAAGGCACGGGTTGGGGATTCGGTGTGGTTGGTGGAAGGGCCGGAGTTGCCAGCGGGCGCGCCGATTGAGGTTGTTGCTGTGAATGGATCTACGTTGAAGGTTCAGGCTGTTGGTTGATGGCGTTGTTGGTGTTTTTTAGATCACGAGCTTCCGCTCGGGACGAGCGGGTAACTTTTTGCTAAACGGCAAAAAGTCACCAAAAAACGTTTGTTTTTCTCACTTAGGACGTTGTCCGCAGACAGCACGTCCGTGCTGCTGGCTGCGGACCGCGCGCATCCCTGCGCGCGAACACCCTCGCTCCAAGCCTGCATGCGACCGGTATAGAGCTTCTTGAAACTCTCGACTGCACGAAGCCAGGGCGGTGAGGTCCAAGAGCAAAGATCTTTTTTTCTTTTTCTTTTTTCTCTTTACTCTCTTGCTCTTAGACCTCCCGCGAGAGCACGGCGTGCGGTGATCTTTTACAAGAAGCTTGATACCGGTCGCTTCCCAGCTCGAAGCGACGGTGAACGCGCGCAGGGATGCGCGCGGTCCGCAGCCAGCAGCACGGACGTGCTGTCTGCGGACAACAGACTGCGGGACAAATCAAAAAACGTTTTTTGGTGACTTTTTGCCGTTGAGCAAAAAGTTACCCGCCGCTTGCGGCGGAAGC
>DATBAU010000233.1:0-13130 GCA_036271355.1 Rudaea sp. | reverse complement strand
AGATGCGATTGAGATCGCCGACCAATCGCTGCACGCCTGCGTGCGCGTGATCGCCGAGCAAACCCCAATCGATTTCGCCTTGATAATTCCACTCGCGGATTTGGGCGATCTCGCAACCCATGAAGAGCAATTTCTTGCCGGGATGACCCCACATCAGCGCATAGCACGCGCGCAGATTGGCGAAGCGTTGCCAGCGATCGCCCGGCATCTTGCCGAGCATCGAATGTTTGCCATGCACGACTTCATCGTGCGAGAACGGCAACACGAAATTTTCCGAAAAGGCGTATAGAAGGCCAAACGTAATATCGCTGTGATGCCATTTGCGGTAGATCGGATCTTTCTCGAAATAGCGCAACGTGTCGTGCATCCAGCCCATGTTCCATTTGTAGGCGAATCCGAGGCCGCCTTGCGCGGTGGGGCGACTGACTTGCGGCCATGCCGTCGATTCCTCGGCAATCGCGACGGCGCCCGGCACGCGCTCGAGCAACACGTTGTTCATCTCGCGCAGGAAATGAATCGCTTCATAATTCTCGCGGCCGCCGTGAACGTTCGGAATCCACTCGCCGTTTTTGCGGCTGTAATCGCGATACAGCATCGATGCGACCGCATCGACACGCAGCGCATCGATGTGGAAACGTTCGACCCATTCCAGTCCGCTCGCGACGAGGAAGCCGCGCACTTCGTTGCGGCCGAAGTTGTAGACGAACGTGTTCCAGTCCGGATGAAATCCTTCGCGCGGATCGGCGTGTTCGTAGAGTGCGGTACCGTCGAAGCGCGCGAGGCCGTGCGCATCGGTGGGGAAATGCGCCGGTACCCAATCGACGATCACACCGATGCCTTCGGCGTGACAGCGATCGACGAACGCCGCGAAATTCTGCGGCGTGCCGAACTGCGCCGCGGGCGCGAACAAACCGAGTGGTTGATAGCCCCACGATCCGGAAAACGGATGCTGCGTCACCGGCAGCAATTCGATGTGCGTGAAGCCGAGAGCGCGCACGTACGGCACGAGGCGATCGGCTAGCATCAGCCACAGATCGCCGTCGTCCTTGAGCCACGACGCGGCGTGGACTTCGTAGATCGACATCGGCGCGTCGGTATTTTGCCGCGCGGCGCGTTCGACGAGCCAGTTCGCATCGGTCCAGTTGAACGGATCGGGCGCCGCGATCACGGATGCGGTGGCCGGCGGAATCTCGGCCTGACGCGCGCATGGATCGGCCTTCAGCGGCTGAAGCTCGCCATGCGCGCCGATGATTTCGTATTTGTAGCGTTGTCCCGCACCGACGCACGGAAGAAAAATTTCCCACACGCCCGAGCCATGCCTCACGCGCATCGCGTGACGGCGGCCGTCCCAACTGTTGAAATCGCCGACCACCGAAACGCGCCGCGCATTCGGCGCCCAGACGGCGAAGCGCGTGCCTTGAACACCGTCGACCGTGGTGACGTGCGAGCCGAGCGCGTCGGCGAGCGTGCGATGCGTGCCTTCGCCGATCAGATGCAGATCGAGTTCGCCGAGCAACGGACCGAATGCGTACGGATCTTCGATTTCCTCGATCGCGTCCGGCCAATGAATGCGCAAACGATACGGTTGTTTGCGCGCGAGCTTGCCGGCGAAGAACCCGTCGGCATGCACTTTCTGCAACTGCGCGAGCACTTCTCCACTTGTGGAAATGGCCGCAACCGCGTTGGCACCGGGCATGAAAACGCGCACGACACGCGTCTTGCCGACGTCATGCGGACCGAGCACGCCGAATGAATCGGACGCGCGGCCTTGCACCACCGCATCGATCGTCGCGGCATCGATTCCGAAATCGTCGGCGGGACGGGGCGCCTTCATGCCGATGTCTCCGTGTCAATCGTTTCGACGAGTCCGCGCAGCGGCACGTGTACCCAGTCCGGACGGTTGGCGAGTTCGTAACACAACTCGTACGCGGCCTTTTCGATCACGAACAGTCGAAGCAAGCTTTCATCGATATCGGCGTTTTCCAACATCGATTTGTACCCATCCAGAAAGGCGGTTTGCGATGCGCGGAGGAAACGCACGAGCAACGCATCGCGCGATTCACGCATCGCCGGTGTGAGTCGCGTGTCGTCGCGCGCACCGGTAGATGCGACCGCGTAGTGGAGCGAGCGCAGAAGTCCGGCGACGTCGCGCAGCGGACTGGTTTTCGCGCGACGCCGTTCGAGCGCGACGTGCGGCTCGCCTTCGAAGTCGACGATGATCGCATCGCCGCTCGACACGAGAACCTGGCCGAGATGGAAGTCGCCGTGCGTGCGCGTTTTGATCGCGCTGCCGGCGTGGCGCAGCGAACGCACCGTATCGACCAAACGGTTTCGCCGCTTGCGCAGTTCCACCAAGAGACCATCGATGGCGGGCGAGGATTTCGCGCCGTCGAGCATGGTGAACGCGCGATCGATCTCGGCGACCGCATGCATGCGCCAGCGTTCGACATCGCTTTCGGTGGCTTTCTCCGGAGCGAAGGCTACATCGTCGCTCGGTTGCGCGAGCGCGCGGTGCAGCTCGCCGAGCGCACGGCCGACGGCGGCGGCGAAGGGGCAGTATTCGGAAAAGATATCGTCGTTCTGCAGTCCATCCTGCGCCGCGATGACGTGCTCGTCGATCAATCGACTGAGATAGTCGAGCGTGAACTGCCATGCATCGCCCTGGTTGCGGATGAAGCCGTGGAGGATGCCGATCGTCGTTTTGCTTTGGCCTTCACCGTCGATCGCGACTTCACCGAGAAACGGCGCGACGTGCGTCACGCCTCGACGATGGAGTTGCCGCCCCATTTCGACTTCGGGTTGAATGCCGGGTTGCGGACGGCGCAGCAGTTTGAGCACGGCGCGGTCGTCGTAGATCAGCGAACTGTTCGATTGTTCGGCGGACAACCAGCGAATCGGCGCCTCGATCAGTCCGCTCAAATCCGCGTCGCTCTCGGTGCGGAAGTTCAACGTGACGTCGCCGGAATTGATGGTTGCGTTTCGCGCGAGCAGATCGATGAGGATTCGAGCGAACGCGGGAATCGCGAACGCATCGGTGAGCACGCCCATGCGCGAGGTGCGGCGCACGTTCGCGAGCGCGAGCTGCTTGGCGAGGAGCGGCGTGTCTTGGTTTTCCCAGATCAGTCCGAGCGGCAGCAGGTAATGCTGTTCCTCGACGCCGAAACGCGCGGTAACGCGGAACAGCACCGGCGCTTCCGGCGTGTTGTCGAGTGCGGCAATCGGCGTGAGCAGAACGCCATCGAGTTTTTTGTCCTTCGCGGCGAACCAGCGGCGCGCCTGTAGATAGTTCGGCAGCACGTCGCGTTGAAGTTGTGCGCGCGTGGTTTCGCTGACGATATCGGCCATGCCGCGACGTGCGACGAGTGTTGCGTATTCGATCAGCATTTCCGGCGGCGCGACGCGCCATTCCGGTGCTTGATCCGCGGTGCGCAGTTCAAACCAGTAGAAACCGTACGGCGGCAGCGTGAGCAGGTATGTCAGCTCGCCGATCGGCGGGAAGGCCGATCCGCCGGTCATCTCGACGGGGACGCGTCCGTTGAATTCGCGCAGATCCAGTTCGACGGCTTGCGGCGATCGCGCGAGATTTGCGACGCAAAGAATCG
This sequence comes from Rudaea sp., assembly GCA_036271355.1. Classification (GTDB taxonomy): domain Bacteria; phylum Pseudomonadota; class Gammaproteobacteria; order Xanthomonadales; family Rhodanobacteraceae; genus Rudaea. Next base: position 9,528 of record DATBAU010000233.1, on the reverse strand, counting down.
TCTCGTTTTCGTCGCGGCGTAGATACGCAAAAATCTTGCGGTTGGACGGATACAGGAATTCGAGCGTGCCGCGTCCGAACACTTGATGCTGACTGCGCAACGCGAGCATGCGGCGCATCCAGTTGAGTAAGGAGTGCGCGTCGCGCGTTTGCGATTCGACGTTGAGCGATGCGAAACCGTACAGCGGATTCGCGATGGCGGGCAGCACAAGTTGTTCGGCGTCGGCGCGCGAGAAACCACCGTTGCGGTCGGGCGACCATTGCATCGGTGTGCGCACGCCGTCGCGATCGCCGAGATGGATATTGTCGCCCATGCCGATTTCGTCGCCGTAATAGACGACGGGTGTGCCAGGCATCGACAACAGCAGCGAATTCATCAGTTCGATGCGACGGCGGTCGCGTTCGAGCAGTGGAGACAGCCGGCGGCGAATGCCGAGATTGATGCGCGCGCGGCGATCGGATGCATATACCTCCCACAAATAATCGCGCTCGCTGTCGGTGACCATCTCGAGCGTCAGTTCATCGTGGTTGCGCAGGAAGATCGCCCACTGACACGTCGGGGGAATCTGCGGCGTCTGACGCATGATGTCGGTGATCGGAAAACGGTCTTCCTTCGCGATCGCCATGTACATGCGCGGCATCAGCGGGAAGTGGAACGCCATGTGGCATTCGTCTTCGTTGCCGAAATATTCCTGCGTATCTTCCGGCCACTGATTCGCTTCGGCGAGCAGCATGCGGCCCGGATGTTTCGCGTCGAGCGCAGCGCGGATCTGTTTCAGGATCGTGTGTGTTTCGGGCAGGTTTTCGTTGTTGGTGCCGTCGCGCTCGACGAGATAGGGCACGGCGTCCAGACGCAATCCGTCGATGCCGAGATCGAGCCAGAATTCCATCACTTTCAACACTTCCTTCAACACAAGCGGATTGTCGAAATTCAGATCGGGCTGATGCGAATAGAAACGGTGCCAGAAATACGCGTTCGCGACCGGATCCCATGTCCAGTTCGATTTCTCCGTGTCGAGAAAGATGATGCGCGTGCCGAGATATTTCTGGTCGGTGTCGGACCACACGTAGAATTCGCGCTCCGGCGATCCGGGCGGCGCGCGACGTGCGCGCTGGAACCACGCGTGCTGATCGGACGTGTGATTGATCACGAGTTCAGTGATTACGCGAATGCCGCGCGCGTGCGCCGCGTTCACGAACGTGCGCACGTCGTCCATCGTGCCGTAATCGGGATGCACGTTTTCGTAGTCGCCGATGTCGTAACCGTCGTCGCGGCGCGGTGAAGGATAGAACGGCAGCAGCCAGACGGCGGTCACGCCGAGGCGTTCGATGTAGTCGAGTTTGGCGGTGAGTCCGGGGAAATCGCCGATGCCATCGTCGTTCGAATCGAAAAACGATTTCACGTGCAATTGGTAGATGACCGCATCCTTGTACCAGAGCGGATCGCGCGGCGTTGGCGTGTGCGCGGTCATATCAGATGTCCTTCTCCGAGCGCACACGCCAGATGCGGTACGGGTTCGATGGATCGAGGCGAATGCGCTGGCGTTTGCCGCGCCATTCGAAAGCGTCACCGCCGACGAGTTCTTCCGCCACGAGTGCGGCGTTGTCGTCGAGGCCGAATTCCCACAGCGGGATCTCGATGTCCGATTCCTGCGCGTTGTGCGGATCGAGATTCACAGCGACGAGCACGACATTGTCGCGCGACGACGTCGCCTTGCCGAAGTACAGAATGTTGCTATTGCCGCAATGGTAGAAAGTTATACCGAGATGCGTTTGCAACGCCGGGTTTTCGCGGCGAATATGATTGAGTCGCGTGACTTCCGCGTTGATGTTGCCGGGCGTGCTCCAGTCGCGCGGACGCAATTCGTACTTTTCCGAATCCAGATATTCTTCCTTGCCGGGCAGCGGCGCGGCTTCGCACAATTCGAATCCGGAATACATACCCCATAATCCGGATAACGTCGTCGCGAGCGCGGCGCGGATGAGGAATCCAGCGCGTCCGGACGTCTGCAGGAAATACGGATTGATGTCGGGTGTGTTGACGAAGAAATGCGGGCGGAAGAAATTGCGCACCGGCGTCGAATTCAATTCTTTCAAATAAGTCTCGAGTTCTGGGCGCGTGTTGCGCCACGTGAAATACGTATACGACTGTGAAAAGCCGATCTTCGCGAGGCGGTACATCACTTTCGGTCGCGTGAAGGCTTCGGAGAGGAAGATCACGCCGGGATCGATCGCGCGCATGTCGGCGATCAGCCATTCCCAGAACGGCAATGGCTTGGTGTGCGGGTTGTCGACGCGGAAAATCCTAACGCCGTTCTTCAGCCAGAATGCGACGACATCGCGCAGCGCGATCCATAGCGCGGGTTTGGCGTCCTTCGCGTAGAAATCGACGTTGACGATGTCCTCGTATTTCTTCGGCGGATTTTCGGCATAGCGCATCGTGCCGTCGGGTCGCCATGCGAACCATTCCGGATGTTGTTTGATCCACGGATGATCGGGCGAGCATTGCACGGCAAAATCGAGCGCGAGTTCTAATCCGTGTTTTTTCGCCGCGTCGACGAGCGCGAGAAAATCGTCGAGCGTGCCGAGTTCGGGATGGATCGCGTCGTGTCCGCCGGACTTCGCGCCGATCGCATACGGGCTGCCGGGTTCGCCCGGCTGTGTCGTCAGCGAATTGTTCTTGCCTTTGCGGTTCTTTTCGCCGATGGGATGGATCGGCGGGAAATACAGCACGTCGAAACCCATCGATTGGATTCGCGGCAGTTCGGCGATCACGTCGTCGAACGTGCCGTGCTTGCCGTTTTTTCCTTGCGAGCGCGGAAACAGTTCGTACCACGACGAAAAAGACGCCGCGCGACGTTCGGCGATCACCGAATAGGTTTTCGACGCGCGCGAAAGGAACGCGGGTTCGCTCGCTTGCGACATCAGTTCGGCCGCGTCAGGCGCGAGCAGTCGCGCGGCGGGATCGCGTGCGGCTGAAATTTCGTGTTCGAGTGTGCGAAGGCGCGAACGGAATTCGGCGGGCGCTTTCTTCTGCGCCTCGACAATGAATAACCGCGCCTCTTCGATATCGAGCACGACGTTTTGTCCCGCGGCGACTTTCTTGTCGATGCCAGAACGCAATCCGGCGAATTCGTCGATGCCGGCTTCGACGGTGTAGAAATGCAAACCTTCGCGGCGCAGCGTGAATTCGGCGCGCCAGCGGTCGTTGCCGAGCGCGCGCATGCGCACGATGTTCGAATCTTCGAAATCGCCGCTGCACCACAGCAGGCGGACGGAGAGAACCGGATGGCCGTCGCCGAACACATCGGCTTCGACGACGACCATGTCACCGACGACGCGCTTGGCGGCGAACGCGCCATCGTCGATGGATGGCGTGACCGATTCGATCGCGACGCGCGGCGCGGCGATCGCTTTCTTCACCGCATTTTCGGGGTGCGGCAGGATGACGGGTTTGGGGTCGGGGAGTGCGAGCGATTTCACTTCGGCGGGCGCGAGAACGAGCGCGTCGGCGTCGAAGGCGAGTCCGACGTTGCTCTGGATCGCGCCGAGCGATACCGATGCGTGATGATCGGCATCGCTGTTGATCAGCGTGACGCGCCGGCTGTCGCCGTTCGGGTCGAGCCATGCGGTGACGCGCGACCACGGCGCGCTTACCGGAATTGACGCAGTTCGTGGTGCGCGCGAGAACGCAGCATTGGTTTGTGCAACGATCGCATCGAGCGATGGATCAGGATCGCCTTGCAACATCCATCCGTTGGCGGTCAGCGCGGCCGTGGCTGCCGCGCGTTGCAACAATCTTTTCGCGCGTTCTCGATCGCGATCGTTCGTAATCGAAACCGGTGCGATGATTTCCCCGCATCGGCGCAAATCCGCGAGTTCATCGATGAACCATGGCGCGCGATAGTCCCACCACGGCAGCGAGCAGAAACTCGCATCGAAACCTGCATCGGCCAACGCGCTTCGATCGGTGCGGCTCAGTCCAGGCGCCCACGCGATGAATTGCGCGGACGGTTTCGCGCATCGTGTTCCGGAAATCACGCGCTTCAATACGGAAGCTGGAATTCGTTGCGGCCAGTTGATTGCGAAACCGGCAGCGCCGTAGTCAATCGCGCTGGCGAGTTGTGCTACGAACGCGTCGGCGAGCCCGTCGACGGCGTTGGCGTGATCGAAACGGGGCAGGAACTCGCGTGCGTGCAAGCCGCGGCGCGGATCGACCGGCCATCCACCGGCGACGACGCGCTGGAACCACGCAGGTTCGGCTTGCACGAGCGGCCATTCGGCGCCGACGCGATGCAATTCGATGTCGAGCAACAGACCGATCGATTGCGCGGAAGCGAGCTTCGCGGCAGCGCGCAACGCGGGCATGTCGAACGCCGACGTACGATCGCCGAGTTGCGTCAGCACGTGGTCGAAGCCCAACGTCGCTGCGCGCGCTACGGAATTTTCCGATACAACGGCTTGAAAGATACGCGGCGCGAAATCGCTTACGGATTTCTTTTGCCGCGCGGGCGTACGCTTGGTTTCGACCGGCGCGCTGCGTCCGGCGTTCGGCTTCGCTCGGGCCATCGATCGTTCACGCGCCGCCGGATTTGGCGAGACCATGCCTGGCATCCGCTTGGACGTTCGCTTCCGGCGAACAGTGACTTAGGGTGAGCAGGAATTTGTTGCGCCACGCGTTGACGTCGTGCGTGCGGAGATAATCCATCATGCGTTGCCAGCGGCGCTTGCGTTCGCCGAGCGGCATCATAAGCGCCTGTTGCATCGCGCCGACGACTTGTTCTTCGTCGAACGGATTGACGAGCAAGGCGTCCGTCATTTCCTGTGCGGCGCCGGCGAAGCGCGAAAGAACGAGCACGCCAGGATCGTTCGGATCCTGTGCGGCGACATATTCCTTCGCAACGAGATTCATGCCGTCTCGCAGCGGCGTGACGAGGCCGACGCGCGACGCGCGATAAAAACTGGCGAGGCGCGCCTGCTGATAGCTTTTGTTGACGTAGCGAATCGGCGCCCAATCGGGTTCGGCGAATTCGCTGTTGATGGCGCCGGCTATGTGCTGAAGTTTCTTGCGCAGATCGATGTATTCGGGAACTTCCTCGCGGCTGGTCGGCGCGATCTGAAGCAGCGTGACGTGACGCTGCAGATCCGGATGTTCCTTCAACAGACGTCCAAAGGCGTGGAATCGTTCGGGCAATCCCTTCGAATAATCGAGGCGGTCCACGCCGATGAGCATCACGCGGCTGTCCATGTGCTCGCCGAAGCGCTTCGTCGTGCTCGACGTCGCGGCACGCTGGCCGAGCGTTTCGAGATGCGCGGTGTCGATGCTGATCGGAAACGAGCCGACGCGGAATCGATGGCCGTTCACTTCGACCTGTCCATCGCTCTGCACGTCGGCGGCGAGTTCCTGTTCGCAATATTGCGTGAAGGATCGTTTATCGCTTTCGGTCTGGAAGCCGATCAAGTCGTATGAGGTGAACGACGACATCAGGTCGCGATGGTGCGGCAGCGACGCAAGCAATTCCGGCGGCGCCATCGGCGTGTGCAGGAAAAATCCGATGCGGCACGTCACGCCGCGCGAACGTAACGCGGCGCCGAGTGGAATCAGGTGATAGTCGTGAACCCAGATCGTGTCGTTGGGTTTGATCAGCTGAGCGAGACGATCGGCGAACTTTCCGCTCACGCGGCGATACGCGGCGAGCGTGTCGCGATTGAAATCGAGCAGGTGCAATCGATAGTGAAATAGCGGCCACAACACGCGGTTCGCAAAACCTGCGTAATAGCCTTCGTAATCGTCGCGCTCGAGATCGAGCGTGGCGTATTTGATCGGATAGACCGGATCCTGTTGCACTTCGAAGCGCGGTTGGTCGGCGATTTCGCCGCTCCATCCGAACCAGATGCCGCCGCGTTCGGCGAGCGCGCCTTTCAATGCGGATGCGAGTCCGCCGGCGCGGATGTCTTTCGGCAACGCGACACGGTTGGAAACGACGATGAGACGACCTTCATCGCTGTCGCCGTCATCACAGGAAATCGTGCCGATGTTGGGATGCAGGAAACTGGTGACGCTCGAACGCGCATCGTTGCGCGCTGCTGAATGTGTGTCGGCCCGTGATCCGTTGAACGCGAACGACGCGTGCGATGTGTTGGAATCATCGCCGTTGATTTCGAAGTGCGCTTCGCCGGGCGTTGCGTTGATCATAATCCGCTCCCTGGGGATTTGTTCCGACGCAGATCCGCGTCGCCTGTTCTTATTCGCAAGGGATGTGCCAAATCGGAACACGCTATGACGCTTAGCAACAACGCCATTTCGGTCGGCACGTCTCCCGCATTTTGCACGGGGTAGCGCGGGTTTCGGCGCGAATTGCAAGGAACGTTAAGTGCGCTGCGCGATGATTTTCGGCAACGGTTTCGTGCACAAATTTCTGTGATTTTTAGGAAGGCGGCACGCGTGATTGCGAGCCGCCATTTTTTCCGATTACCGACCTGCGCGAGTGCGGGCCGCTTTTTTCGCGGATGCCGATCGACTCGATGCACTTCGCTTCGACGCCGCGCGATGCGCTTGTCGCGACAGCGCCGTCTTCGACGCCGCGCGTCGCGGTTCGCGTTTCAAGGCGGCTTGTGTTGCGCGCGAGCGCTTGTTCGACAGCTTGTGCGGATGACTACCCGCAGCCGTGTCTTGCGCGGCTTTGTGTCGCGTCGATTTCGACGTCGTGGATTTACGCGCCGGCACGTTCACGCCGGCGCGCCGTGCTTCGGACAATCCGATCGCGATCGCCTGCTTGGCCGACCGCGCACCGTGCTTGCCTTGACGGATGTGATCCATCTCCTGTTTTACGAATTCGCCGGCCTGCGTGCTGGCAGACTTTCCCTCGCGGCGGTCGCGTTGCGCGCGTTTAAGGGTAGCTTTTTCCGGCATGGCTTAGCCCTCTTTTAGATTTTGCGCCATCGATAGATGCTGCTCGACGACCGGTTCGGTCTTCTTGATAAAGGTGCGCAAATCTTCCGTCGTGACCGTGCTTTCCGACGATTTCAACAGCTCCACCATCTTCTTGTGATCGCTGCGCATCGCATCGACGTATTCGCGATCGAAGTCGGCGCCTTTGAGCGTCTTGAGTTTGTCGCGCAACGCGGCGTGCTCGGAATCGAGCGACTTCGGAACCTGGATGTTTTCCTTCGCCGCGATGGTGGCGAGTTCTTTGTTGTTCGCGGTGTGGTCATGGACCATTTGCATGGCGAACTTTTTCACTTCCGGCGACTGCGCTTTGTTCTCGGCGACTTTGCTCAGTTCGACTTCGGCCATGCCGCCTTCGCCAGCCTTTTGGACGAACATCGCGTCGGGGCCATCGCCTTTTTGCTGCGGCATGTTGGATGTGGTGGTCTGCGCCTGCGCGAGTGCGAAGGGAAGAGTCAGCGCGAGCGCGGCAATCAGTGCGTTCCTTTTCATGGGTGTTCCTCCGTTGGTGAGTGAGGCGCGTTGAGCTGCATCGGCTATGCCATTTCAGAAACATTCTGCGTCGTGCAACTCGCATTGTGAAGAGCGCCGCGCGGTGCATACTGCAACATGAGGGTCGCAGAAAACCGCGTCACAGCGCGCTTTCGGCGCAGATCAGCCTTGGCATGTTCCTTGGAACTTCGAGGCATGCGCGAAATGGATTGCGCAGGGATTCGAAGGGATTCTGAAAGTAGTTAGGAGTGACGCGTCTAGGTTCCGGAGGGAACAGGGATCATTCCAAGGACGGGTTAGGCGAGCGACCTGCAATTTCCTTCCCCAGCAGGCGATCGCCGAATAAGAGCCGGTGTCTGTCCGGGCACCGGCTCTTGTTTTTATGTGGACCGCGATTTTCATAATGCACACGATCAATCGCCGACAACACGATCGGACGCACGGTACGCGAGGGATTCGCCCATGAATGCGCTGGCCGTGAAATCGATGCTCGCCGAATTTCCGAGGAAAACAGCGCCGATTCCGAAGGCAGGCGAACGCTGGGCGTTGTTCCTCGATGTGGATGGAACGCTCGTCGAATTTCAGCCGCTGCCGGAAATGGTGCACATTCCCGACACGCTCCTGCGAAATGTTTGCGAACTTCACCATGTGCTGGACGGCGCGCTCGCGTTCGTCAGCGGACGCACGCTCGAACAACTCGATCATCTGTTCGCGCCGATGAAATTGCCGAGCGCCGGGCAATACGGCATGGAACGCCGCGATGGGAACGGCGCATTGCACGGTGTGATTCTCCCCGATGCGTCGGTCGCGGAAGTCGTCCGCGAACACGCCTACGAATTGCTCTCGCGATTTCCCGGATTGAAAGTCGAAGACAAAGGTTATTCGATCGCGCTGCACTATCGCGCCGCGCCGCATCTCGTCGGCGCTATAACGACGGCGGCCGAAGCGATCGTTGCGCCACTGCACGGCATGTACGAAGTGCAGCCTGGCGCGCTCGTGCAGGAAATCAAACCATCGACCTGCAGCAAGGGCGCCGCCGTGCGCGCATTTCTTGCCGAAGCTCCGTTCGACGGACGCATACCGGTTTTCCTCGGCGACGATTTCGCCGACGAATCCGCGTTCGCGGCCGTGAACACGCTTGGCGGCATCAGCATCGCGGTCGGTACCGATCGCTACACGCAAGCCGACTACGCTCTCTCCGGCCCGGCCGCCGCACGCCGCTGGCTGTCGCTGGTGCTCAATGCGTTGTCCTCGTGAATGTCGCGTTGCCGTTCGGTAGTCGACGATCGTGATCGAACGACTCGACGCACTCAGCGGTGCGCTCACGCATGCGGTGATCTCGCCGCCCACCATGCCCGCGCACGCGTGATGGCCGTCGCGACCGCTGCCGCCAAGCGATCCGAGGTGCGCATCACGCATCCGGAGCGCGAGGTTTTTTCCGTCGGTTACACGAAGCAGGATGTCGTCGATTACTACCGCGCCGTGATGACACCGCTGCTCGACGGCATTCGCGACCGCCCGTTGTCGATCATCCGATGTCCCGACGGTGTCGAGGCGGGATGTTTTTTCCAGAAGCACACGCTGCCCGGACTCAAACGCGTTCATACGATCGACCTGCACGAAGAAAGCGGAAGCACGGGGACGTATCTTTATGTGCGCACACCCGACGAAGTGATCGAACTCGTGCAGTTCAACGCAATCGAATTCCATCCGTGGGCGAGCACGATCAAGAACACCGGCGTGACGGATTATCTCGTTTTCGATCTCGATCCGAGTACGGACGTGGCGTGGAAAACGGTCGTTGCCGGCGCGGAACTCTTGCGCGAGCGACTCGGCGCCATCGACCTGGATTCGTTCGTGCGCACGTCCGGCGGAAAAGGTTTGCACGTCGTCGTCCCGTTGAAGCCGGCGGTCGCGTGGGAAAAGGCGAAGGAATTCGCGCGGCGCTTTTCCGAACGCATCGTCGAAGAACATCCCGACGGTTTCATCGCGACGGCGAGCAAGGCCAAACGCGGCGGATTGATCTTCATCGACTACCTGCGCAATTCGCGCGGCGCGACGAGTGTGGCGTCATACTCGCTGCGCTCG
>DATBAU010000232.1:0-1786 GCA_036271355.1 Rudaea sp. | reverse complement strand
AAGTGCTGCGCGTGACGCAGGAAAACTGATGGCGTTGTATCGCTATAAAGCCGTCACGACCGCGGGCGAAATCGTCGAAGGACAGTTCGACGTCGCGTCCAACGACGAGGCCATCGCGAAAATCCAGGACGCCGGCAATATCCCGCTCGACGTGCGCGAAGCGGTCGACGGCGCCGTCGGCGGTTCGCTCGGATTGTTCCGCCGCACCGTGATGGGTCCGAATCAGGTGTTGCAGTTCACGCAACAGTTGGCCGTGCTGCTCGGTGCGGGACAACCGCTCGATCGCGCGTTGCAGATCCTTTTGGAATTGCCGGAAAGCGAAAAGGCCAAACGCATCGTCGAGCGCATTCGCGACACCGTGCGCGGCGGCGCGCCGCTGTCGGAAGGGCTCGAAGCCGAACCGGGCGTGTTCTCGCGGTTGTACGTGAACATGGTGCGTGCCGGCGAGATCGGTGGTTCGCTCGATGTCACGCTGTCGCGACTCGCCGATTACCTGCAGCGCTCGAAAGCGCTCAAGGAAAGCGTCGTCAACGCGATGATCTATCCGGCGATTCTCGTCGTGATGGTGTTCGCCGCGTTGTTCGTGTTGCTGGTATTCGTCGTGCCGCAGTTCGCGCCGATGTTCAAGGACATGGACGTCGAACTGCCGATGCTGACCAAGATCGTGCTATTCGCGGGCAACCTTCTGCAGTCGTGGTGGTGGCTGATGGCGATCGTGGTCGTCGGCGGTATCGTCGTGATGCGGCGCGCGTTGAAGAATCCGCAGACGCGGTTGAGTTTCGATGCGTGGCTGCTCACGGTTCGCATCTTCGGACCGTTGACGCAGAAGCTCGAAACCGCGCGTTTGACGCGCACGCTGGGAACTCTGCTCAAGAACGGCGTTCCATTACTCGTCGCGATGGGCATCGCGCGCAACGTCCTCGGCAACACCGCGTTGGCCGATTCGGTCGACAAGGCGACGGAAGAAGTGAAAACGGGCGGCGGATTGTCGTTCGCGCTCGGTCACAGCAAGCGCTTTCCGAAACTGGCGTTGCAGATGATCAGCGTGGGTGAGGAATCCGGCGCGCTCGACGACATGCTGCTTCGCGTCGCCGACACGTTCGACGTCGAAGCGAAAAACACGGTCGACCGCATGCTGTCCGCGCTCGTGCCGGTGATGACACTGGTGATGACGGGCGTGGTCGGTTTCATCATGATGGCGATCCTGCTGCCGATCATGAGCATCAGCGGAAACATTCAATAAAAGGTCCGATATGAAAATTCAGACGATCAATGCTCCAACGATCAAGGCGATGAACCGCGGCATGCCGAAGGCGATCGCGCGCGGGTTCACGCTCATCGAAATGGTGATGGTGATCGCGCTCATCGGCATCGTGATGGGTGTGGTCGGCAACTATGCATTCACGCGATTCACGCAGGGCAAATACGACGCCGGCAAACTCGGCGTGCGCTCGCTCGCCGGCAAGGTCGAGATCTATATCGTGCAAAACGGTTCTCCGCCGCAGAGCCTCAACGATTTGGTTACACGCCCCGGCAACGCGCAGGACTGGACCGGTCCGTACGCGAAGGATTCGGATCTGAAGGATCCGTTCGGCCATCCGTATCTGTACAAGGTGCCGGGCGAACACGGCGATTTCGATCTGACCTTCCTCGGCAAGGACGGCGCGCCGGGCGGCGACGGCCTCAACAAGGATTTCGGCAACTGGCAGTAAGCCGGTTCCGTCGCGTGCACAGGTAAATCGCCGATGCGCACGCAACGTGGTTTCACGCTGATCGAAATCATCGC
>DATBAU010000231.1:0-2976 GCA_036271355.1 Rudaea sp. | reverse complement strand
CGTCACGGGTTTGTATTTCTACGATCAGCGCGTCTGCGATTTCGCGGCCGATCTGAAACCGTCGCCGCGCGGCGAACTCGAGATCACCGACTTGAACCGGCGCTATCTCGACGATGCATCGCTCATGCTGGAAAAACTCGGGCGCGGCTACGCCTGGCTCGATACCGGCACGCATGAATCGCTGGTCGAGGCGTCGAGCTACATCGAAACGATCGAAAATCGGCAAGGTTTGAAGGTGAGTTGTCCGGAAGAAATCGCCTACGTGAACGGCTGGATCGACGCCGAGCAGGTGTTGCGCCTCGCGCATCCGCTCGCCAAGAACAATTATGGCCAATACCTGCAGCAACTCGTGCGGCAAGGGCCGGTGGCGTGAAGATCGTCGAGACGATATTGCCGGGTTGCGTCGTCATCGAACCGGACGTATTCGGCGACGCGCGCGGCTTTTTCTACGAAAGCTACAATGCGGAAAAGTATAAAAATGCCGGTTTCGACCTGACGTTCGTGCAGAGCAATGTGTCGCGCTCCGCGCACGGCGTATTGCGCGGATTGCATTACCAATATCCGAATCCGCAAGGAAAATTGGTCAGCGTCGTCGACGGCGAGGTGTACGACGTGGCCGTCGACATCCGCACCGGTTCGCCGACGTTCGGCCGCTGGGCTGCGGCGATTCTCTCGGTGGCGAACAAGCGTCATTTCTGGATTCCCGAAGGTTTTGCACACGGATTCGCCGTGCTATCCGAGTTCGCGACGTTCAGCTATCAATGCACCGCGCTGTACGATCGCGCTGGCGACGCGAGCATTCTCTGGAACGACGGCGACATCGGTATCGACTGGCCCATCGCCGCGCCGCAGCTGTCCGATAAAGATCTCAAGGCGCCGTTCCTGCGCGACATTCCGCGCGACAAACTGCCGACTTATCGCGCTTGAACGTCACGGTGAGAAACGTCATGCGTGCGGCGCTCGGCATCGGATTGATGATCGTGACTGCATCCGCCACGGCCGCCGTGCCGCTCGCGGATTTCGCCAAGCATCCGCAATACACCGACGTGCAGATTTCGCCGGACGGGAAAACCATCTCCGCGATTTCGACCGCGAGCGGTCCGCGCCAACTCGTTCTCGTTTCCGTCGCGGACATGAAATCGAACATCGTCGGCGCGCGCGACAACGACGAGATAGGTGAAACGTGGTGGGCGTCCGACGATCGCCTGATCTACAACGAAGGCATCCACATCGGCGGACTCGATCGACCGGTCAGCACCGGCGAACTGTTCTCGGTGAAAGCGAACGGTGGCGGCGGCGAAATCCTGTTCGGCATGCGGGCCGGCGCGACGATGTCGACGGCGTCGCACATCCAGCGGCGCGAAAATGATTTCGCGACCGGCATTTTCGTCAGCGCGCTGCCGGACGATCCGAATCATGCGCTGATCGCGAGCCTCGCCTGGAACGGACCGCAACACACGCAAGATCCGCTCGGTGCATTTCCGCAAGCGTTCAAGATCGATCTGCGCGACGGCGCCAAAACGCCGCTCGCCACCGCGCCGTTGCGCGGCGCGACGATCATGGCCGATCACAACGGCGCCGTGCGTCTCGCGTTCGGTTTCGACAACGACGGCACGCACAAGGTTTTCTATCGCGACGCGTCGGGCGGCGAATGGAAACTTCTGCATGACAGCGCGAAGGAACACGGCGAATTCTTTCCGATGATGTTCGATCGCACGAATGCCGCGTTCTATTACCGCTGCGCCGGCAATTCCGGCGTCGGCGGAATCTGCAAACGGGATATCGCGAAACAAAGTTCCGAAACACTGTGGAGCGCGAAGGAGGCGGCCGGCGTTTCGTTGCTTCCGACCGCTGACGGCAACGATGCCTTCGCAATCCGTTCGATGCCCGGACGTCCCGCCTTGACGCTGATCGACAAGTCCGCGCCGGAAGTCGGCGTGCTGATCGATGCGATGAAGCAATATCCCGGCGAGGACGTGCAGATCGTCAGCGAAGCGCGCGACGGCAAACGCATGATCCTGTTCGTCAGCGCCGACACCGATCCGGGCGTTTACTTTCTTTACGACGCCGAGAAGAAAAAGCTCGCGCCGCTGTTTCAAGTGCGCGCGTGGATCAAACCTGCGCAGATGGCCGCGATGGAACCGGTCCAGTTCAAGGCGCGCGACGGGCTTGCCATCAACGGCTATCTGACGCGGCCGCCCGGCAGCGAAAACGCGAAGGCGCTGCCCACCGTCGTCCTCGTACACGGCGGTCCGTACGGCATTCGCGATCGATGGGGATTCCATCCGGACGTCCAAATGCTCGCGAGCCGCGGCTATGCAGTGCTGCAAGTGAACTACCGCGGCTCCGGCGGTTACGGCAATGCGTTCGAACGCGCCGGTTACCGCGAGTGGGGCGGCACGATGCAGGATGACGTCACCGACGCCACGCACTGGGCCATCGAACAAGGTTTCGTGGACAAGAATCGCGTGTGTATCTACGGCGCGAGCTATGGCGGCTACGCGGCGATGGAAGGCGTGACGAAAGAACCGGATTTGTATAAATGTGCAATCGCCGACGCCGGCGTCTACGATTTGCGGTTGATGATGACCAGCGGCGACATCCCGCAATTCCTGCGCGGCCAGACGTATCTCAAAACCGTGCTCGGCAGCGATGAGGACGATCTGTGGAACCGTTCGCCGCTCGCGCACGTCGATCGGTTGAAAGCGAAAGTCATGTTGGTCGTCGGCGGAGCCGACACGCGCGTGCCGGCCGCGCAAGGCGAGCGGCTGCACGACGAACTCGACCGCCGCCACATCACGCACGAATGGCTTTACGAACGCAGCGAAGGCCACGGTTTCTACGACGTCGCACACACGACGGAACTCTACGAAAAAATCGTCGCGTTCCTCGACGCGCAGATCGGCGCGAAATGAAAATCCTCCTGCTCGGCGCGAACGGACAAGTCGGTTTCGAGCTTAAACGTTCGCTCGCGCC
>DATBAU010000230.1:0-5049 GCA_036271355.1 Rudaea sp. | reverse complement strand
CACGACGCTGCTGTATCCCGAACTCTCGCTCGAACGCAAGCGCGCCGACGATCCATTGTTCGTGCGCGACGGCTATTCGCTCACGCTCACCGCGCGCGGCGGACCGCAACTGATTTCCGCCACGGATTTCGCGCAAGTGCGCGCCGACGGTAAATACATCAAAGGCATCGGCAAGAATCAACGCGTGATTTTTCGCGCGTCGCTCGGCGCGACGCAAGTCGGCGATTTCGACAAACTTCCACCCGAGCTGCGCTTCTTCGCCGGCGGCGATCGTTCGATCCGCGGCTATTCGTACCAAACCATCGGCCCACAGAATGCGGATGGACTCATCGTCGGCGGCGAAGACCTGATCGTCGGCAGCGCCGAGTACGAGTACTACTTCTCGCGCAACTGGGGCGTGGCCGTGTTCACCGATGCGGGCGACGCGTTCACCGGATTTTCCACGTACAAAACGCACATCGGCAGCGGCCTCGGCCTGCGCTGGCGCTCGCCCGTCGGCATGGTGCGCGTGGATCTCGGCACGCCGATCCACGATCCGGAAGGACGCTCCGGCGTGGAGCTGCATCTGACTATCGGGCCCGACCTGTGAAGAAATGGCTGAAATGGATCGGACTCGGTTTCGCGATTCTCGTCGTCGCAGTCGCCGCATTGTTGACGTGGCTGCTCGAAGCCGAATCCGGCGCGCGCTTCGCGCTGGAGCGCGTGAAGGCAGCGTTGTCGAACAAGTTGTCCATCGAACAGGCGCACGGCGCGCTGGCGAGTCCGCTCACGCTCGAAGGATTGCGTTATCGCGATCCGGAATCCGGTATCGACGTCCGCATCAAAAGTGTAAAAGTGGAATATGCGCTATCCGGTCTGTTTTCGCGCACTCTGCACGTGAGCGATCTGCAGGTTTCCGGCGTCGACGTATCGCTCACGACGATTCCGACGAAAGACGCCGAAGCACCCGCGCCGTCGATGCAAACGCTGCTGACGCCGCCGCTGTCGATTCTGCTCGACCGAGCAAGCATCGCATCGATCAAGATCGATCAAGATGGCAAATCCATTTTCGTCGCCGACACGCTCGATCTCGCGGCAACGTGGACCGCGACGGCACTTCAACTGCAGAAACTCGCTTTGCGCGCGCCGGACGGCAAGGTCGATTTGAATGCAGGCGTGACCTCGTACGCCGATCTGCGCGGAACGGCGAAAGGAACGTTCGACTGGAAGATCCAGCCCGATCAGCGCGCCGCCGGTTCGCTCGATATCAACAACGATGGCAAGAACGCGCTGATCGTCATGCAGCTCACGCAGCCGACGACGCTTTCGCTCAACGGCACCGTCGCCACGCACGACGACGCACGCCCGTGGACGGCGACGCTGCACATTCCGACATTCGATCCGCGCGCGCTCATCGGCAACGACAAGCTGCAAACCGTCGCGCTCGATCTCAACGGCAGCGGGGACCGCACGCACGGGAAAGTCAGCGCGACGCTCGGCCTCAATGCGCACACCGTCACGCTCGATCCGCTGCAATACGCGATCGACGGAAAAAAACTGACGATCGACACGGCGCGCATCCATTCACCGGAAGCGCAAGGTGCGCTGACCGCGAAAGGATTCGTGCAGCTCGACGCGAAGCCGATCGCGGGCGACGCGTCGCTCGACTGGAGCGACGTGGAATTGCCCGCCGATCTCGTCGGCCAACCGCTTGCCACGCACGGCACATTGCGCGCGAGCGGCAGCGCGATGAAGTTCAATGCGACTGGCGATTTCTCGCTCGGACCGCCCGGCAAACTCGCCGACATTTCGCTCGCGCTCGACGGCACGCAACAGGCGATCGAACTGCATCGCCTTGCACTGAAACAACCGAAAGGAGATCTGACCGTCGTAGGCCACGTACAGTTGCAGCCACAAGTGCAATGGCAACTGCAATCGACCGCGCATCACTTCGATCCGGGCGCGTTCGCGAAGGAATGGCCGGGCTTGATCGATCTCGCTTTATCCACAAATGGAAAAGTGGAGAAAAATGGTCCCGCCGGCATGCTGAAGATCGACAAACTATCCGGCACGCTTCGCCAGCGCCAACTGAGTGGCGACGCCGATCTCACCTTCGCCTCGCCGCTCGCGGTGAACGGCACGCTCGATCTGGAGTCCGGCAACAGCTCGATCAGCGTCAAAGGAAAAGCCGCCGATCAAACCGACATCACCGCCGAACTCGCCATCGCGAACTTGAACGATTGGGTGCCGCAGGCCAGCGGAAGTTTGCGCGGCACGATCGCAGCGAAAGGCAAATGGCCCGATCTGGATGCGAAAGCGAATATCACCGGCACGAAAATCGTGAGCGGCGATTTGCACGTCGAGAACGTCGCCGTCGTCGCCGATGTGAAGGACATCAAATCGCCCAGCGGCTCGGTGGACATCGCCGCGAAACAGGTCAGCGGCGGCAACTACACGTTCGACACCGTCACGCTCGGCGCACGCGGCGATCAATCGCACCACACCGCGAAGTTCGACGCAAAAGGCCCGCAACTCGCCACGTCGCTCACCGTCAGCGGCGCGCTGACGCATCCGGCGAAAGATCAAACCGGTTGGCAAGGTTCGCTAACCGCGCTGTCGCTCGCACCGAAAAGCGCGGCAACGTGGACGCTGAGCAAACCGGCGCCGATCAACTACTCGCCCGCGCTGACGCAATTCGGCGAATTGTGTCTCGCGTCGGAAAACGCACACATCTGCGCGACCGCGTCGCAGACGGCGGATCAGTCGATGCAGGCGAAATTCTCGATCGCGCATCTTTCGCTGAAAACCATCGCGAGTTTCGCCGACCCCGATGCGCCGCTGCGGCTCGACGGCGAAATCAACGGCGAGGGCGACGTCGCGCGCACCGCTTCTGGCGCGCTGAGCGGCAGCGCGGACATCACGTCGACGACAGGATCGATCGCCTATCCGGATTCGCAACAACAATCGCTCGTGTCGTATCGCGATTTCGCGCTGACAGCGAAACTCGACGCGCAGCAAAGTGTCATCGACGTGCACAGCGCGTTCGATCACGACGGAAACGTGAGCGGCCACGTCACGATCGGCAGCGGCGAGAATGCGGCCCTCGGCGGAACGATCACCGCGTCGATGAACAATCTGGGTTTCATCGATTTACTTTCGACGCAAACCGCATCGACCAAAGGCGCAGTGAACGCGAAGATCGCGCTCTCCGGAACGACGACGAAACCGAATGTCTCCGGCGACGTCGCGCTATCCGGTTTCGCTACCGAAATTCCTGCCGCCGGGCTCAAGCTGCATGACGGCAGCATCGCGTTGCATTCCGACGATGGCAGCGCGTTCAAGGTGAACGGCGGCATCGGATCGGACGACGGCAAACTCACGGTCGGCGGATCCGTCGGACTCGACAAGAGCGCGCCGCTCGACATCAAGATCGACGGCGAAAATTTCCTCGCCGCCGACATTCCCGGCGCACGCGTGCACGTATCGCCCGCGCTCACCGTCACGCGCAAGGATGGCAACATCGTCATCAACGGCAACGTCACGGTGCCGCGCGCCGACGTCGATCTCGGCAAATTGCCGGGTGGCGGCGTGAGTCAGGCGTCGCCCGATATCGTCGTCACCGATGCCGAACGCACGCCCGACGCAGCGAGCGCGCCGATCATCGCCGAGATCACCGTCAAATTCGGCGCCGGCGAAAAACTCGACATGGATTTGCGCCACGGCCAGGAAGTGCATCTCGTCGGCTTTGGCCTCAACGGCTATCTCGGCGGACAGATCGCCGTGCAGGATTATCCGGGCCGCGCCGTCGTCGCGCGCGGACAAATCCTCGTCAACGGCACCTACAAAGCATACGGACAAGATCTGACAGTCGACACGGGCCGTCTGTTGTTCGCGGCGACGCCCGTCGACAATCCCGGACTCGACATCCGCGCGACGCGCGTCTTCACCGATCCGGACGTGACCGTTGGACTGCAAGTGCGCGGCACCGCGCAGGTGCCGATCCTGACCGTATTCTCCGACCCGGCGATGGAACAATCCGATGCGTTGTCGTACCTCGTCGCCGGCAAGCCGCTCAATCAATTGAAGAGCGGCGAAGGCGACGCCGTCGGCAGCGCTGCGCGCGCACTCGGCACGGCGGGCGGCGATCTGCTCGCGAAAAGCGTCGGTCGCAAAGTGGGGCTCGACGATGTCGGGGTCGCCGACAGCACCGCCGTCGGCGGCGCCGCGCTCACCATCGGAAAATATCTATCGCCGCGCCTGTATCTGAGTTACGGCGTCGGCCTGTTCACGCCGGGCGAAGTCGTCACGCTTCGCTACCGGCTCACGCGGCTGTTCAACATCGAAATCCAGAACGGAACGCTGTCGAGCCGCGCGGGAATCAATTACCGCATCGCAAAGTAGCCGTCCGACTATGCCTCAGTGTTCAACGGGCCACGCGATGCGCACCTTCCGGTGCCTGACGATGCAATCGCGCAGATAAAGATCGATCAGG
This sequence comes from Rudaea sp., assembly GCA_036271355.1. GTDB lineage: Bacteria > Pseudomonadota > Gammaproteobacteria > Xanthomonadales > Rhodanobacteraceae > Rudaea. The sequence continues at coordinate 578 of DATBAU010000230.1, read as the reverse complement.
CTCTGATAGGGCACGCCGGATTCCTTCGCCATACTTTTGAAGTAGGTCACGACTTCTACCGAAAGCCGCATCGAAACAGGCTTTTTTAACCTAGCAGCATAGGGATTTCGACGCGACCGCATTTTGGAGAGATCGTACTCTGCTTTCATGATTCACCTGCGGTAATACGCGCTTTCATTCTTCGTCGCCCTACGTGCCGAAATAAGACGGATCACGCCTCCGTACCGCTCGCAATGACAAACCAGAAGCAGTTGAGCGGTGTTGCTCATACCCAGCAATAAAAAGCGCTCTTCGTCGGCCGAATGCTCGTCATCGAAAAATTGCACGGCGAGATCGTCGAAGAAAACCGTGCGGGCTTCCTCGAACGACACGCCATGCTTTCGCAGGTTCGCGTCGGCTTTCGACTTGTCCCACCGGAATTCTATCATCCATACATTGTATGGATCGACCCGGCGCCTTAAAGGAAAAGAATCGGACTCAAAACGACCGCATCGACGACAGCGTCACGATCATGTAAATCGCCAGCACGAGGCACGCGAATCCCAAGCCCACTTTGTAGGGCATCAATTTGTCGGAAA
>DATBAU010000229.1:0-2090 GCA_036271355.1 Rudaea sp. | reverse complement strand
TTTCATGGCGCCGGACTCGTCGCCGTGGGGATCGGCACCGCGACGATCTCCACCACGTTTTCCAGTTCGCCGTAAACCTTCGAGCGCAGATTCCACTGCACGGCGCGCGGCAGCACTTCAGTGCTTTGCGGCGTCGGCCATACTTCGGACCACTGGCCGGAATGATTGAGATAACGGAAGCGCAGCTCGTCGAGCGTCACGTGCGTGTCGTTGATTTGCGGTTGCGTGTCGCTGGCACGATCGAGCACAGCGAAGCGGCCGCGTTTGAGCGACTGGTCGTCGAGTTCGTACATCACGCGTTCGAGATTCGAACGCTGCTCCGCTTGCGGGTTGGCGAATCCGAGGCGCGTCAATTCGATATGATCCGGCGCGCCGATGAACGCGGCGAGCGTTTGTCCGGACGCGCCGCGCACCGGCCGCGCGACCGTTTCGCCGAGATCGCGGTTGAGCAGATCGATCGTGCGCACGAGATCGCGGAACGCATCTTCCTGCCGCGCGAGTTCGCCGCGCGTGCGCGCGACGGACTGCAACCCGCCGTACGCGAGTGCGGCCATCGTCGCGAACACGACGAGCGCGACCAGTATTTCGACCAGTGTAAATCCGCGCGCGCGTTTCATGGCGTGATCGGATCGTCGCTGGCGAAACCGGTAAGCGAACCCATCGGCACGGCATCCGAACCGGCGAACACCCGCACGTCGATACGTCGGATGTGATCGACGTCGGTGTCTTGCGTTTCGACTTCGTAACGCCAGTCGCGATTGGCGAAACGCCGACGTCCGTCAGTTTTGCCGACAGCGGGATACTGCGTGGTGAGCCGCGTCTGCGTCAGCACGTCCTGCGCGAGCCAGCCGGCGAGCGTGCGTTCGCGCATTTCGGAAAACGCGTTAACCTGACTCGCCGCCGTGCGCGACAGCGCGACCAACGCGAGCGCGAGCACGACCAGACCGATCAGCGTTTCCAGCAGCGTGAATCCGCGTGACTTAGTGGCGCGCATCGATCGTCACGAGTTTGATATCGCCGTCGGGCTGGCCGTCGAGGCGGTAGATCACGCGCAAATCCGACAGCCCGAGTTCGAGCCGGAACGGGGTCATCTCGCCGGACGAAAAACAGACGACTTGCGGTTTCTCCGGATATTCCGAATTGACATCGAGCGGACGTCCGTCGCGGCTCAACGCGGAGCGCGTCGTGTCGAGCCATTTGCGCGTGCGCAATTCGCCGAGTTCGAACGGAACCCAGTTTTCGTGATCGAGTTGCGAGAACCGATAGCCTTGCGTGCTCACACCGACGCCGATGCTGTGCCCAGTGAGTTCAGCCTGTTCGCACGCGTAGCCGACGAGCGCCTGTGTCTGCTCGGCCTGATGCGCGAGCTGACGTTCGCCGCCGACGCCGCCGATCGCGAACGTCACGGCCCCCGCAACCACCGCGAGGATGACGATGACGACGAGAATCTCGATCAGCGTGAAGCCGCATTGGTTATTCGAGGAGCGCGCGAACACGGCGTCGAATCGGATCGATCAGTCCCAGTTGCCGACGTCCGCGTCTTCGCCTTCGCCGCCGGGTTTGCCGTCGGCGCCGTACGAAAACACGTCGATGTCGCCGTGCGCGCCCGGGCGTAGATACAGATACGGACGTTGCCACGGATCTTTCGGAATCTTGTCGAGATAGCCGTGCCAGTTCGGCGCTTCCGGCGCGCCGCTCGGTTTGTGCACGAGCGCGTCGAGACCTTGCTCGGTCGTCGGATAGGTGTAGTTGTCGAGCTTGTAGGTGTTCAGCGCGGTGAGAATCGCCTGGATGTCCTGCTTCGCGCGCACCTGACGTGCTTCGCCGGGATGCTCCATCACTTTCGGCACGACGATCGCGGCGAGGATGCCGAGAATCACCACGACGACGAGGATCTCGATCAGCGTGAAGCCGCGTGCTGCGGCGGGCGTTCGCACTGTGCGAATCATGGGATTGCCTTGTATTGCAGATAGCCTGCGCGGATCATAGCAAAGCATGAACGCGCTGCCTGCCGACCGCTCACGTAAAGACCTCGTCGCGCGCGATCTCGCCACGATCTGGCATCCGTGCACGCAGATGCGCGATCACGC
>DATBAU010000228.1:0-4790 GCA_036271355.1 Rudaea sp. | reverse complement strand
GTTCTCGTCGCCGACCGCGATCCGCATGCTGAAAAAACAGGATTCGGCGTGGCTGAAGAAATACGAACTGCCGGAACTGAAATACCTGTTCCTCGCCGGCGAACCGCTCGACGAGCCGACCGCGAAATGGATTTCCGAAGGGCTCGGCAAACCCGTCATCGACAACTACTGGCAAACCGAAACCGGGTGGCCGGTGCTGACGCTGCAACCCGGTCTGGATCTGAAGCCGATCCGTTTTGGCTCGCCCGGTTTTCCGAGTTTCGGCTATAAGCTGCGCGTGATCAATGAAATCACCGGCACGGACGCCGAAGCCGGCGACAAAGGCGTGCTCGTCGTCGAACCGCCGCTGCCGCCGGGTTGCATGACAACGATCTGGCGCGACGACGCGCGTTTTATACAAAGCTACTTTTCCCATTTCAACGAACTGCTGTACAGCTCGCTCGACTGGGCCATCCGCGACGCCGACGGCTACACCTTCATCCTCGGCCGCACCGATGATGTGATCAACGTCGCGGGACATCGTCTGGGCACGCGCGAAATCGAAGAATCGGTCGCGACCTATCCGTCGGTCGCGGAAGCCGCCGTCGTCGGCGTAAAGGACGATCTTAAAGGCCAGGTTCCGGTCGTTTTCGCCACGTTGAAAACAACCGGCGACGACTCGGCGAAGCAGTCGGCAGCCGACGGCATGCAGAAGCGCGTCGTCGAATTACTCGGTGGCATTGCGCGGCCGGCGCGCGTCTACATCGTCAACGCGTTGCCGAAAACGAGATCCGGAAAACTGTTGCGCCGTTCGCTGCAGGCGCTCGCGGAAGATCGCGATCCCGGCGATCTGTCGACGCTCGACGATCCGAACGCGCTCGAGGAAATCCGCGGTGCGCTCAAGCGCGGTCCGGATCTCGGCACATAGCTTTAAAGCGTCGCGTTCAACTTCGGCGACGCGCGATTGCGCCACGCCAGAATGAGCGCTTCGCGAACCGGCTTTGGTTTGGCGCGCGACAGGATGACGAGCGTGCTGCCAGCCAATCCCCATTTGCCTTTCGAGGGCGCGAACATCGCCGGATACTTCTCGACGAAGAGCGCCTGCTGATCGGGCATCAGCTTGACCATGCCGTTCCCGTCGTCGGGATAACCGAGCGTGGCGAAGATCTTCTTGCCGACGCGAAAATCCGGATGTCCCATATGGCCGACTTCGACGACGTCGGGCAAACTCAGTGCAACCTCGCGAAACTCGTCCGCCGTCATGTCAAAAACTCCCGCACACCCATTCCGATTGATAAAGCGAGCCTAGCCCAAATAAAGCAACCATTGCGCTAAAATTGCGCTTTTCGCGGAGCGACCATGGCATCCCCGGTTTCGGCGCAATCTGCGGGCGCGAAATTTCGCGCGGCCGTGAAGGACGAACAGCCCTTGCAGGTGGTCGGCGCGATCACCGCCTACGCTGCGCTGATGGCGAAGCGCGTCGGATTCAAGGCGCTGTATCTTTCCGGCGGCGGCGTGGCGGCCAATTCGCTCGGCATGCCCGATCTCGGCATCAGCACGATGGAAGATGTGTTGACCGACATCCGCCGCATCACCGACGTGTGCGATCTTCCGTTGCTCGTCGATGTCGATACCGGCTGGGGCGGTGCGTTCAACATCGCGCGCACGGTTCGCTCGCTCATCAAGGCCGGCGCGGGCGCGCTGCACATCGAGGATCAGGTTGCGACGAAGCGGTGTGGTCATCGGCCGGGCAAGGCGATCGTTTCCAAGGACGAAATGGTCGATCGCATCAAGTCCGCCGTCGATGCGCGCAGCGACGGGGATTTCGTGATCATGGCGCGCACCGACGCGATCGCCGTCGAAGGCATCGAGCCGGCGATCGAACGCGCGGTCGCTTGTGTCGAAGCCGGCGCGGATATGATTTTCCCCGAGGCAATTTATACTTTGCCGCAATATAAACAATTCAAGGATGCGGTGAAGGTGCCGATCCTGGCCAACATCACCGAATTCGGCCAGACGCCGCTGTTCACGACCGACGAACTGAAATCCGCCGGTGTCGATATCGTGCTGTATTGTTGCGGCGCGTACCGCGCGATGAACAAAGCCGCGCTCAATTTCTATGAAACCGTGCGCCGCGACGGCACGCAGAAAGCCGCCGTGCCGACGATGCAGACGCGCGCCGAACTTTACGATTTCCTCGGCTATCACGCGTACGAAGATAAGCTCGATCGTCTGTTCGCCGCGTCGAAAACCGAATGAGCGATTCAATGTCACGCGAGACGCGCGAGGCGTTAAACCGGCCGCCGTATCATCGCGACTGGGACGGCGTCGCCGCGATCATCGCTGCGCTGGTCGGCCTGCTCGCCTTGTGCGTGTCGGGCTACACGGCATATCTGCAGAAGCAGCAAGTGCGGGCGCAGGTGTGGCCGTATCTCGAACCGGGCATGTCGAGTTCCAAGCGCGAGATCGTGCTGTTCAACAAAGGCGTGGGTCCAGCGATTATCCACAGCGTGCAGATCCGCGTGGACGGCAAACCGCAGCACAACTGGTCGGAAGTGTTCAACGCGCTCGGCCTCAAGTACGACCACCACATTCCGTATTCGACGATCGACGGCGTCGTCATTTCGGGCAACGACAAGATCGAACAGCTCGCGTTCCCGACGCCGGACGACTTCAATCTGTATTCGCACCAGGTGCAACGCGTGAACGTCCGGATTTGCTATTGCTCGTCGCTCGGCGACTGCTGGCAGTTCGATGACGCAATTCCGAATCCCGGCGAACAGCATCCGCCTGTGAACAACTGCCCGTCGCGATCCGACGACGATTTCCTCGACAACGAAGATGCCGAACCGGCGCTTCCGGCAAAAGAACAGGACCAATAAACATGAGCGAACCCGCCTCGATTCTTCCCAAGCCCAAGAAATCCGTCGCGCTGTCCGGCGTCGCGGCGGGCAACACTGCGTTGTGCACCGTCGGCCGCACCGGCAACGATTTGCACTATCGCGGTTACGACATTCTCGATTTCGCGACGACGAGCGAGTTCGAGGAAATCGCCTATCTTCTCGTGCACGGCACGTTGCCGAATTCCGCCGAATTGTCCGCGTACAAAACGAAACTCAAAGCGCTGCGCGGCGTTCCCGCGTCGGTGAAGTCCGTGCTCGAACAGTTGCCAGCGTCGTCGCATCCGATGGACGTGTTGCGCACCGCCGTTTCCGCGCTCGGCTGCGCGCTGCCGGAAAAAGACGATCACAACATCGCCGGCGCGAAGGACATCGCGGATCGATTGATGGCGTCGCTCGGATCGATGCTGCTGTACTGGTATCACTTCGCGGTGAACGGCAAGCGCATCGATGTCGAAACCAACGACGATTCGATCGGCGGCCATTTCCTGCATCTGCTGCACGGCGAAAAACCCGACGCGCAATGGGTGCGCGCGATGCACACCTCGCTCATTCTTTACGCCGAACACGAATTCAACGCATCGACATTCGCCGCGCGCGTGATCGCGGGAACGGGCAGCGACATGTATTCCGCCATCGCCGGTGCGATCGGAGCGTTGCGCGGTCCGAAGCACGGCGGCGCGAACGAAGCCGCGTTCGAAATCCAGAAACGTTACGGTTCGGCCGACGAAGCGGAAAAAGACATTCGCGCGCGCGTCGAGCGCAAAGAAGTGGTAATCGGTTTCGGCCATCCGGTGTACACGACCGGCGATCCACGCAACAAGGTGATCAAGGAAGTAGCGCGCCATCTGTCGAAAACGCAATCGAACATGAAAATGTTCGACATTGCCGAACGTCTGGAAACGGTGATGTGGGACGTCAAGAAGATGTTTCCGAACCTCGACTGGTTCAGCGCCGTGAGCTACCACATGATGGGCGTTCCGACGGCGATGTTCACGCCGCTGTTCGTGATCTCGCGCACGTCGGGCTGGAGCGCGCACGTGATCGAGCAGCGCATCGACGGCAAGATCATTCGGCCCAGCGCGAACTACACGGGGCCCGAAAATCTCACGTTCTTGCCGATCGAAAAACGCAAATAGTCGGAGCGCTCCGTGCAAATTGCGCGCGAATGCGCTGCATGAATGCAAAACGCGCTGTCGAACGTGCGGCACATCCAGCAACTATCTGCATGGCGTAAAGGAAAACCACTGGCATGTCCCTTGAACTTGTTCCGTCCAGTCAAACGGAATTTTCAAGGAGAAACACCATGCTTCATTTAGCGATCGTGTTCGCGATCATCGCGCTCGTTGCTGGCGCACTCGGCTTCGGCGGTATCGCTGGCGCGTCCGCGGGCATCGCGAAGATCTTTTTCATGATCTTCCTCATCCTGCTCGTGCTGGCGCTTCTTGGTCTCGTGCTCGGCGTCAATCTCGCGATATAGCTGTGCTGCGGGCCGTCAAACGGCGGCCCGCTATTTCAGGCGCTGTAACAGCACGAAGGTATAGGCGCGCATGCCTTCAGGGCCTGAAGTTTATGGAACCACTCGCGCCGCGTGAGCGCGAGGCCGAGGATGACGTCAGCAGGATGGGCAGATAACTTGACTGATCCATGCGGATTCCGGTTGAGCGACGCGATACGAAAAACTAGCGCGGCGTTTTGTACTCGATGAGATCCCACCGGGTGCCGTACAGATCTTCGAACACCGCAACCGTGCCGTAGTCTTCTTCGCGGGGCGCCTCTATGAACTTCACGCCGCGTTCCGTCATCGCGAGATGATCGCGATGGAAATCGTCGGTTCGCAGGAACAGGAATACGCGTCCGCCGGTTTGATTTCCCACGCGCGACAACTGCGCGTCGTTCACCGCTCTTGCC
>DATBAU010000227.1:0-12342 GCA_036271355.1 Rudaea sp. | reverse complement strand
CGCCGTCGCGATGAATTCCGGTACGCAGGCGGCGAAGGAAGCCGGCAACATGGTCGATCTCGATTCCAATCCGACCAAGCTCATCGAAGTCGTCGAGATCGGCAAACAGATGCTGATCACGCGCGGTTCGCTGACCACGTTCTCGATCTCGAACGACGTCGCGAAATATTTTGCGATCATTCCGGCGGCGTTCGCGAGCACGTATCCATCGCTCGACGCACTCAACGTGATGCATCTCGCCACGCCGCGCAGCGCGATTCTGTCTGCGGTCATCTTCAACGCGCTCATCATCGTTTTCCTGATCCCGCTCGCGCTCAAAGGCGTGCGCCGCCGCGCGCTCGGCGCGGGCGCGCTGCTTCGAAGGAATCTGCTGGTTTACGGCATCGGCGGACTGGTCGTGCCGTTCGTCGGCATCAAGCTCATCGATCTGCTGCTCGTCCTGCTCGGCTTGTCGTGAGAAACGACGACATGAAGAAGTATATTTGTGGACTCGCCGTCTTCGCCGCAAGTGGAAGCGCCTACGCGGACGACTGTTCGCAAGGCTTTATCGACCGCATCGCAGCCGCCTACCGCGACGACATGAATCCCGCGGCTACCGATCCGGCTGCACCAGCGCCGCAACGGCGCGCGATGGACTCGCCGTTTTCGTCGCCGCCCTTTCCGTCGTCGGAATGGCAGATCGGCGGGATGGATTATCCGATCGGAGTGCCGAACGGAAATGCGCAATATCCGCTGGAGCGGGCGCTGGCTTGCACGGCGCTCGGTCAATGGATGAAGGACAACCGCCTCGAAATGTATGGATGGCTGAATCCGTCGGCGAATTTGAGCACGTCGACCTTCAGCAACTATCCGCTTTCGTATGCGACGCGCCCGAATCGTGTCGAGTTCGACCAGTTTCTTCTACGCATCGAGCGCGTTCCGGACACAGTGCAGACCGACAACGTCGACTGGGGATTTCATTTCGACAATCTCTACGGCTACGACTACCACTACACGACGATGAAAGACGTGCTGAGCGATCAGTTGCTCGATCATCCGAATCCGAATCAGCCGATCGCGGCGAACGCGGGTGTCGCCGGAAAAGTCTACGGCTACGATCCGATGATCTGGTATGTCGAACTGTATTTCCCGCAGATCGCGCAAGGTATGACCGTGACGGCGGGACGCTATCTGTCACTGCCCGATATCGAAGCGCAGTTCGCGCCGAATAATTATTTGCTGACGCATTCGATTCTTTACACCGTCGATGCCTATACCAATGTCGGCGTGCTCGTTTCGACGAAGCTGTCCGACCATTGGACGGTGCAAGTCGGACTGCACGGCGGCGACGATTCCGCGCCGTGGGACAGCACATCGCGCCTCAGCGCGCAGGCATGCGTGCGCTGGGTTTCGGCGTCCAACAACGACATGCTTTATCCGTGCGTGGAGTCGTACAACGGCGACGACCAGACGTACAACAATCTGCAGGAATTCGTCGTCACGTGGGGTCATCGTTTCAGCGAAAACGTGCACACGCTGACCGAGGCGTACAAGATTTACGTGCTCAACGCGCCGGGTTTTCGCACCGGCGAAGATCCGGCGTTCGGCATCGTCAACTATTTCAACATCGAGCTGAATCCCGCGAACATGCTGGTGATCCGCAACGAGTGGTACAAGGATGAAGTCGGACAGCGCACAGGATTCGCGACGCGGTATACCAGCCACACGATCGGTTTGACACACTGGGTTTCGCAGGATGTCGAACTGCGTCCCGAACTGCGCTTCGAACATTCGTACGACGTGGCCGCCTACGACGACGGACGCAAGCGCAATCAGGCAACCGCGCTGTTCGACGTGATCCTGCACTTCTGAGAACCGTCATGAAAAAAATGCTGCGCACCGCGTTGAGTCTTTTGCTGACGCTGACGATCGTCGCCGGCGTCATCTATCCGCTCGTCGTCACCGGCGTCGCGCAATTGCTGTTTTCGCATAACGCGAACGGCAGTGTGATCGAGCACGACGGCAAACCGTTGGGTTCGGAACTGATCGGACAAGCGTTCACCGATCCGAAATATTTCTGGTCGCGTCCGTCGGCGACATCGCCGTTTCCGGATAATCCGTCGGCATCGGGCGCATCGAATCTGGGGCCGACGAACACTACACTCGTGGATGCAGTGAAGCACCGCGTCGACGCACTTCATGCCGCCGATCCGGACAACGCCGCGCCGGTTCCCATCGATCTCGTCACCGCGTCGGCGTCCGGCGTCGATCCGGACATTTCGCCGGCGGCGGCGAAATATCAGATCGAGCGCGTCGCGCGAGTCCGGCATCGCGATGCGACCGATGTCGCCAGACTCGTGGAACAGGCAACGCAAAACCGTCAGCTCGGCGTGCTGGGCGAACCGCGCGTCAACGTGCTCAAGCTGAATCTGATGCTCGACGCGCGGTGGTAACGCGCGCCGCGTTTGCGGCATGATGCGCGCGCCAGAGCGCATCATGCCGAATCCTGCCGATCAACGCCCCGATCCCGACACGCTGCTGGCGCACGTCCAGCAAGCCGAACGCCATGCGCGTCGCGGAAATCTGCGCGTCTTTTTCGGCGCGGCGCCGGGCGTGGGGAAAAGTTTCGCGATGCTCGGCGCGGCGCGCGAACTGAAAGCGGAAAATGTCGACGTGGTCGTCGGCTACGTCGAGTTGCACGGTCGCGCGGAAACCGAAGCGTTGCTCGCCGGTCTAGAGATTCTGCCGCCGCTGAGCCTCGAACATCGCGGCGTCACGCTCGCCGAATTCGATCTCGATGCGTGTCTCGCGCGCGCACCGAAAGTCGTCATCGTCGACGAGCTCGCGCACACCAATCATCCCGGCGCGCGCCACGTGAAACGGTGGATGGATGTCGAGGAATTGCTCGACGCCGGCATCGACGTGTACACGACCGTCAATGTGCAGCACATCGAAAGTCTGAACGACATCGTCGCGCAGATCACCGGCGTGCACGTGCGCGAAACGGTCCCCGACAAAGTGTTCGACAACGCCGACGAAGTCGAACTGATCGATCTTCCGCCCGACGAATTGCTCGTTCGCCTGCGCGAAGGAAAAGTATACGTCGACGAAAAAGTCCGCCACGCGCTCAATTCGTTTTTCCGCAAGGGCAATCTCATCGCGTTGCGTCAGCTCGCGTTGCGCGCGACGGCCGATCGTGTCGACGCGGCGATGCGCGAGTATCGGCAAGATCATTCGATTCGCGACACTTGGGCCGCGGGCGAACGGATTCTCGTCTGTGTCGGGCCGGATCCGCTGTCCGAACGCCTTGTGCGCGCAGCGCGACGCATGGCAACGGCGCTTCACGCGGAATGGTTGGCCGTCTACGTCGAGACGCCGTATCTCGTGCGCCTGTCGCGCGAAGCGCGCGATCGCGTGCTGCAGAATCTGAAACTCGCCGAATCGCTCGGTGCGCAGACCGAAAACCTGAGTGGCGAAAGTGTCGCCGCCGAACTCATCGATTTCGCACGCACGCACAACATCAGCAAGATCGTGGTCGGCAAACCGAGCCGGCCGCGTTGGCGCGACCGATTGCGACCGTCATTGGTCGACGAAATCGCGCGCAACAGCGGCGACATCGACGTCTACGTCATCAGCGGCGAACCCGGCGCGCCGACGATTCGCCCGCCGCGCGAATTGCATCGATCGAGTCAATGGCCGGCCTATCTGAAATCGGTCGGCGTGGTCGTCGCGATCACCGCATTGTGCGCACTGCTGTTCAAGCGCATCGAGCTGAGCAATCTGGTGATGTTGTATCTGCTCGGCATCGTTCTGGTCGCGGTGCGCTTGGGTCGTGGGCCGTCCGTTCTCGCGGCAATCCTTAGCGTGACGGCGTTCGATTTCCTGTTCGTGCCGCCGCTGGATTCGTTCGCGGTGTCCGACGCTCAATATCTCATCACGTTCGGCGTAATGATCGCGACAGGATTGATCATCAGTTCGCTTGCCGCGCGCGGCAAACATCAGGCGCGCGTGGCGCAGCAGCGCGAACGGCGCACGGGCGAGTTGTACGCATTGAGTCGCGAACTGTCACGTCGGCTTGATCTGCCGGAAATCAATGCGATCCTCGTGCGCCACGTCACCGCGATGATCGATGGCCAAGCCGCGGTGCTGCTGCCGGATGCGGAAGGTCATCTGCTCGATCCGACACACTTCTGCACGCGCGGCACGCCGGGAAAATCGGAAATGCGTTATCCGGTGCCGGGCAACGATCTCGGTATCGCGCAGTGGGCGTACGATCATCGCCAGACATCCGGCCACGGTACGGACACGCTCGCGAGCGCGGATGCGATCTATTTTCCGTTGAACGCATTGCGTCGCTGCATCGGTGTGCTCGGGTTTCGGCCGAAAGATCCGCGCCAACTGAGCATTCCGGAACAGATGCATCTGCTCGAATCGTTCGTCAATCAGGCGGCGATCGCGATGGAGCGCGTTCAGCTCGCGCACGCGGCGCAGACGGCGGATACGCAGATCGCGTCGGAGCAATTGCGCAGCACGTTGCTCGCCTCGATCTCGCACGATTTCCGCACGCCGTTGGCGAGCATCATCGGTTCGACGTCCACGCTGCTCGACGATGCATCGAACAATCTCGAACCGTCGCGCCGACGTGAACTGCTGCGGTCGACGCTCGACGAATCGCAACGGCTGCATCGATTGGTCGGCAACCTGCTCGATCTGACGCGGCTCACGTCGGGTCCTGTGGACATGAAACGCGAATGGGCAGCGATCGACGAAATTATCGGCGCCGTGCTCGGGCGGTTGCGCGATGCCGCGGCGAAACGCGATATCCGTTTGCAGATTCCGGACGATCTTCCGCTCGTGCGCTGTGACGAAGTGATGATCGAGCAAGTGCTGTTCAACTTGATCGAGAACGCGATCAAGCACACGCCACCGGAATCGCCGATCCGCATCACGGTGAAGGCGTGGCCGGCGGTGATGGAAGTCAGCGTCGTCGACAGCGGGCCGGGACTTCCGCCGGGCGAGGAAGAACTCGTGTTCGACAAATTCCATCGCGGCCGGCGCGAAGCGGCGCAAAGCGGTTTCGGACTCGGCCTCACGATTTGCAAAACGATCATCGACGCGCACGGCGGACAAATCAGCGCGCGCAATCTTCCGGAAGGCGGTGCGGAATTCCGTTTCAGCCTGCCGCTCGATCCGACGCAACCGACGGCATGAGCACGTCGCGCGCGCGCGTGTTGATCGTCGAGGACGATCCGCAGATCCAGCGTTTTCTCACCGCGGCGCTGGAGTCGCACGGTTACGAACCGGTGTGTGCCGAAAGCGGCGCGGAAGGTTTGCGTTTGGCGACGACGCGACAGCCCGATGTCGTCATCGTCGATCTGGGATTGCCGGATATGTCGGGGCTCGACGTGATCACGCGTCTGCGCGAATGGTTTCAGCGCCCGATCATCGTGTTGTCGGCACGCAGCCGCGAGAGCGATAAAGTCGGCGCGCTCGATCTCGGCGCGGACGATTACCTGACTAAGCCCTTTGGCGTCGCGGAGTTGCTGGCGCGCATGCGCGTGGCGATGCGGCATCATGTCGGCGGCGAAATTCAGCCGCGTGTGGAAATCGGCGGACTCGTGGTCGATCTCGCCGCGCGACGCGTGACGCGCGGCAAAGAAGAAATCCATCTGACGCCGATCGAATACAAATTGTTCGCGGCTTTGATCCAGCATCGCGGCAAGGTGCTCACGCATCGCCAACTGCTGCGCGAAGTGTGGGGCGCGGCGCATGTCGAATCGCCGCAATATGTGCGTATCTACATGCGCAGCTTGCGACAGAAAATCGAGGATGATCCGGCGCGGCCGCACTATCTGCTGACGGAGATCGGCGTCGGCTATCGCCTTTCCGACGCGTAACCCCGACAATTCGGCCATGTCTGAATCGCTCGCCACGCGCATCGATGCGCTGTTGCCGCAGACGCAGTGCACGCGCTGCGGTTATCCGGCGTGCCGCGATTACGCGAACGCGATCGCGACAGATGCCGCGGACATCAATCAGTGCCCGCCCGGCGGCGCACAAGGCATCGCGCTGCTCGCGACGTTGCTCGATCGCGCGCGCAACCCGCTCAATCCGGTCAACGGTGTCGAGAAGCCGCGCGAAATCGCCGTCATCGACGAAGCTATTTGCATCGGTTGTACGAAGTGCATTCAGGCGTGTCCGGTCGACGCGATCGTCGGCGCGTCGAAAGTGATGCACACGGTTCTGGGCGACGAATGTTCCGGATGCGAGCTGTGCATCGCACCGTGCCCGGTCGATTGCATCGCTATGATTCCGGTCGGTGACGATGGGCGTAGCGTTCTGGAACGCGCGCCGCACTATCGTGCGCGGTTCGTTGCGCGCAATGCGCGTTTGCTGCGCGATGCGGAAGAAGCGGCGCAGGCATTGTCTGTGCGCAAATCGGCGTCGGCCGATTCGGTGAGCGATGCCGTCGCGCGCGCGAGGGCGCGCAAGGCCGCGCGAGGAAATGCCGCGTGAATCCACAAAAGCGCGAGGAAATTTTCCGGCGGTTTCAGCATGTCGATCCGCATCCGACGACGGAGCTGAAATACCGCACGCCGTTTCAGTTGCTGATTGCCGTGATTTTGTCGGCGCAAGCGACCGATGTCGGCGTGAACAAGGCGACGAAGCGATTGTTTCCGGTCACGGGAACACCGGAAAAAATTCTTGCGCTCGGCGAAGAAGGATTGAAGCGTTACATCGCGACGATCGGACTATTCAACGCGAAAGCGAAGAACGTGATCGCGACGTGTCAGCGTCTCGTTGACGATTTCAGAAGCAAGGTTCCGCGTTCGCGCGAAGAACTTGAATCGTTGCCGGGCGTCGGGCGCAAGACGGCGAATGTCATTCTCAACACGATCTTCGGCGACACGACGATCGCGGTCGACACGCACATATTCCGCGTCGCCAACCGCACCGGAATCGCGCCGGGCAAGAACGTGCGCGTCGTCGAGGACAAGCTCAACAAGCTCGTGCCGGAACACTACAAATTGCACGCGCATCATTGGCTGATTCTGCACGGACGCTACACGTGCGTGGCGCGAAAGCCGAAATGTCCACAATGCGTCATTCGCGATCTGTGCGAGTTCAAGCACAAGACGACGGAGGCCGATTTCGCGGCGTCGAAATAAAAAAAAGGCCGGAAGACTCGCGCCCTCCGACCCTCGACGTGTTGCGTTGTTTCAGATCAGAACTGGAAGCGGAAACCGACCATCGGATCGACCGTGTTGGTCCTGAGATAACCGTTGGCCAGACCGTCTTCGACCTTCGAGTACATTGCGCCGGCGTAGACGTCGAATCGCTTGGTGAAGCGATAGTCGAAGCGCACCGAGTAAGCCCAAAGTTCACCGCTGCATTGACCGGAACTAGCGGTGCTGCACTTCTTGAGGGCGTACGAGTCCTGGTCGTAGTTGTAGACGGCACCCGTGATGTCGAAGTTGGGCGCGATCAGATATTTCACACCGGCCCACGACACATCCACTTTCTTGTCGTTCGGGAACGCAGCGTTGTTGACGACGCTGATCTCGTAGCCGCCCAGACCCGAGAAACCCGCCGTGAGCGGCAGATCCGGATTGGAATACTCGATGTGCTCGAAGCCCGCGGAGACCTTCCAAGGACCGCCCGTCCACGAACCTGCGATGGTCCACGATTCGTTGTCCGAAACGGTGGCGGCCAGCGAATCACGCGGCAGACCGGGGGTGGTGCTCGTGCCATTGACCTGCGCGGCGCTGAGCGAACCCAAGGCGAGCGCATCTTTCTTCTTGCCGTAGATGCCGTCGACGGAGAAGCCGGCATAGTCGAATCCCACGTCGCCCTGCCAGGCTTCGCCGGGGCTCGAGTCGCTCTTGCCCCACTGGTAAAGCGCGCCGACGTGGAACATTTCATATTTCCACACGTACTTGACCGAGTCGTCCAGACGGACGTCTTCGGTGTCGCCCATGCCGCCGGTCATGCCGGAGTAGCCGATCGGCGAGAAGGCGTACGAGCCGTTCATCGGATCGTACTTGACGATGTTTTCACCAAGCAGTGTGACGTGACGGCCGAAGGTCACCGTGCCCCACTCCTTCGAACTGAGTCCGGCCCAGGCCTGGCCGTTGAAGAATTGCCCGGCGCGGCTCCCGTCACCGGCGGTTTTCTGGTCCGCCAGCGCGACGCCGTTGTTGTGGATCAGCGAACGCGGCGCATCGGCGAGCGCACCCGACTGCGGATTGAAGCCGACTTCACCGTTGAACACGAAGGCGACGTCGTCGTTGATGGTTTCCTTGCCGCGCAGACCGACCTTCGACTGGCTCAGGCCACTCGGCGCCACGGACGTTTGCGATTTGTCGCTGCTCTTGCCGAGCAGGTATTGCAGGCCCGGATAGAAATCCTGGCTCAGCGGCGCGCCGTGTGTCTGATAAGCCACGCCGATGTCATACGTTCCGTACAGCGTGATGCCGTACATGGTGAGGCTCTGGTCGTCCGCCGCCTGGGCGACCGACGCGGCCGCGATGCCTGCCAGCACCGCCAAACTCAATACCGACTTCTTCACGTTGGATTCTCCTCTCGAATTGAGCACGTTAATCCGCTCGTTGTCGGACAAAGCCGGATTAGAAAAACGGGTGTTCATTCATTCCCCTCGGGACAGTTGCGGAAACCGCTAAAGGCGCCCCGCCGAAGCGGACGCAGATTAGTTAAATTTCCGGGAAATAGTATGAAGCAAATGTTTCAGTTCCATGACTGCACCGGCGCTAGACATTAGTAGAATTTCACGTCCGATCCGTACGATGCGGTGCGGCGAGCCTCGGAATGACGGGATTTGCGTCATACTCCGGCCCGCCGGGAACTAACGCAATTTGTACTTGTCCTTCATGGCCGTAGGCGTCTTCGCGACACCGGCTGCCTTGCTTCGGACAGCATGCTGCGGTGCAGTTGAAATGGACTTGCCTGACCTGCCGCACGTTGGAGTAGCTGCTCGATGCTCGCGATCATTCGCCTTGCGCTCAACCGCCCGTATACCTTCGTCGTTCTGGCGATCCTGATCGTCATCGTCGGCACCTTGTCGGCGCTGCGCACGCCCACCGATATTTTCCCGAACATCAAGCTGCCGGTCATCAGCGTCGTCTGGACCTACAACGGATTGCCGCCGGACGAAATGTCCGACCGCGTCATCACGTATTTCGAGCGGCAGATGACCTCGTCGGTGAACGACATCGAGCACATCGAATCGCAATCGCTGCCGGGCGTCGGCGTCATCAAGGTATTTTTCCAGCCCGACGTGAATGTCAACGCGGCGCTCGCGCAGGTGACGGCCGTTTCGCAAACCGTGCTGAAGCGCCTGCCGCCGGGCATAACGCCGCCGCTCGTGCTGAGTTACAACGCGTCAAGCGTGCCGATTTTGCAGCTCGCGTTGTCGAGCAACACGCTGACCGATCAGCAACTGTTCGATCTGTCCAACAACTTCATCCGTCCGCAGCTCGCCGAAGTCGAAGGTGCGGCGGTGCCGTCGCCGTATGGCGGAAAAAATCGTCAGGTCGTCGTCGACCTCGATCCGGAAGCGCTGCGCTCGAAAGGACTTTCGCCGCAGGACGTGACCACCGCGATCCTCGCGCAGAATCTCATTTTGCCGTCGGGTACCGAGAAAGTCGGCATGTTCGAGTACAACGTGAAGCTCAACGGCAGTCCGAAGGATCTGCAAGGGCTGAACGATTTGCCGATCAAGTCCGAAAACGGTGCGACGATTTATCTGCACGATGTCGCGCACGTGCGCGACGGTTATTCGCCGCAACAAAACCTCGTGCTCGTCGACGGACACCGCTCGGTGCTGACGACCGTCCTGAAAAATGGCGCGGCCTCGACGCTCGACATCATCGCGCACGTCAAGCGCCTGTTGCCCAAGATCAAAGCCGGCGCGCCGGAAGGTCTGGAGTTGAACACGCTGCTCGATCAATCGGTGTTCGTGAAAGCCGCCGTATCGAGCGTGATCCGCGAAGGCGTGATCGCCGCCGCGCTCACAGGACTGATGATCCTGCTCTTCCTCGGCAGCTGGCGTTCGACGCTGATCATCACCGTCTCGATTCCGCTCGCGATCCTCGCTTCGATCACGATGCTGTCCGCACTCGGCGAAACGATCAACGTGATGACGCTCGGCGGACTCGCGCTCGCCATCGGCATTCTGGTCGACGACGCCACCGTCACCATCGAAAACATCAACTGGCATCTGGAGCAGGGCAAGACAGTCACGTCCGCGATCCTCGACGGCAGCAAGCAGATCGTCACGCCCGCGCTCGTTTCGCTGCTGTGCATCTGCATCGTGTTCGTGCCGATGTTCTTCCTCGAAGGTGTCGCGCGCTATCTGTTCGTGCCGATGGCCGAGGCGGTCGTATTCGCGTTGATCGCGTCGTTCGTGCTGTCGCGCACGTTGGTGCCGACGATGGCGAAATATCTGCTCAAGCCACACGTGCACGCGCATCCGCCGACCGCGCACGCGATGGACGACGCCGAGCGCGAAGATCCGACACAGCATATGTCCGGCGGCACCGGTTTTCTATCGCGTTTCCAGCGCGGATTCGAACGCCGTTTCGAAAACGTGCGCGATATTTACCGCGAACTCCTGACGATGGCGCTCGGGCGTCGCCGGACGTTTCTCATCGGATTCAGCGTCGTCGTGCTGGTCTCGTTCGTGCTCGCGCCGTGGCTCGGCGAAAACTTTTTCCCGAGTATCGATTCCGGACAGATCAAACTGCACATGCGCGCGCAAACCGGCACACGCATCGAGGAAACCGCGCGCCTTGCGACGCAGGTCGAGAAAACCATTCGCCACATCATCCCGTCGAAAGAACTGAAAAGCATCGTCGACAACATCGGTTTGCCGGTCAGCGGGGTGAACATCACGTACAGCAACTCCGCGCCGATCGGTCCGGCCGATGCGGACATTCTCATTTCGCTCAACGACGATCATCACGCCACCGCCGACTACGTGGCAAAACTGCGCGATGTTCTGCCGCATGAATATCCGGCCGCGTCGTTCGCGTTTTTGCCGGCGGACATCGTCAGCCAGATCCTCAATTTCGGTCTGCCCGCGCCGATTGACATCCAGGTGATCGGATTCAAGCGCGACGAAAATCGCGCGTACGCCTCGAAGCTGCTCGACCGCATCAAGCACGTCGCCGGCATCGCCGACTTGCGCATCCAGCAAGCATTCAATCAGCCGGAGTTGCGCGTCGACGTCGATCGCACCCGCGCCAGCGAACTCGGCATGACCGAACGCGACGTGGCGACGAGCATGCTCGTTTCGCTGTCCGGCAGCGCGCAGACCGCGCCGACGTTCTGGGTGAATCCGAAAAACCACGTTTCGTATCCGATCGTCGTGCAGACGCCGCAGTACCGCATCGATTCGCTGAGCCAGCTCGAAAACATTCCGGTGACCACCTCCGGCGGCGGCACGCAACTGCTCGGCGGCATCGCGAGCATCACGCGCGGGCAAGGCGAAGGCGTCGTCTCACATTACGACGTGCAGCCGACCATCGATATTTTCGGCGCCGTGCAGGATCGCGCTCTTGGCGCCGTCGCCGACGACATCCAGCGCATCCTTGATGAAACCGCGAAAGAAGTTCCGGCTGGATCGACCGTCGAGCTGCGCGGCCAGGTGCAAACGATGAACACGGCGTATTCGAGCCTGATGTTCGGCCTGGCCGGCGCGATCGTGCTCATCTACCTGCTGATCGTGGTCAATTTCCAGTCGTGGCTCGATCCGTTCGTCATCATCACCGCCCTGCCCGCCGCGCTCGCCGGCATCGTTTGGATTCTGTTTCTCACCGGCACTACGCTGTCGGTGCCCGCGCTCACCGGCGCGATCATGTGCATGGGCGTGGCGACCGCGAACAGCATCCTGATCGTGAGTTTCGCGCGCGAACGCCTGCGTGAAGGCGCCGACGCGATCACCGCTGCGCTCGATGCCGGCTTCATCCGTTTCCGTCCCGTGCTGATGACCGCGCTCGCGATGATCATCGGCATGGCGCCGATGGCGTTCGGCATGGGCGAAGGCGGTGAACAGAACGCGCCGCTCGGCCGCGCGGTGATCGGCGGACTCATCTTCGCCACCTGCGCGACGCTGTTTTTCGTCCCCGCCATTTTCAGTCTCGTCCACGCGCCGCGCACCAGCAAAAAGAAGCGCGACGACGCCGCGCCGGCCATTGAACCCAGTGCGGCGACAACCCTTTGATCCGGAGTCTTGCATGAACGCACCTGTTTCCCAGCAACGCCGCGTGTCGCCGCGCAGGTTGCGCGCGATCGGCATCGTCGCGCTGATCGTCGCGATCCTCGCCGGCGTCGTCGGCGTGTTCG
>DATBAU010000226.1:0-4789 GCA_036271355.1 Rudaea sp. | reverse complement strand
CATCGAGTCCATCCCGACCGGCTCGCTGATGCTCGACATCGCGCTCGGCATCGGCGGTCTTCCGCGTGGACGCGTGGTTGAAATTTACGGTCCGGAATCGTCCGGCAAAACCACGTTGACGCTGCAAGTGATCGCGCAGGCACAAAAGCTGGGCGGCACGTGCGCATTCATCGATGCGGAACACGCACTCGATCCGAGTTACGCCGAAAAACTGGGCGTGCAGGTCGACGATCTCCTCGTTTCCCAACCCGACACCGGCGAACAGGCACTCGAAATCGCCGACATGCTCGTGCGTTCGAGCTCGGTCGACGTCGTCGTCATCGACTCCGTCGCCGCGCTGACGCCGCGTGCTGAAATCGAAGGCGAAATGGGCGATCAGTTGCCCGGTCTGCAGGCGCGTTTGATGTCGCAGGCGCTGCGGAAACTCACCGGCAACATCAAGCGTTCGAACACGATGGTGATCTTCATCAATCAGTTGCGCATGAAGATCGGCATCATGATGCCGGGTCAAAGTCCGGAAGTGACGACCGGCGGCAATGCGCTGAAATTCTACGCGTCCGTGCGTCTGGACATCCGCCGCATCGGCGCGGTGAAGAAGGGCGATGAAGTCGTCGGCAATCAGACGCGCATCAAGGTCGTCAAGAACAAGCTCGCGCCGCCGTTCAAGCAAGTCGTCACGGAAATTCTCTACGGCGAAGGCATCTCGCGCGAAGGCGAGCTGATCGACATGGGCAGCGACAACAAGATCGTCGAGAAATCCGGCGCGTGGTACAGCTACGGCAGCGAGCGCATCGGACAGGGCAAGGACAACGCGCGGCAATATCTGAAAGACAATCCGAGCGTCGCCAAGGAAATCGAAGACAAACTGCGCGCGGTGTTCGCGGCGAAGATGGCCGGCGCGGCGCCGCGGGTGGCTGAAGAGATGGAAGAAGCGTGAGATGAACAGTCCGAAAGCTGAAGTCAGTTCGATGCTCTCGAAGCTGCCGGACGACAGCAGCTACGAGGATATTCAATACCACCTCTACACGCTGGAAAAAATCGCGCGAGGACTCGATCGCGCCTCGAAAGAGGGCGAGATCTCGCACGAAGAAGCAACGAGGCGACTTGGAAAGTGGCTAGACAATTGAGATGGTCGCCGGAAGCCATCGATGACATTCAAGCCATAGCAACGCATATCGAGTGTCACTCGCATTGGTATGCGAGCAGTGTAACGGCGAGGTTCGTTCGCATCGCGGAGAACCTCGCCGAGTTTCCCGAAAGTGGCAGGGTCGTACCGGAGTTGGACGAAACAGATATTCGAGAGAGTTTCGTCTACAGCTATCGGTTGGTATATCAAATATTTCCGGATCACGTGGTCATGTTGACGGTATTGCACATGAAGCAATTGCTGGCGCCGGAAATGGTTCCCGTCCGGCGTGAAACGAAAGAATAGAGAACCCGTCGATCCCTACAACAAGGGCATCGAACTTCTCGCCCGCCGCGAACATTCCGCGCGCGAATTGAAATCCAAGCTCACGCGTCGCGGCATCGAGAAGGACGAAGTCGATTCCGTCCTCTCGCAATTGCAATCGAAGGATTTCCAGAACGACGCGCGCTTCGGCGAAATGCTCGTGCGCACGCGCATCGAAACCGGTTATGGCGCGCGCTGGATAATCGCCGAGTTGAAGACGCACGGCATCGCCGAAGCGAAAGCGCGCGAACTGATCGATGCCGCCGAACCGGATTGGCCATCCATCGTCCGCAATCAACTTCGCCGGCGTTACGGCGGGAAGCCAGCGTCGAATCTCGCCGAACGCGTCAAACGCGCGAATTTCCTCTTGCGTCGCGGCTTTGACGCCGCCACTGTACAATCAGCGACCCGTGCTGAAGGGCTGGAATCGGCTGACGAGTTGGATTAAACACTCGATTGTCGGCGTGCAGCCTGCAGGCTAAAACCACGACCGATCCCGATGAAAACCAGCGCCGAAATCCGCCAGACGTTTCTCGACTTCTTCAAGTCCAAAGGACATACCATCGTCCCGTCGGCGCCGCTTGTGCCGGGCAACGATCCGACGTTGCTATTCACCAATTCCGGCATGGTGCAGTTCAAGAACGTGTTCCTCGGCAGCGAGAAACTTCCGTACGTGCGTGCGGCCGACGTGCAGCGCTGTCTCCGCGCGGGCGGCAAGCACAACGATCTGGACTCGGTCGGCTACACCGCGCGACATCACACGTTCTTCGAGATGCTCGGCAACTGGTCGTTCGGCGATTACTTCAAGAAAGACGCGATCGAGTGGGCGTGGGAACTGCTGACGGTCGTGTTCGGATTGCCGAAGGATCGTCTGCTCGTCACCGTTTATCACACCGACGACGAAGCGTTCGATCTGTGGCACAAGAACATCGGCTTGCCGACCGATCGCATCGTCCGCATCGGCGACAACAAAGGCGCGCCGTACGCGTCGGACAATTTCTGGCAGATGGCCGACACCGGCCCTTGTGGTCCGTGCACGGAAATTTTCTTCGATCATGGATCGGACATTCCGGGCGGTCCGCCGGGATCGCCGGATGAAGACGGCGACCGCTTCATCGAAATCTGGAACCTCGTTTTCATGCAGTTCGATCGCGCGGCCGATGGCACGTTATCGCGACTGCCGGCACCGTGTGTCGATACCGGCATGGGACTGGAACGTCTGACGGCAGTGATGCAGCACGTTCATTCGAATTACGAGATAGATCTGTTCCAGCGGCTGATCAAAGTCGCTGCGACGCTCACCAAAACCACCGATCTCGAAAACAAATCGCTGCGCGTGATCGCCGATCACATCCGCGCGTGTTCTTTCCTGATCGTCGATGGCGTGCTGCCATCGAACGAAGGTCGCGGTTACGTTCTGCGCCGGATCATCCGCCGCGCGCTGCGTCACGGCTATATGCTCGGCATGCGGCAACCGTTCTTCCACCAGATGGTGCCGGCGCTCGTCGAGGAAATGGGCCAAGCGTATCCCGAACTTTCAGCCAAAGCCGCGACGGTGGGACGCGCATTGCTGGCCGAAGAAGAACGCTTCGGCGAAACGCTCGAACACGGCATGAAAGTGTTCGACGACATCGCCGCGAAATCGAACGACGTCATTCCCGGCGCGGATGCGTTCCGCCTATACGACACGTACGGTTTTCCCGTGGATTTGACCGCCGACATCGCACGCGAGCGTGGCTTGTCAGTCGACATGGACGGTTTCGAGAAATCGATGAACGAACAGCGCGATCGCGCGCGCGCGGCGAGCAACTTCGAGACGAAGAGTTCGCTCTCCGCCGATCTCGTACAGAAACTGAAACCAACGCAATTTCTCGGCTACGAAGGTCTGGCCGCGGATGGACTGAAGGTCATCGCTATCGTTCGCGGCGCGCGCGACGTGGACGAACTCACCGACGGCCAGGATGCCATGATCATTCTCGATCGCTCGCCGTTCTATGCCGAATCGGGCGGGCAAGTTGGCGACACGGGCACGCTTTCGTCGAAGGAAGGCGCGTTCACCGTCGTAGATACGACGAAACTCGCGGGCGCGTTTCACGGTCATATCGGCACATGGCACGGCGGCACGCTTCGCGTGGGTGCGACATTGCACGGCGACGTCGATTCCGCACGTCGTCAATCGACCGTGCTCAATCATTCCGCGACGCACCTTCTGCACGCCGCGTTGCGCAAAGTACTTGGCGATCACGTCACGCAGAAAGGTTCGCTCGTCGCGCCGGATCGCTTGCGTTTCGATTTCTCCCACCTCAAACCGATGACGCCCGACGAAGTGCGCACCGTGGAAGATCTGGTCAACACCGAAGTGCGCCGGAATTCCGAAGCGGAAATCCGCAACATGGCGTACGACGATGCGATCGATTTCGGCGCGATGGCGCTGTTCGGCGAAAAATACGGCGACGAAGTGCGCGTGCTGCGCATGGGAGATTTCTCGACCGAACTTTGCGGCGGCACACACGTCGCGCGCACCGGCGACATCGGGTTGTTCAAGATCGTGAGCGAAAGCGGTGTCGCGTCCGGCATCCGTCGCATCGAAGCGCTGACGGGCGAGGGCGCGCTCGCTTACGTCAAAGAAGAAGAACAGCGGCTGGATGCTGTCGCGCATCTCTTGTCGTCGAGCGCGAACGATGTCGTCGACAAGCTGCGCCAGGTTTTCGATCGGCAGAAAAAGCTCGAACGCGAACTCGAAAGTCTCAAATCAAAAGCGGCATCGGTCGCGACATCGGATCTGGCATCGATGGCTAAAGATGTCGGCGGCATCAAGGTCGTCGCTGCGCGTCTTGACGGCGCCGATGCGAAAACATTGCGCGACAGCGTCGATCAATTCAAGCAGAAACTCGGCGACTGCGTGGTGCTGCTCGCCGGTGGCAGCGATGGCAAAATCTCGCTCGTCGCGGGTGTAAACGGTAAGGCGCTCGGCAAGATCAAAGCCGGCGATCTTGTCGCGGACGTCGCCAAAAAAATCGGCGGCAAGGGCGGCGGACGTCCGGACATGGCGCAAGGCGGCGGCGAAGATTCGCCGGCGCTCCAGACCGCTCTCGACGCCGTGCCGGCGTGGATTTCCGCGCACCTGACGTGACTTTCGACAGGGGAAAGAACGGACGGTCGGTCATGTAAAGTTCAGCCCCGCGGATTGCGCATGCGTGCTCGTGGGTCTAGTATCGAACGCGACGGCTGCGTGGCGGTGGCCGTCTAAATGAAACGGTACGCGGACGGTGCGAACGCATGAAGCGATCGACCGACCGGCGAGCACCAAGGATGTGAAGGCGGTGGCGAGGGGATCGC
>DATBAU010000225.1:0-6838 GCA_036271355.1 Rudaea sp. | reverse complement strand
CTTCAGGCTGCTGACGATTCCCGACACGTGCTCGTTAGCGATGTTGATCGGCAGCACGTTGAGATTCAGGATCGCTTCCGAATTCGCTGGATTGCCGGTCACCGGTCCGCGCACGACTTCGGCGAGCGCGGCCTGGCAAGTCGGCGTCGTCGGATCGAGATTGCCGAGCAGGCATTGCGAGTCGGTGCGCAGGATCTGATCGAGATTCTGCAATTCCACTTCGTTGGCGATGCGAATGTTGTAGTAGTCAGCGCTCGCGTTGAAGTTGCTGCTCGGTGACCACACGGTGCCGAATCCGTACGATTTGGCCGTCACCGATTTCAGCGCCGGATTCCCCTGGTGGATGGTGAATATCGATTGCGACTGGAAGTCCGGGCAGTTGGAAAGCGCGAGGTTCGGGTAATACTTCGCGCAGACGTAATAGTCGGTTTGCTGAGCATCATAGAAACCGCTCTGGCCGCCGAAGGTGTAGGCCATGTCCGGCGCGCGGAACGCGGTCGCGTAGTTGCCGCGCATCAGCAGCGATTCCACCGGACGATATTCCAGGCCCAGTTTGTACGTCGCCTTGCTGTCGCCGCCGCCGACGTTCTGGTTGCCGTAATGGTCGTAGCGCACGGACGCGTCGGCCGTCAGCGTGCTTAAGATAGGCACGCGAATTTCGGTGGCCGCCGCGTAGTTGTTGCGTGTGCCGCTGCCGGCGGTGGCGGTCAATCCGTAAAAATTGCCGGCGGCGACGTTTGGATCGACCGGATTGTTCCACGCCTGATTGCCGACCTGGATCAAACCCGCCATCCCGACCGCACCGGCCGGCAAGCTGAAGACTTCGGTGTTGTTGAATTGCAGATTGATGTTCTGCGTCCAGGCGTTCGACTGTGTTTGGTCGATGCCGATGAAGCTCGCGTATTCCTGCGGCGTGAGCGCCTTGTACAGGTTGGCGAGATTCGGCGCGTGATACACGGGAAATCCGACGGTGGTGCCGAGCTGCGGTCCGAGAATCCGGCTCGTAAAGAAATTCTCGATCGCCGAATTGATCGGCCAATGCAGTTTGTCGTCGAGGTTGGTTTGCGAGCGCGAGTAATAAAGATCGTATTCCCACTGCGATCCGACCGAACCCTTGATGCCGCCCCACACCGTGTACGAACGCGTGATGTTGTCGTCCGCGTTCATTTCCTGACTGCCGATTTCCTCCGGAGAAAAAATGTGCTGCACGCTTTCGAGCCGCCCCGTGTCCGCATCGTAGAACAACGCGCCGGTGTTGAGGCTCGATTCCCACAACAGCGGACCCTGACTGAACGTCACGTGGCTCACGGTGTACAGCAGATCGCCGTAGAGCTGCGTGTCTTCGTTCAAGGCGTATTTCAAATTGAGATAGCCCGTGCCGGCGCGGTTCTTGTCGAGCAGCGTGGAGAAGCCATAGTTGTAGCGGCTGCCGCAGAAATTTCCTTCGCCCGGGCGGTAGTCGTAGTTGGTCGTGTTGTGGTTGAGCGAGTGCAGCGCGTTGCAGGTGTCCTGACCCGGGTCGACGTAATGACCGCCGCCGCTGGAGTCGAAATATAGCCACAGGAAATTGCGCGTGCCGTAGCGCTCGTTAGGATCCGGATTCGAATTCGTGCTCGCCGTGAGTTTGCGGTCGTAGCCCCAGATCGGTTTCTGGTCGTCGTACTGCAGCCCGAAGGTGAGATCGAGCGCGCCCCAGGTTTGACCGCCGGTAAACTGCAGGCGCTGATCCGAACCGCCGCCGCCCGAATAACCGCCGGCGCGCGCAGTGACTTCGTAGCCGTCGATATGATCTTTCAGCACGATGTTGATCACTCCTGCGATCGCGCTCGATCCATAGATCGACGATTGGTTGCCCGGCAGAATGTCGATGTGATCGAGCATGCCGGTGGGAATGTTGGTGAGATCGACGAAGTTGCTGACACCGTTGTAGAGCAACGGATAATCCGCCATCGGATGACCGTTGATCAGGTACAGCGTGAAGGCCGGATCCAGACCGAGCAGACTCAGCGCCTTCGCGCCCGCCGTGAATCCGCCGACCGCCTGATTGTCGAGCACCGATCCCGTCGCGACCGGCTGTGCGCGCAACGCATCGTAGACCGACGCGAAACCCTGACGCTCGATCTGCTGCGCGGTGATGGTGATCACCGGCGACGCGGTTTCGATTTCGGCTTGCGGAATCAGCGAACCGGTGACGGTCACCGTCTGCAATCGCTGGCTATCCTTCGGCGGCGGCGAATTCTCGTCCGTCGTCGTTTGCCCCACCCCACTTCGCATACCCGCGAGAGCCACCAGCACCGTTGCAGCCAGCAATTTCATGCGCATAGCTTCGTCCCCGTTTCATCGTGTCGTTAAAAATTCCGAAACGATGATTGCAGGGCCGAAGTGATGAAACATCACTCCGCCGGGTTGCGACGGACTGCCTCCGTCGAGTGAACGCTAGTGCGCGCGCGATGTGCGCGGACGCGTCAGTTCCGCGTCGCCGTAATCGCCGCGCAACGTGCCGGATTCGGCGAAGTCGCGGATGAGTTGGAAATAACCGGGTGCGTAACGCGTGGAGTTGCGTTCGCCTTTCGCGTCGACATCGAAGTACGTCATGCCGTGTTCGGCATTCTTGTAATAGGCGATGGTGTAATCGCGTCCGTCGGCGACGAGCGTGTCGAGGCGTTTGCGCGTTTCGCGGCTCGGCGCCTGGTAATCCTCGCCGCCGATGATCCACAACTGCGGCGTGCGCGACGATCGAAGCACGGGCATCGGATCGTAATGAAACGGAATGTGCCAATCGAACTGCGGCGCCATCGCGCGCAATTCGGATTGTGTCTTGGGCAGAATCATGTACGCGTAATCGCCTTTCAGGTCCTTGAACCACGGCGCATCGGCGTAGCGTTTGCGCAGCTTGTCGAGTTGCGCGAAACCCGACGTGAAGTTGCTCGCGAAAACATTTTCCGCAGCGGCCGCGACTTTCTTCGCGTCGTCGATGTTCGATCGCGAATACCCTTTTTCGCCAAGCTCGATCTCGACCGCTTCCTGATCCTCGTCGAGCGCATTCACCGCGAGCCCGAAACACACGATCGCGAAATCCACGTTTGTGCGCGACGCCGCCAGCGGCACGACCCAGCCCGCCTGGCTTCCGCCCTGAAAACCGATGCGGCCGAGGCGCGCGCCTGCGAGCGAACGCGCCGTCGCCACCGCCGCGACGGCGTCGTCGGCTAGCGTCGAATAATCCTGCGTGTATTTGCCGCTGGATTTTCCGGTGCCGCGCTTGTCGTAAACGAACGCGGCAACGCCTTGCGCGGGCAACATCCGTTGCAGCGAATACGATTCGATCGCCGAACTGTTTTCCGATCCGTGTATAAGCACGACGAGCGCAACCTTCCCATCGCCCGGCGGCATGACGATGCGTCCGACGAGCGTCGTGCCGTGGCTGACGAAGGTGACGTCGCGCGTGTCGAACGCGATGCGCTTTCCGCTTTTTCCGTCGAACACGATCGTGTCGCAACCGGCGAACGTGACCGTAATGCCGTCGCTGACATCGGTCCATCCGCGCGTGCTCGCCCATGCGCCGTCGGGTCGCGCACTGAGCTTGCCCGTCGTGCCGTCGAATTTTCGCCAGCGCAACGTATGCTCGTCGGATCGCGCGATGTCGATGTCGGTTCCGTCGGCGAGGCGATAGCTGCCGACCGGACAATCCGGCGCGGCCGGTTCGGCATCGCAGCGCGAAACCGGAAACGCGATCGCGGACACGAGAAGAAAACAAACCAGCGCGAATTTGTTCATAGGTAGCGCACTCTACGCACTGAGCGATGCATCGTCTTGGACGAATTCAAGGTGGTGACCTTGACGCGGCGGTACGATGATCCCAAATGAATCGTTAGCCATGTCCGAACTGCACCGCTTCGATGGCGCCGTCGTGCGCCGCATCATCGACCCGAGTCGCGCGGTCGTCGCCGAACACGCGCACGACTGGCCGGTGCTGTCGCTGTACGTGATGGGCGACTAT
This sequence comes from Rudaea sp., assembly GCA_036271355.1. Classification (GTDB taxonomy): domain Bacteria; phylum Pseudomonadota; class Gammaproteobacteria; order Xanthomonadales; family Rhodanobacteraceae; genus Rudaea. The sequence continues at coordinate 2,841 of DATBAU010000225.1, read as the reverse complement.
CGCAATGCGACCGAACGCGGCGAGCACGCGATTTCCGGACCGTCGTTCGTGTTGTATCGACGCGGCGCTGCACATCGCAACGCGATCGGCGAACGTGGATTCGAGCAGATCGAGATCGAGTTCGATCCGGCGTGGCTAGGCCGGATGCCGGACCAACCCGTGGTAATGCGAATCGGCGGAATGTGTGGCGCCCTCGCTCACGCGCTCGCCGCCGCGTGCACGACAGGCCTGAGCGCGGAGTTACTTCGACGCGACGCGCGCCGTTTGTTGATCGCCGCGCGCGACGAAACGCAGCACCGCAATCATGCGTGGGTCGAAAAAGTCGACGCGGCATTGCGCGCCGATCCGCGCCGGCGCATCGGCGAACTCGCAGGCGACGTCGGCGTCAGTCCGGCGTGGATAGGTCCGGCCTATCGCCGCTGCAGTGGCGAATCGCTGAAGGACACCGCCGCGCGTCTGCGCGTCGAGCGCGCGGCGCACCTGCTGCGCGAATCCGATCGCACGTTGGCGGACATCGCGATGGACGCAGGATTTTGTGATCAGAGTCACATGAATCGCGCGTTTCGCCGCGTTCTCGCGCGCGCACCGGCGGCGATCCGGCGCGAACGCATCGGCTTCCGCCACACCACCTGAAACGCTGTTTGCCGGCCGCCGATTCGGCGTAGCATAGCCCTCAGGACAGGGAGCAATCAGGAATCCAAACATGCGCAAGGGAACCAGCAAACCGGCCGCGGTCGTTCCACCCGTGGACGAACAAAACCAGCTACGCGAGGTGCTCAAAGCGCTCCGCGCCGTGCGCGACGGCGATTTTTCAGTGCGCCTGCCATCGGACTGGAACGGCGTCAACGGAAAGATCGCCGACATCTTCAACGACATCGTTTTTTCCAATCAGCGCGTCGCCGAAGAAGTCGATCGCATCGGCCAGGTCGTCGGCAAGGAAGGCAAGACGCGTCAGCGCGCCGCGTGGGGCGTTCGACGCGGCGCGTGGGGAACGATGGAAAGTTCGGTCAACAACCTCATCGACGATCTGTTGTGGCCGACCGAAGAAGTGATCCGCGCGATCGCGGCGGTCGCCAAAGGCGATCTGTCGCAGACGCTGCAGCTCGAAGTCGAAGGCCGCCCGCTGCAAGGCGAATTCCTGCGCTCGGCGACGATCGTCAACAAGATGATCGAGCAGATGAGCGTGTTCTCGTCGGAAGTGACGCGCGTCGCGCTCGAAGTCGGCACGGGCGGCAAGCTCGGCGGTCAAGCGAAAGTGAAAGGCGTTTCGGGCGTGTGGAAAGATCTGACCGAATCGGTCAACCAGATGGCGTCGAACCTCACCGCGCAGGTGCGCAACATTTCCGAAGTGACGATCGCGGTCGCGAACGGCGATTTGTCGCGCAAGATCACAGTCGATGTGCGCGGTGAAATTTTGCAGTTGAAGGAAGCGATCAATACGCTGGTGGATCAGTTGCGTTCGTTCACATCGGAAGTGACGCGTGTGGCGCGCGAAGTCGGCACCGACGGAAAACTCGGCGGACAAGCCATCGTGCCCGGCGTCGCCGGCACGTGGAAAGATTTGACCGACTCCGTCAACGCGATGGCGACGAACCTCACCGTGCAGGTGCGCAACATCGCCGAAGTGACGACCGCCGTCGCGCGCGGCGACTTGTCGCGCAAGATCGCGGTCGACGTGAAAGGCGAAATCCTCGAACTGAAGAACGCCATCAACACGATGGTCGATCAGCTCAACGGATTCGCCGCGGAAGTCACGCGCGTCGCGCGCGAAGTCGGCACGGAAGGAAAACTCGGCGGTCAGGCGCAAGTGACCGGCGTGTCCGGCGTCTGGAAAGATTTGACCGACAACGTCAACTCGATGGCGTCGAACTTGACCGCGCAGGTGCGCAACATCGCGCAGGTGGCGACCGCGATCGCGAACGGCGATCTGTCGCGCAAGATCACGGTGGACGTGCGCGGCGAAATCATGGAACTCAAGGAAACCTTGAACACCATGGTCGAGCAGTTGCGCTCGTTCGCATCGGAAGTGACGCGCGTCGCGCGTGAAGTCGGTACGGAAGGGAAACTCGGCGGTCAGGCGCACGTGCCGGGCGTCGCCGGAACGTGGAAGGATTTGACCGACAACGTGAATTCGATGGCCTCGAATCTGACCGCGCAGGTGCGCAACATCGCCGAAGTGACGACGGCGGTCGCGCGCGGCGATTTGTCGCGCAAGATCGCGGTCGATGTGCAAGGCGAAATCCTGGAACTGAAAAACACCATCAACACGATGGTCGATCAGCTCAACGGATTCGCCGCGGAAGTCACGCGCGTCGCGCGCGAAGTCGGCACGGAAGGAAAACTCGGCGGTCAGGCGACCGTGCCGGGCGTCGCGGGCACGTGGAAGGATTTGACCGACTCCGTCAACGCGATGGCGACGAACCTCACCGCGCAGGTGCGCAACATCGCCGAAGTGACGACGGCCGTCGCACGCGGCGATTTGTCGCGCAAGATCGCCGTGGACGTGAAAGGCGAAATCCTGGAGTTGAAAAACACCATCAACACGATGGTCGATCAGCTCAACGGATTCGCGGCGGAAGTCACACGCGTCGCGCGCGAAGTCGGCACCGAAGGAAAACTCGGCGGACAGGCGCAAGTGAAAGGCGTGTCGGGCGTGTGGAAGGATTTGACCGACAACGTCAACTCGATGGCGTCGAACCTGACGGCGCAGGTGCGCAACATCGCCGAAGTGACCACAGCCGTCGCGCAAGGCGATCTGTCGCGCAAGATCGCGGTCGATGTACAAGGCGAAATCCTCGAACTGAAAAACACCATCAATACGATGGTCGATCAGCTCAACAG
>DATBAU010000224.1:0-2922 GCA_036271355.1 Rudaea sp. | reverse complement strand
TCCAGGCCGATCAGATGAAGGCATTCGCGGGAGCCGATACCTAAGTCGCTAGAGTTATCACGCGCCGCTGTGGCAGCATGGCGCACCTTCAACAGCTAGCGAGAGCTGTGTGAATTTTGATCCGGTCCTGGGCAAGTTCCTTACGGAATTGATCGAGCTGATTTCCCAGGGCAACCTGGACGCGGCGCGCAAACGCGCGGCGTTTCTGCTCGAACGTTATCCGGACCAGACCGAAGTGTGGCGACTCTCGGCGATCTGTGCGCTGCAGGCGGGCGATCTCGAAGGCGCGCAAAAGAATCTCGACGAAGCGCTGAAGCTGTCGCCGAATTCGGTCGAAGCGCTGTGCAACGTCGCTAGCGTGCATACCGCCGGCGGACGTCTCGACGAAGCGGAAAACGCGTTGCGCCGCGCGCTCGCGCTGTCGCCGCAGAATTCCGCCGCGCTCAACAACCTCGGCAGTCTGCTCGATGCGCGCGGCGATTATCACGGCGCGGCCGAATGCTTCGCCAAAGCGATCGTGCAGAAGCCCGACTACGCACGCGCCTGGCTGAATCAGGCCGCCGCGCTGTTCGCCGTGCGTCACATCGAGCGCGCAGAAACAAGTGCACGGCGCGCGATCCAACTTGCGCCGACATGGCCCGACGCGCACCTTGTCCTCGGCAATATTCTGTTCGAATCGAATCGCAAACCTGCCGCACTCGTCGAATACCGCGAAGCGACGCGGCTCGCTCCCGACAGCGTGCAGTTCCAATATCAATTCGGCATCTCGCTCGACGGCCAAGGCGAATTCGCCGGCGCGATCCGCGCGTACGAAGCGTGCCTGCGCAACGCACCACACTACATGCCCGCGTTGTCGCAACTGATTTTCCTGCATCGCCGGTTGTGCGACTGGAACGTGTTGCCGTCGCTGAGCAAACGTCTTCTCGACGGTGTAGAGCGCGACGCGAGCGGCATCACGCCGTTCTCGCTGCTGGTTGAAGATTCAACGCCCGCGCAGCAACTCAAATGCGCCAAACGTTTCGCCGAATCGCGGCAATCGCTGATCGCGCCCGTACAAGCGCGCCTCGCGCCGGTGTCGCGCGATCGCAAACCCGGACCGCCGCGCGTCGGATTCGTCTCGTCGGGATTCGGCGAACATCCGACAGCGTTGCTCATCGTCGAACTCATCGAGCGATTGCGCGCGTCGAAACTGCAAACGATCGGCTACGCGACAACGCCGAACGACAACGGGGCGTTGCGCAAACGACTGAGCGAAGGCTTCCACGAAATGCGCGAAGTCGGCGGCTTGTCGATCGAGACGATGCTGAAACGGATTCGCGACGATCAGCCCGACATCCTCATCGACGTCGACGGTTATTGCGACGGCGCACGCGCCGAACTTTTCCCGCTGCGTCCGGCTCCGGTGCAGGTCAATTTCCTCGCCTATCCCGGCACACTGGGCGCGCCATGGTACGACTACATCATCGCCGACCGTTTCGTCATTCCTCCGGAACAGCGCGAACATTACAGCGAGAAAGTCGCGTACCTGCCGCGTTGTTTCCAGCCGAGCGACACGTCGCGCAAGATCGATTTTTCTCCTTTGCGAGCGGCCTTCGGTTTGCCGCCGGGCGACACGGTTTTCGCCTGCTTCAACCATTCGTGGAAGTATACTTTGCGCAGTTTTGCGCGTTGGAGCAAAATCCTCAAAGCGGTTCCCGACAGCATCCTTTGGTTGCTCGCCGGACCGCCGAGCAGCGGCGCCGACGAACACATCAAAGCGGCGGCAAAAGCGGCGGGTATAGATCCGCGTCGCATCGTGTTCGCGATGCGCGTGCCGCATGCCGAACACCTGGCGCGTTATCGCCATGTCGATCTGTTCCTCGACACGAGCCCATACAACGCACACACCACCGCGAGCGATGCGTTGTGGGCCGGTTGTCCTGTGCTGACGCAACCCGGCGCGACGTTCGCTTCGCGCGTAGCCGGCAGTCTCAACAACGCGTTGGGTCAATCGTGGCTCAATGCGGCGAGCGATCAGGCTTATGTCGATCTCGCGATCCAACTCGCGCAGGACCCGACCGCACTGCGCGATCTGCGCACCCGGGTTGAAACCTCACGGCACGAGCGTAATCTGTTCGACATGGAAGGCTATGCGCGCGATTTCGAAACGGTGTTGCAGCACATGTTCGAGCGTTCGGGCCGCAGCGAGTCGCCTGAAGATTTCTAAGGAGCGTCGATGACCGCGAAGACCGAGTTCGTGCCGTTGTCGCTGTGCGTGATGACGGTGTCCGATTCGCGCACCGCCGAGAACGACACGTCCGGCGACTATCTGTGCATCGCGTTGAAAGATGCCGGACATCGTCTGCATGAACGCACGATCTGCAAAGATGACAAATATCGCATGCGCGCGATCGTCGCGAACTGGATCACGATTCCGAACGTGCACGGCATTCTGATCACCGGCGGCACGGGTTTCACCGGCCGCGATTCGACGCCGGAAGCAATAAAACCATTGCTCGACAAGGAAATGCCCGGCTTCGGCGAGATGTTCCGCGTGCTGTCGTTCGACGAGATCGGCACCTCGACGTTGCAGTCGCGCGCGTTCGCGGGATTGTCCAACGACAAATTCATTTTCTGCCTGCCCGGTTCAACGTCGGCGTGCAAAACGGCGTGGGAAAAACTGCTGCACGACCAACTCGATTCGCGCACGCGGCCGTGCAATCTCGCCGGACTGTTGCCGCGCTTGCTCGAGAAGTGAGCGCAATGAAATCGCACGCGTATCAAAAACATTTGAAAGAACTTTCGGTCGAGCTGGTCGAATTTCAGCGCTGGCTCGTTCATGCGGGACAGCGCGTCGTTGTTCTATTCGAAGGACGCGATGCGGCCGGCAAAGGCGGCACGATCAAGGCGATCAGCGAATATCTGGATACGCGTCATTACACG
>DATBAU010000223.1:0-1930 GCA_036271355.1 Rudaea sp. | reverse complement strand
GCACTTCCCGCTCAACGCCGCATTCCAGAACGGTCCGGTGCGCGGCAAGGACATCTTCATTCCACTGTCGCAGCTCATCGGCGGCGCGGAGATGGCCGGACAAGGCTGGCGCATGCTCGTCGAATGCCTGTCGGTGGGACGTGCGATCACGTTGCCGTCGAATTCCAGCGGAGCGGTGCGCATGGGCGCCATCGCGACCGGCGCGTACGCGCGCATCCGCAAACAGTTCGGCATGGCGATCGGTCGTTTCGAAGGTGTCGAGGAAGCGCTCGCTCGCATCGGCGGTTATGCGTATGCGATCACCGCGTTGTCGCGCGCAACGGCGGCGGCGGTGGATCGCGGCGAAAAACCATCGGTGCCCTCGGCCATCGCGAAATATCACGCGACCGAACTCGGCCGCGAAGTGTCGAAAGACGTGATGGACGTGCACGGCGGCAAAGGCGTGCAGCTCGGCCCGAACAATTACGCCGGACGTGGATATCAAACGGCGCCCATCGCGATCACGGTTGAAGGCGCGAACATCATGACGCGCAGCCTGATGATCTTCGGCCAGGGCGCGATCCGCTGCCATCCGTACGTGCTGAAAGAATTGCAGGCAGCTCAAATCACCGATTACCGCACGCGCGTTCGCGCGTTCGATCGCGAACTGTTCGGCCACATCGGTTTCGCCATCTCCAACGCGGTGCGCAGCCTCGTGCTGGGCGTCGTGCGCATCGGGCGTGCGCCGGGCGACAAATACACGCGGCGCTATTACCGCAAGCTCAATCGTTACGCGGCGAATCTCGCGCTCGTCGCCGATTCGGCGATGCTGATGCTCGGCGGCAAACTCAAGTTCAAGGAAAAATTATCGGCGCGGCTCGGCGACGTGCTGTCGAATCTCTACATCGCGAGCGCGATGCTGAAACGCTACGAAGATCTCGGCCGTCCCGCGACCGATCAACCACTGCTCGCGTGGGCGTTCCACGATTGTTGCTATCGCATGCAGAACGCGCTCGACGGCGTGCTGCGCAATTTCCCGATCCGCCCGGCCGCGTGGCTGCTGTACTTTCTCGTGTTTCCGTTCGGACGCCGCGAAGTGCCGCCGTCGGATCGACTCGGCCATCGCGTCGCCGCGATCCTGTGCACGCCGAACGAAGCGCGCAATCGTCTCGCGGAATGGACGTATCTGACGCCAAACAAGAACAACGTCGTCGGCCGCATGAACGCGATCTTGCCGGAGGTCATCGCCGCCGAACCGGTCGAGCGCAAATTCCTGAAAGCGTTGAAGAGCGGTCAGCTCAAGAGTCTCGACGCGCTCGCGCAACTCGCCGAAGCTGAGAAGCTCGGCGCGATCACGACGAGCGAACGCGAATTGCTCGAGCGCGTGCGCGAAGCGACGCTCGAATTCATCAACGTCGACGATTTCGATTCGCGCGAGTTGCAGGCCAATCGCGTGCAGTCGAAGCCGGACCTTCGCTCGGTAGCCTGACTGCTTTTCTGCTCGTCATTCCCGCGAAAGCGGGAATGACGATCCCTTCGCATCTATTTCGTCGAGTGCGCGTGCCAGTCCTTGAGGACTTCGGCCTCGCGCTCGGCGGAAATACCGGACTTCAGTTTCGCCTGATGTTCGGCCGGTTCGGTTTTGAACCACGCGAGCGTGTCGCGCACGGTGTCGTCGAGTGGACGGTATTTCAACCCCGCGCCTTTCGCTTTCGCTGAACTGACGCGACCGAACGCGGCATCGTCGCCTTCGGCCGGAATCCACGCCGGCATGTCGGCCCACGGCGACACTTTTTCCTTCTCGAGGAAATTCGCGTCGACCCACGTGAACGTCGCGTTACTCTTCGACACCGACTTGCACGTGTCGAGCAGCCGGCCCATCGTGATCGTTCCGGCCTGCGCATCCGCGTTGAACGTGCCGAGCGTTTTCTTTTCTGCGCACAACACGATG
>DATBAU010000222.1:0-4570 GCA_036271355.1 Rudaea sp. | reverse complement strand
CGTGTCGGTCACCAACGGTCCGCTATCACCCTATCCCTACGCGAACGTGTATCTGTTGGATCACAACGGCTCGTACATCTCGCAAACGTACGTCGACGACACCGGCGCGTATTCGTTTGGCGCCGTTCCGATTGGAACGTACTACGCGTATGTCGCCGGAAACGACTTTTTCTCGCAGCTGTACAACCTGCAGGATTGTCTGTCGTCGTGCGCTTCGCAACTCGACAGCGGCACGCCATTGACCATTTCCGCGAACGGGCAACAAGTCGAAGCGGATTTCGTAGTCAAGCCGTATCCATCGCTGACAGGACACGTTTCTGACGCCCCGAGCGGGACGCCGCTGCCGAATGTCGTCGTGGTCCTGACGATGTCGCCGAATTCCGGAAACTATCTCGCGACGAGTACGACGGATGCCTCCGGAAATTATGTCGTCCCCGCAATCGCACCGGGCACGTACTATGTGTGGGCGCAAAGTCCCGATCACGTCGACCAGATCTACGACGGAATCACGTGCGAATTACCTGGCGATAACTATTACTACACTTCACCGAAATGCGACGTGTCGACCGCGACGCCGATCACCGCGTCCTATGAGGGACTGTCACCGTCGATCGTCAACTTCGCGCTTCAACCCTCCTCGTCGGTTGCAGGACATGTCATCGAGCGCGCGGGACCCGGCAGCGATCTGATTCCGCTCGGCATCGTGGTCACATTGTTCGACGGAACGGATGCGGCCATTGCGGCGGCCGCTGTGGACGCGTCGGGCAACTATCAACTGACCGATCTTGCGTCCGGCACGTATTACGCCGTCGCGACATCGAGTTATTCGTCGGAGCAATATCTTTCGCAGATGTGGCAAAACACCGACTGCGCGAACACCTGCGCGCCGACGACCGGCACATCGATCACCGTGCAGCCGTCGACGTCGGTGACCGGCATCGATTTCCAGCTCACACGCGTGAATGGCATCGTCGGTCGCATCGTGGATTCGTCCGGTGTGCCGATCCGCGGCGCCGTGATCGACATGTTCAACGTATCAGACCACTCGTATGCCGGTGGTGCCGGTGCCGATGCACTCGGATATTTCGCCGTGTCGACGACCGGGGGCGGTTCGTACTTCGTAGCGACGGAAGCCGGTGGCGGCTACGTCGATCAAGTGTTTTCGGGAATTTCCTGCCCCAACGGCTCGGCATACGACGGCAAGTGTTCGCTCAGCGGCGCCACGGCGATCAATATGGGCAACAACGGCACGCAGCCGCACGTCGTCGATTTCACGCTGCAAATTGCCGACCGGCTGTTCGCCAACGGTTTCGAATAGCGCCGCCCGTCATCCTCGAAATACGGCGAGAAACGCCTCGCCGTATTTCGCCAACTTCGCGGCGCCGACGCCACTGATCTTCGCCAACTCGTCCGATGTCTGCGGGCGCTCGCGCAGCATCTGCACCAGCGTGGCATCGTGGAAGATCACATACGCCGGTACGCTTTGCTCGCGCGCGAGACGCGCACGCGTGGCGCGCAGCTCATCCCATCGCGCGGTTTCGTGCGGCGCGATTTCCAATGAGGGTTTCTGACCTTCGCCGCGCGTCGTTTTGCGCCGCCGTTCTTTCTTGTCCGCGGGCTTGCGCAAATTGATCGTCGCTTCGCCGCGCAGGATCGGTTTCGCCGTCGCGCTTAAGCTCAGCACGCCGAAGCCTTCGTCGTCGGTCACGAGCAAGCCGGCAGCGACGAGTTGACGGAACACGCTGCGCCACTGGCGTTCGTCGAGATCTTTGCCGACTCCATAAACACTCAACGCTGCGTGACCGAGCGAACGCACGCGTTCGTCGTCTTCGCCACGCAGCACGGCGATGAGATGCCGCATGCCGAATCGCTGGCCGGTTCGATACACGCACGACAACGCTTTCTGCGCGATTTCCGTTCCGTCGATCGACGCCGGCGGTTCGAGGCAGTTGTCGCAATGTCCGCACGCGCCGTCGATCGATTCGCCGAAATACGCGAGCAACCGTTTCCGACGACATCCCGTCGTTTCCGCGTAACCGAGCAACGCGTCGAGCTTCGCGCGCTCGACGCGCTTGCGCTCCTCGCCCGCTTCGGATTGCGCGATGAACTGATTGAGCGCAACGACATCGCCGAGCCCATAGCACATCCACGCGTCGGCGCGCATGCCGTCGCGCCCGGCGCGGCCGGTTTCCTGGTAATAGCCTTCGAGACTTTTGGGCAAATCCATGTGCGCGACGAAACGCACATCGGGTTTGTCGATACCCATGCCGAACGCAACCGTCGCGACCATCACGACGGCATCGTCTCGCTGAAAACGCAATTGATTCGCCGAACGCGCCGATGATTCCATCCCGGCGTGATAAGGCAGCGCGGCGACGCCCTGTTCGACGAGCCAGCTCGCCGTCTCCTCGACTTTGCGCCGCGTCTGGCAATACACGATGCCGGACTCGTCGATGTGCGTATCGAGAAAATCCTTGAGCTGACGACGCGGGTTGTCCTTGCCGACGACGCGATAAACGATGTTCGGGCGATCGAAGCTCGAGATGAATTGCCGCGCATCGCCGAGATGAAGACGCTCGACAATTTCGCGGCGCGTCGGCGCGTCCGCCGTTGCGGTGAGCGCGATGCGCGGCACCTCGGGAAACCGTTCGTGCAGGATCGAAAGCTGTCGATATTCCGGACGAAAATCGTGTCCCCACTGCGACACGCAATGCGCTTCGTCGATCGCGAACAGCGCGATCGGCAGTTTCGCTGACTGTTCGAGAAAGCGTTCCGTCAGCAATCGCTCCGGCGCGACATAAAGCAGATCGAGATCGCCGGCGAGCATGCGCCGTTCGACATCGCGCTGCGCGAACGCGTCGAGACTCGAATTGAGAAACGCCGCTTCGATGCCGAGCTGGCGCAGCGCGGCTACCTGATCCTGCATCAGCGCGATGAGTGGCGACACGACGAACGCCGTACCGTCACGCATCAGCGCGGGAATCTGGTAACACAACGATTTTCCGCCGCCCGTCGGCATCAATACCAGCGCATCACCGCCGCTGGCGACGTGCTCGACGATCGCCTCCTGCTCGCCACGAAACGCCTCATAGCCGAACACGCGGCGAAGGATTTCCCTACTCGATTCGCTCATGCACGAATGCTAGCAAACGCGGCACGTAATCTTCGTAGGAATTCATCGACCGACGCGCGCGGACTTTATAGATAGAAATTCCACTGCAGCTTGATCGTCAGACTGTTGTCCTGCGGAAGCCGTGCCGCCGTTATCTGACTGACAGGCACGTCGACGTTGTGATTGAGGATGACGTACACCTCTCGCCCCGGCGCCACGATCCAGCGCCACTGCGCGTTCGAACCGAGTCGGCGCGACGTCGTGTCGTACTGAAGAAACGTGGACAGCGCGATGTCGGCGTTCATCGCATAGCTCGCGCGCAGTTGAAGCAATTGCTGCGTGAAAGTTCCTTCGCGCAAACGCACTTGGTCGGTTTCGTTGTCGAAGTCGGCGTGCCATCGGCCATCGCGCGAGGTCCATCTGACGTACGGAACGATTTGCGTCAACGTGCCGTCGTAGAAACCGCCGGCTTCCAGTTGCGCGCCGATTTGCCACGCGCCCGCGGTCGGCGATTCCGCCTGAAGATGATATCGGTCGAAATTATATTCACCGATGGGCAGAGTCACTTTATCGGTGATGGCGAACGGTTCGGACAATCGTTCATATCGCGGCGCCCAATGCGCTTCGAGATGCGTGCCGTTATCGGTCAGGATGTTGAACGGCGTCAGCGTTACTTTGCGCGACTCGGTGTTGCCGTGCAGGTCGTCGGTCTGTTCCCATTCGGATTCGTAGAAAAACTGATGAACCCATCGCCACGCATCGTCCTGCGGGCGCGGAAAATAGCCGAGATAGACATCGTACTGCCGCGTTCCCGGACGAGGCAGAAAACCGAGCGCGGGATCGAGCGCGTCGCCGAACTGGTTCGCGCTGATCACCCATCGCCATAGATCGTTCGGATAGTCGATGTACGTGCCGAAACCCGTGTGGTCCCCGCGCACGGAATCGCCGGTCGATCGCGCGGCCCACGCCGACACGTTGAGATTTTTGTCGCCCATGAGCGTTGCGGTGCGCCAGATCGCGTCCGCGCCTTCGAACACGTTTCGCGTGCGGCCGGTCGGATCGCCATCGGTGACGAGCGTGCCGATGCGCAGATGATCGTCCACGTCGTACGTCACACGGCTGGCGAAAAGATTGGTCGGGTCGCTCACCGGCGAATCGCCGGCGCGCACGCCGAGCGCGGCGATCGACCACGGGCCGGATTGACCGATCACTTTAGCGCCGGCGTCGATGCGGACCGGATCGCCATCGACAAGACCGACCGTGCGCGAATAGAACGGAATGAAAATCCCCGCGATGCCGGACGCGAAAGCAAACTGATTCGCGCCGTCGAGAAAGAACGCGCGTTTTTCGGGCTGGAACAATTCGTACGGCGTGAGATTGATTTGTCGCGCGTCGACTTCGGCTTCCGCGAAATCAGGGTTCACCGTGACGACCGCCGTCATTTCCGGACCGATGCCG
>DATBAU010000221.1:0-8709 GCA_036271355.1 Rudaea sp. | reverse complement strand
CGGTATAGGCTTCGATGTTGTCGGTGAGCTTGTAGTTGCCCAGCACGAAGGCGCCGGTGCGCTCGTTCGGGATCAGGTCGTAGTTACCCACGGCCTGGAAGTTGAACGAATCGTTGGCCGAGCTGTAGCAACGGAAGTCGGATGCACTCGGCGGCGTGGTCTGGCTCGGGAGCTTGTTGCCCGACAGAGTGACCGACGTGCCCGAACAGCCGAGCTGCGCGAGAATCGGCGAGCCGGACGGCAGGAAGAAGCGGCCGCCTGGCGTACGCGAAGAACCCGCGTGCGTGTTTACGTTGGTGTTGTAGATGTACTGCGCGTTTTTCGACACTTTGCGGTTCGCGGCCGAAACCGGATCCTGCTTGTCGTATTGCACGCCGAACAGGATGTTGCCCTTGTCGCTGGACTGACCGAACAACATGTGGATCGCGCGGCGTTCGCCGTCGTCCTTGTCCGAAATGCCGTAATCGGCGCCGAACTCGGCACCTTGATAGTTCGTGCGCGTGATGATGTTCACCACGCCCGCGATCGCGTCCGAACCGTACACCGCCGAAGCGCCGTCGTTCAGCACTTCGATGCGCTCGACCGCGCTCACCGGAATGATGTTCAAGTCTTGCAGCTGGAACGGCACGCGATGGCCGTTAATCAGCAGCAACGTGCGGTTGGAGCCCAAGCCGCGCAGCGAAACGCCGGCCGTACCCGTACCGCCGTTGTTGACCTGCGGGTTCATCGCAGCACCTGCCATCGACGGCAGTTCCTGCACCAGATCGCCCAGGTTGACCTTGCCGGACGCCTGGATCATCGCGCGGTCGATCGTGACCACGGGACTCGCCGTTTCAACGTCCACACGGCGGATGTTCGAACCGGTCACCACGATGGTTTCGAGGGACTGGGATTTCTGATTGGTCGTATTCGAATCCTGCGCATACGCAGTGACTGAACCGGCCGTTGCGACGGCGCCTAGCGACAAAGCCAGACGAACCGCCGACGATAGCTTATTCACGTCGAGTCTCATTACACACTCTCCAACGTCAGGGTTGTTTAAACAGATTCGGGACAAGTTCCTTCCTGGAACCGCCAAAACGGCACACCACAGAGCCAAAAGATGGCACACCAAAAGTTTCGGCAGCGGACGATACTAGCAACATTTGCTTAACATGGGAATCCCCGCGCCATCGATTGCGCAAGTCCATGAATCCAATAAATGTTTTGCTTCGGAAAAGAAGCTATCGAAGGGACAGAAAGGAAGGTCTTACACGCTCAATTCGTGTTCTGCCAACACGAAAGGATCACAAGTCCTGATGATATTGCACGTATGGAACGCGCGATTGCCCCGCGTCGGGCTCGTGCGAGGTGGGCTCTACCATGGACGGCAAATTGCCCGACGACCACAGATTCTGCGCGCCGATACTGAAGACGCCGCGCCACGGCGCGCGCCAGGAAATGCCCAGATCGAGACTGCTCCAGCGCTGTCCGCTGTTGAGCAAATCCGCCGGTCCCAAAACGTGGCCGATGACCACGCCGCTGAAATCTCCGCGACGCACGCCGACGCTGAGCGCTGCCTGGTTGAGATTCGGCAATGCGGCATTGCCGGGAACTTCGAGCTGGATACGACCGAACGCCGCGCTCAAATCCAGCGACTGGTTTTCGTCGAAGTGCCAGCGGCCGCCGGCGTTGACGCTCGAGCTTTGCAGGCTGCCGAGTTCAACGCCCGGAATAACGAGCGTCGGGATGCCGCTACCATTGCTGCTGCTGAACATGTCCCAGAATGTCGGCTGCGTGCCGCCGCCGAGACGCTGCTGATCGCCCGCACGCAGCCACGACAATCCGTAACTCAGATCGACATCGAGATTGCCGGTCGTGACACCGGTGCCCAAATGCACGGCGCCGGCCGACGCGCGGCTTGAAACGGCGAGGCATCGGCTGTCGAGACCAAACGAAAACGCAGGATTGCATTCGAGCGGATTGGCACCCGCATACGTCGGCGCCAGAACGATGCCTTGATCGAAACTCGCGTACGCGGCGACGTTGTCGCGCAGATGCAGACCAACGCCGGTGCTGACGAAATCCGTGACGTCGATGAATTTGAGGTCGGTCGCGGGATCGAAGCGCGGCGCGGGCGACAGCGTCGGCGCTCCGCTGTTCATCGCCACGATCGCAAGGATGCGGCCGTCGGGCGTGCTCCACAAAGGCATCACGCCTTGCGGCTGATTCGGCGCGGGAGTGCCGATCATCGCCGGCGAATAGAAAAGCTGATCGAACAGCCGCGGCGAATTGTCCGCCTGAAGCAGGGTGACGTTCGGCGTCTGCGCGCGCGCAAGCGACTGTGCCAGCATCAAGCCGGTCGACAGCAGCAGCGAAAGCAGGGCGGAGACTGAACGCATGACCTTGGGTGTATTTTTCCGTAAGTGTACGTAGCGGAACGGTAAGTTCCTTGAACGCCGTCGCGCAAAAACAGCTAGGACGAGGTTCAGTTTGACTATAGCAAAATTATGAAAAACTAACAATCATTTTTAGCGCGGCGCGTTCTCTGCATGATCCAGACGTTCAGCTTTTATAGGCCCGGTCGACAACGACTAAAGTCGCTACACTATCAGTGTAAACAAGGGGTGGTATGCGTTCGCTGTTCTTTCCAGATAGGGCGGGATGTTTTCCCGATCAAGGGTTTAGACGCTTAACCCGGCGGTCGCGCTGAGCGCGCTCGAATGGCCGTTCGTCCACCCACCTCGATCGTGAAATCGATCACTCCGGACCTGACCGTCGTGCCCGACGCGACGGTGCCGCTACCGATGTTGCTCGACGTTCTGAAGGCGACGCACACGCAGTCGCTGACGACCGCCGTGCGCCGGATCGCCTGCGAATGGATCGGCGCGGCGAACGCGGAAATTTATTTGCTCGCCGCCGGTGAGCATTCCAGCGAACTCGAGCCCGATGTGCAGCGGCTCATGCGTCGCGTGTACGAAACGAATTCGCGTGTGGTCGAGACGACCGGCATGGCCAGTCATTCGGTGCACGTCGCGGCTCCATTGCACGTGCAAGGTCTCATCACCGGCGTCCTGACGGTCACGTTGCCGCTCGTCGTGTGGGATCGCGAAGAAAGCCGCACGCGCTGGACGCAACTGCTGCAACTGCTCGAACTTCGGCTGGAGCAACTGCGCACATTGAAGGACATGCAGCAGTCGGTGACGCATCTCGAAGAAGCCGAGCGATTGCAGCGCGCGCTCTTCGCGATCGCCGAGCAAGCCAGCGCCGACCGCGACATGCCGGATGTCTTCCGCAGCCTGCACGAGATCGTCGGCAGCCTGATGTATGCGGAAAATTTCTACATCGTCTTGTTCGATCCGGTGCGCGAGACATTGCGCTTCGCGTACTTCATCGACGTCGCCGATACCGATCCGCCGAACACGAACGAAGACGTCGCGATGCGCGATCGCGTCGGCAGCCTGACGTGGCATCTGCTCAAACGCGGCGGTGCGATGCGCGGCACTCTGCAGGAGATCGAAGCGCAAGTCGGCAACATCATCAATTTCGGCCCGGACTGCGTCGACTGGCTCGGTGTTCCGCTTTTGCGCGGTGGGAAAGTCGTCGGCGGCATCGTGGTGCAAAGTTATACCGAGTCGGCGCGCTATACCGAACGCGATCAAGCGCTGCTCACGTACGTTGCGCAGCATATCCAGACCGCGCTCGAACGCCGTTCGGTGCACGAAGAGCTCGAACGCCGCGTGGCCGAACGTACCGATGCCTTGCGCGAAGCCAATCGTCTGCTGCAGCAACAGGTGCTCGAACGCCAGCGCGGCGAACGTTTGCAGGCTGCGCTGTTTCGCATCGCAGAACTCGCCAACAGCACGGAAAGCCTCGAAGAATTTTACGCGGCCGTGCATCGCGCGGTCGGCGGTTTGCTGTACGCGCGAAACTTCTACATCGCGTTGCTCACGGAGGATCGCGAACATCTCGCGTTCCCGTATTCCGTCGACGAACGCGACGAAAAACGCGCGCCGCGCAAACTCGGCACGGGTTTGACCGAATACGTGTTGCGCACCGGCAGCGCGTTGCTCGCCGACCGCGCCGGCCTGGAACGTCTTTATCTAAGCGGCGCTGCGCAACCGATCGGTACGCGCTCGCGAAGCTGGCTCGGTGTGCCGCTGATTTGTGCGGACCGGACGGTCGGCGTGCTGGTCGTGCAAAGTCACTCCGACGAACATCGCTACACGCCGCGCGATCAGGAATTGCTCACCTTCGTTTCGTATCACATCGCCAATGCGCTGGAACGCAAGCGCAACGCCGAGTCGTTGAAAGAGGCCTACGCCGATCTCGAAGTGCGCGTGATCGAACGCACCAGCGAACTCGCCGCCGCCAACCGCGAACTGCGCGAACACATCGGTGTGCGCGAACGGATGGAGCGCCAGCTCAAGCACGAAACGTTGCATGACGCGCTGACCGGCTTGCCGAATCGCAACTTCCTTCTCGATCGTTTGAGCCAGGCGCTCGCGCAGTTCCAGCGCGATTCGCGCCGCCGCTTCGCCGTGCTGTTCCTCGATCTCGACCGCTTCAAGATCATCAACGATTCCGTCGGCCATTTGGTCGGCGACGAGCTGCTCAACGAAGTCGGCGGGCGCATCTCTGCGTGTCTCGAACCGCGCGATCTCGTCGCGCGGCTCGGTGGTGACGAATTCGCGATCCTGCTGCACGACATCGAAGACATCGAGGATGCGCGCGAACAAGCGCAACGCATCATCGACGCGTTGAACGCGCCGATCCGGCTTGGCGGTAAAGAAGTATTTACGTCCACGAGCATTGGCATCGCGATTTCCTCGTCGCGTTATCGCAAAGCGGAAGAACTGCTGCGCGACGCCGACGTCGCCATGTACCGCGCGAAGGACGAAGGCCGCCATCGTTACGCGGTGTTCGACGAACATCTGCACAAGCGCGCGATGCAGCTTCTCGAACTCGAAAGCGATTTGCGCCACGCGTTGTCGCGCAACGAGTTCATGCCGTATTTCCAGCCGATCGTGCGGCTCGCCGATCGCGCGATCATCGGCCACGAAGCGCTGTTGCGCTGGATGCATCCGCAACGCGGTTTGCTCGCGCCCGCGGATTTCCTTTCGGTCGCCGAAGAAAGCGGCGCGGCGGAATTGATCGACTGGCAGATGTTCGAGCGCGTGCTGGAAATCGCGCCGCCGCTGCTCGAAAACGGAAAGTTCATCGGACTGAATCTTTCCGGACGGCATTTCCGTTCCGAAACGCTCGATGAGAAATTTCTCGCACTGCTGAAACGGCATCACATCCGTCCGGAAAGTCTGCGGCTCGAAGTGACCGAACGCATGCTGATCGAAAATCCACCGGCCGCGAAGCGCACGCTCGAATCGCTGCGTTCGCAAGGACTCGCCGTTTCGCTCGACGATTTTGGGACCGGCTATTCGTCGCTGAGTTATCTCCATCAATTTCCGGTGCAGGCGTTGAAGATCGATCGCTCGTTCATCGCGGATCTTGCGGGCGATGCCAGCGGCGGCAGCGCGGCCGTCGTTCGCGCGATCCTCGCACTGGCCGGCGCGCTCGGCATGCAGGTGATCGCCGAAGGTATCGAGACGCAGGAACAGCACGACGCGCTCGTGCAACTCGGCTGCGAATTCGGCCAGGGATTTTTCTACGCGCGACCACAGCCGGCGAGCGTCTGGATCGAGCATCCCGCGACCGTTTGACGGCGCGATCGCGCCATGGCTTTTCCGACCGACGACATCAGAAAAAAGCCGCCGAAGCGACGCGGTGTCCTACGCCGTCTCGCGAAAGCATTTTTGATTGTCGTGATCTCATGGATCGCCGTCACGTGGCTGCTCGTGCTTGTGTTCCGCTTCGTGCCGCCGCCTACAACCGCGTTCATGATCGAACGTCGGATCGCCGCGTCGCTGCACGGCGAAAAGAATCTCGCGATCACGTACCGATGGACACCGTGGACCGGCATTTCGACGGAACTGCCGATCGCGATCATTGCTTCGGAAGACCAGAAATTTCCTTTCCATCACGGTTTCGACGTGCAAGCGATCCAGCAAGCGATGGACGAAGCCGACGATGGCGAACGCCTGCGTGGTGCGAGTACGATTTCGCAGCAGACCGCAAAAAATCTTTTTCTTTGGGGTGGTCGCAACTTCGTGCGCAAAGGGCTCGAAGCGTATTTCACCGTGCTCATCGAAGTGACATGGCCGAAGCGCCGCATCCTCGAGGTGTACATGAACATCGCCGAATTCGGCGACGGGATTTACGGCGCCGATGCCGCTGCGCGAGCGTTTTTCCGCAAGCCGCCGTCGCAGCTCACGTCGCGCGACGCGGCGCTGCTCGCGTCCGTGTTGCCGAATCCGAAAAAGTTGCACGCCGATCATCCGTCGCCCTACGTCGAGCGACACGCGGACTGGGTCGAGCGACAAGTGCATCAACTCGGCGGTGTCGGCTATTTGCCGCATTGATGTTCGGGCACGTTTGATTAGATGCGGCGATCCGATACGATGCGCACTCGCATCGGCGTCCTCTCAATGCAGAAACTCACCGTCGTCGTTCCCGCGTACAACGAGAGTTCGAGTCTGCGCGAATTCCACGCGCGGCTCGCGGCGGTGTTCGACAAACTCGGCCCCGATCTCGCCGGCGATGTGCTCTACGTCGACGATGGTAGCCGCGACGACACGTGGGAGGTGATTCGTTCATTGCACGAAGCAGATCTGCGCGCGGCGGGGCTGAAACTCAGCCGGAATTTCGGCAAAGAACACGCGATGACCGCCGGACTCGATCGCGCCGATGCCGACGCCGTCATCGTGATCGACGCCGATCTGCAGGACCCACCCGAACTGATTCCCGAATTCGTTAAACGCTGGCGCGAAGGTTTCGACGTCGTCTACGGAACGCGATCGAGTCGCGCCGGCGAAAGCGCAGCAAAAAAAATCACGGCGTCGGCGTTCTATCGCGTGATGCAGCGGCTGAGTTCCACGCCGGTACCGCGAGACACCGGCGATTTCCGTTTGATGAATCGCCGCGCCGTGCAGGCGCTCGGTCAGTTGCGCGAACGTCAGCGTTTCATGAAAGGTCTGTTCGCGTGGGTCGGATACAAGCAAACGTCGATCGCGTACGAACGCGACGCGCGTTTCGCCGGCGCAAGCAAATTCAACTACTGGCGTTTGTGGAATTTCGCGATCGAAGGCATCACGTCGTTTTCAGGCGCGCCGCTCAAGGTCGCGACATACGTCGGTGTATTTACAGCCGTGCTGGCGTTTCTGTTCGGTATTTATGTGCTCGTAAAAGCGCTGCTCTTCGGCGATCCGGCGCGCGGCTATCCCACGCTGATGCTGGTGATTCTTTTTCTCGGCGGCGTGCAGCTCATCGCGCTCGGCATGATCGGCGAATATCTCGGCCGGCTCTATATTGAAGTGAAACAGCGTCCGCTCTATCTCGTCGACGAATTCGTCGCTTCCGATACGAAACGACCCGCCGAAGCGGGCCGTTTGCCAGTCGATAAGACGTCGGTTAGCGAATCGAACTGAGCGACGCGACGTTGGTCTGCACGACCACTTCGACGCGACGATTTTGCTGACGTCCCGCTTCGGTCGCATTCGACGCGACCGGATAATCCTGACCCAAACCCTGCGTCGTGACGCGCGACGGATTCACGCCGCGGCTGACCAGATAACTCTTCACCGATTCTGCGCGAGCGAGCGACAAGTTCGTGTTGTGCTGCGGCGAGCCGGTCGAATCGGTGTGACCTTCGATCGATATCGTCGAGCGCGGATCATCGTTCAACGCGGTTGCAAGTTGATCCAGCGTGCGCGTGGCGCCCGGCTTCAATTCGGCGCGATCGACTTCGAACAATACGTCGCCGAGCGTGACGACGTAGCCTGTCTGCGTCTGATGCGCTTGCAACTGTGACAAATCCTCACGCAATTGCGCGGACTCCGCGCGCGACGCCGCGGCATCCTGTTGCGCAAGGGCGGCATTCTGCTGAGCCTGCACCGCGGCGGCTTGTGCATCGGCGGCCGCCATTTGCGCATCACGCAATTGATGCGTGCGCGAATCGACCATCAAACGATCGCGTTCGGAACCGAGATCGCGCGCGCGCACTTCCGCGTAACGTGCGAGACCCGACGCTTCCGCCGTCATGACGAGGCGATCGGCGATGTAGATACGGTGCTGATAGTCGCGCGGCTCAAGCTGGCGGCCGTTGGCGGAAAGATCCGACACGAGCGTGTCGGCATCGCGCAATTCATTGGGCGCGTTCGGTGCGATGCGCGGATCGTTATGCAGTCGATTCAATTCGTTTTGCAGACGCACCACTTCCGGCGGCGGTCCCGGCGGCGTGGTGGCGCAAGCGCCGAGCAGCGACGTGAGTGCGGCGGTCAATCCGAGTTTGGCGAGACGATTCATGGCTGTCCTCCTGACACGCCCATCTGCTCACGCAGACTACGGACGATTTGTTCGAGTTCGTTCGTGGTCGCTTCCGCGCGGTGTTCCCGGCTGCGCGCGGCGGCTAAGTTCGCGTCGGCCTTCGAGTTGTCGGCGGCGAACGCACTTTCGGTCCAGTTGCGATGGTCGTACGCGGCTTGCGCGCCGGCGAACATGTCGTGGGCGGTGTTCAAATCGGTCGGCGCGTATTGCGCCGCATCGGCGTGTTCGGCGGCATCGATCGATGCGCCGGCTTCGGCGAGTGCGAGATCAGCATCTTTGCGATCCAGACCG
>DATBAU010000220.1:0-7939 GCA_036271355.1 Rudaea sp. | reverse complement strand
CCCGTGATCATGCCTTCGAGCAATTGCTTCGGCGCGGTCACCGCTTCAGTGCCCGGGCTGTTGGCTTCGGCGACGAGCACGTCGCCGTTCGGCAAGACGAGTAGCTGGCGCGGATGCTCGAGATCACCGGCGATCTTTTCGATGCGAAGTCCCGCCGCGACTTTCGGCGTCTGACCTTCTTTCCAGGCGGCGTGACCCGGCACCTGCATCGGCGGAAATAGAAAGTTGCGCGGCTCGGGAAGTGCGGGATCGCCGCCGGATTGCTGCGCGGCGTCGAGCGAGGATTTTTCCGCGCACGACGCGAGCATCGTGACCAGGAATGCGTTGAGAACCGTCAGCCTGAAAATCTTACGCATGACGGTTGGCCTCCCGCACGTCGCGCACGGCCGCGGCCGCGTGACTGATCGACAACAGGATGACCGTGACGATCGATAGCCACAAACCCGCGGGCATCGATGCGTACGCGTCACGGCTGTGCACCAGTGCGTTGAACACCGCCAGTACGATGGCGACGAGGTTGAGCCAGAAGTCGAGCCGGGCGGTTCCGGTCGCCCATGCGCGCGCCGTGATCCAAACCTGCACCAAGTTGATCAGGCGCGGAATGATCGCGATGAATAACCCGAAAGTGATGAGCCAAGCGGCGCTGTGATCCCACAGGATTTCGCCGGTCTCGAAATAGATCGCGTCGAAAATCAGCGCGCCGGCGAAGAAGCCGTAAACGATGGGGTCGAGCACCGCGAAGATAGCGGCGGCCATCACCGACCCGTGGCGTAACACGATTGTGCTCATCGAAAAACTTCCTTGTCGTGAAAAAATTCGGCGGCAGTGCTGCGTCCGTCAGCGCTGCTTTGTCGCCGATACTAGCGCGGACGCGGCCATTCGGGTAGTTCCAGGATGGTCGACGCGTTGTCGCGCTCACCGATCGATCACGCGGCATCACTCTACAATGCGTTTTGCAGCGTCAGGGAGCGGACGATGGCGGAAGATTCCAAACTGGTCGTGTACGCGGCGTTGGGCGGCAATGTGCTCGTCGCCGCATCGAAATTCACGGCGGCGGCCCTGTCCGGATCGAGCGCGATGCTCACCGAGGCGGTTCACTCGTCGGCCGATTGCGCCAACCAGCTCCTGCTTCTTTTCGGCACGTATCGCAGCCGCAAGCGGTCGGACAAAAGCCATCCGTTCGGTTACGACGGCGAAGTATACTTTTGGGCATTCGTTGTCGCGGTGATGGTGCTGCTCGCCGGCGGCGCGACGTCGATCTATCAAGGCATACGCCAGATCCGCGATCCGCACGCGATCGAATCGCTCTCGCTGAGTCTGATCGTGCTTTCGCTTTCGGCCGTGTTCGAGGCGGTCTCGCTGATCTTCGGCTATCGCGCGTCGCGGCGTATGGTCGAGCGGCATCCGGGCGATGGAAAACCGGTGTCGCTATGGCGCTTCATCAAGCTGTCGAAAGATCCGAACATGTACGAAAGTCTGCTGGAAGATTCCGCCGCGCTGATCGGCATCGCGCTCGCCACGATCGGCGTGCTGGGCAGCGTGTTTTTGAATTTGCTCTGGATGGACGGCGCCGCTTCCATCGCCATCGGCGTGCTGCTGATTGCGAACTCGTACGTCATCGCGTACGCGACGCGCAGCCTGATCGCGGGCGAGTCGGTGGCTCCGGCGGTGCGCATGGAAATCGACGAGTCATTGAACGAAGCCGGCTACGCGGGCCAATGTTCCCATGTGAAATCGCTCCATCTCGGACCGAAGACCATCCTGATCACGCTGAGCGTCGATCAGGCGCGGCGGCCGGTAGGATCGACGCTCGTCGCGCACCTCGACGACATCACGCGCTGCATCAAACGCGTGGACGAGCGCATCCGCCACGTGTTCTTCACGATTCATTGAAGAGGACAACGCCGAAGTCCTTAACGATAGACTTGCGATGATCCGGTCAACCACGAGAGAAGCGAATCGAATGACTTCGGGGTTTGGGAAAATGTCGCGTCGACATCGCATTCCATCGCATGAGTGACTGGGATTCGCTCACCGACGCGGGGTTGGTCGCGCGACTTCAGCGCGGCGCCTTTTCGTATTTCACCGAATTCGCGAATCCGGCGAACGGGCTCGTCGCCGACACGTCGCGTCCGAATTCGCCGTGCAGCATCGCCGTCGTCGGATTCGCGTTGTCGTGTTATCCAATTGGCGTCGAGCATCAATGGATATCGCGAACCGAAGCCGCGCAGCGCACGTTGGCAACACTCCGCTTTTTCATGGACAGCAAGCAAAGCACGGACGACGACGCGACGGGATACAAAGGTTTCTATTACCACTTTCTCGACATGCACAGCGGCCGGCGCGTGTGGCAGTGCGAATTGTCCTTGATCGACACCGCGCTGCTGATTGCCGGCGTGCTGACAGCCGCCGCGTATTTCGACGGCGACGGCATCGAAACGGAAATTCGTGATTTGTCGGAACGAATGTATCGCCGCATCGACTGGCGTTGGGCTCAGGTCGACGGAAAAACATTGGCGCAAGGCTGGAAGCCGGATTGCGGATTTCTGCACTACGGTTGGGAGGGCTACAACGAAGCGACGCTGCTTTACGTGCTCGGACTCGGATCGCCCACGCACCCGCTGTCGGACGATGCGTTTGCCGATTGGACGTTGACCTACCAATGGGAAAATATGCTCGGTCAGGACGTTCTGTATTCCGGACCGTTGTTCACACATTATTTTTCGCACGCGTGGATCGATTTCCGCGGCATCCGCGACCGTTTCATGCGCGAGAAAAATTGCGATTATTTCCAGAACAGCGCGCGCGCTATCGCCGCGCATCGCGAATACGGTTCGCGGAACCCGCGCGGCTTCGTGGGCTACGAACGCAACTTCTGGGGCATCACCGCCGGCGATGGTCCGACCGGTGAGCAGTGCGATCTCGATTATCGCGATCGGCGTTTTTTCGGATACATGGCGCGCGGAATTCCGTTCGGTCCCGACGACGGCACGATTTCTCCGTGGGCGATGCTCGCCGCGCTTCCATTCGATGCGGAAGCCGCGCTCACGGGCGCGCGTCATCTCCTGCGGCAGTATCCGCAAACGTGCATCGACGACAAGTTTTCCAGCGGCTTCAATCCATCGCTCGTCAGCGCGGACGCCGGTTTCTGGCTGTCCGAAGGCTGGTACGGACTCGATCAAGGCACCGTCGTCATGATGATCGACAACGCGCAGCAAGGTCTCGTCTGGAAACTCATGCGCAATAATCCGTATCTTCGCGACGGTTTGAAGCGCGCCGGATTTTCCGGCGGATGGCTCGCGTGATGACGACGCCGCAAAACGCATCGACCGAAACGTATTCCGACGACGCGACCGTGCTGCGATACGTGAGGCCGCCGCAATGGGCGCCGCCGCAGCACGATGGCGACTACGATTTCGTCGTCATCGGCGCCGGTCCAGCGGGCATCGCCGCGGCCGAACATGCGATCGAACTCGGCGTATCGGTCGCGCTCGTCGAACGGCATTGGCTGGGCGGCGATTCGCTCAACACGGGATCGGTGCCGTCGAAATCGCTGATCTACACCGCCGGACTTTGCGCGGATTTGCGAAAAACGGCAGCGTTCTATCACGACATCCATCGCGACGCCGTCGCGGATTTTCCCGCTATCGTTTCGCGGCTGCAGAACGTCCGCGCGCGTATCGCGGAATATCATTCCGTGCATCGCCTTTCGCGCGCTGGCGTCGATGTGTATTTTGGAAATGCGCGATTCATCGATCGACGCACGATCGCGGTCGACGAAAAAACGATCGCGTTCAAGAAAGCGCTGATCGCGACCGGCGCGCGGCCGCGTTCGTCGAACATCGTCGGTCTCGACGACGTCGGTTATCGAACCAGTTCCAACATTTTCGATTTGCCGGCGGTCCCGAAACGTCTCGCCATCATCGGCGGCGGACCGCTCGGCTGCGAACTGGCGCAAGGTTTTTGTCGACTCGGCGCGAACGTGACGATCATCCAGAACGATCCGAAGTTCCTTCCGCGCGAAGAACGCGACGCCGCCGAATTGCTGTCGCGATCGATGGCGCGCGACGGCGTCCAGATCCGGTTGAACACGACCGTCGTCGGCGCGCGCATCGATGCGGTGCAGAAGACGCTCGATATGCTGAGCAACGATCAGAAAAGCAGCCTGGCGACCGATGAAATCCTGCTCAGCATCGGGCGCGTCGCCAACGTCGACGACTTGAATCTCGATGCCGCCGACGTTGCCTGCAATCCCGATGGCATCGTCGTCGACGAGTTCCTGCGCACCGCCAATCCGCAGGTTTTCGCGGCGGGCGACGTGTGCCTGTCACACAAATTCACGCACGTCGCGAAGTTCTCCGCACTCATGGCGACCGAGAACGCATTGCTCGACACGAAACACGATCAGCGCGAACTGATCGTTCCGTGGTGCACGTTCTGCGATCCGGAAATCGCGCACGTCGGAATGCAAGTGTGGGAAGCGAAGGCGCGCGGAATTCCGGTGAAAACCTACACGGTGATGATGCACGATGTCGATCGCGCGATCATCGACGAACAGGACACCGGCTTCGTGAAAATACACGCGCGCGACGAGAGCGACGAAATACTCGGCGCGACCATCGTCGCGTCACGCGCCAGCGAAATGATCAACGAAGTGACCGTCGCGATGAAGGCGGGCGTCGGCCTGCGCGATCTGGCCGGCGTGCTGCACGTCTATCCCTCGCAAGCCGAGGCGATCCATCTCGCGGCGCTAGCTTATCGTCGTTCGTCGAAAAAATAATCGCGACGATGCGATGGATGCTCGATCGCGCGATTGTCCGCGCGGCTAGTTCGTGTTTCGAATGCGAATCTGCGCGGCGTCGGTCACGGCAACGTGAGTTTGATAGTAGTACTTATCGGTCGGCTTTCCGTCGACGACGAAATCGATTTTCGTCCGTCTCGCGGTTCCCGTTACGAGAATCTGCTTGCCCTTCAACGCTTGTTCGGGCGAACCGTGAAGTTGTGCTTCGAGTTCTTTCAGCGCGGTCGGCTCCACGGCGATCGCCAAGTTTCGCTGGTCCCGATAATCGGATTCGGAATCGAGAAACAAGCGTCCGGCTTCGCCCATGCCGGACGATTTGACCGTAAGCGCAAACGTGCCGCGTGTGCCCGATTCCGGCGCCGCCGCTGCCATCTGCACGGCTTGCGCCGGCTCGATCCATTGCGACGAATCGCTGTTCGTCGTGTTCGCTGCACAACCCGAGATCAGTATCGTCGACAACGCAATCAGGGTTTTCATGGCGGCGCCTCGTTTGTTGCGATTGGGGTCAAGTACAAGATCGCGGAATAGATTACTTCGGTTTTTGTCGCCGATCCGCCGGGATTACCAATCATTACACGAGCGGCAGGAGGCCGCAGGCGAAAATAATTCGCGCACCGTGTCGTTCGACCATGCGCTTATCCGATCTCCAGTCATGAACGGCTGAAAGCCGCGCCACCATGGCCAGGAGATCGAAATATGAGATTCGCCAGATTGCTGTTCGTCGGATCGATCCTCGTCCCGTTTTCCGCCGCCTTCGCGGACGGTTCCGGCGAAGTGACTCACAGCGGCACCACGGTCAAGCTCACGAATGCTTATGCGTTCCGCACCGCGGATCATTTCGACAAGACCCAATCGCTGACCGAAATCATCCTGAGCAGCGCGCCGATCGATACGGCCAAAGCGAACGCCGCGAGCGATCGTGAAGAGGAAATCCAGTCGCAGCTCGATGCGAAACGCGCGTCCTACGTCGAAATCTCCATCGGCGCCGATGGCCTCGCGCACCAGCTCGACTACGCCGAACCCGGCTTTCACACCAGCGGCTCGACGATGGATCACCCGGTGCTGACGCACAACGACGACAAACGGATCGAAGGAACATTCCGCACCGCCGACGAGAAAAAGAAGACGGCTTACAGCGCCTATTTCGATCTGAAATTCGCACTCGACGTCGCAGCGCAAGCGGCGGGCGCGAAATGAATCCTTCGACGCTGACGAAAATCCTTCCGCCGTTGATCCTGACGACCGCGCTCACAGCATGCGGTGGCGCCAACAGCGATCCGCACGCGTCGCCGACTGCCGCGCCGTCCGCCGGCGCGCCCGCCGTTGCGCCGAAAACCGAATCGTTGCCGGCCGATGGTGGCGACGTGGGCAAGGCGTACGCCGAACTCGTCTCTGCCTATCAAACGCTCGACAACGCCAAAGCCTCGCGGCATGTCGATGGCGACGACGGATCGGGCGATCCGCTCACGCGCAAGGAGGCCGACGGTTATCTCGCCGACATGTTGCCGATGCATCCGGTGGGCGGACTCCGGCAAGCCGATCGCGCCACGCTTTTCCTGGACGGGAACAACAAGCATTCGTCGTACTCGGCCTCACTCGTCAATGGAAACTGGCGATTCGACCAAGCCAATGTGTCGACGTGGGAAGAAACGCCGGAAAGCGCGTCGTGCAAAACGAGCAGCCGTTTTCCTTGCGTCGTGACGACATTCCCCGACTCGCGCGTCGCCGGCACATCCGTCGTCTATCGCGATGCGCCGAACAATTCCGCGATGCCCGGATCCAGCGAACTTCTCGATGGTTACGGCGTGCGCATGTTCGACGCCACGACCAAACAACTGAGATACACGCGCCTGATTCTGTCGAACACCGGGTTTCAGCCGCACGAATTGACGTCCACCTATGTGCAATTTTGGCAGGGCACGCTGCTGCTGGAAATTTCGCCGGACACGAAGCACGCGACGCTGATTCTTTCGAACGCAAACCACGGGGAAGATTTCCCGCGCGTCGACGTTACAAAAGAATTGAGTCTCGACACGAGCAAGCCCAACCGTGTGAGCGGACACCTGAGCATCGACAACAAGGCGATGGCGAAAGTCGACGTCACCTTCGACATCGCAACCGCGAGCGAGTGCGCCGTTATCGAAACCGATTGCCTGCCGGATTGAGCCGCGACGAAACGCGTCAGATATCTTTTGCGCTATCGCCGGCGTCGACTTCGAATTCCGCGCCGGTGATCAGCGCTGCCGCATCCGACGCGAGAAAAACCGCCATCGGCGAAATGTCTTCGGGCTGGAGCCAGCCGATTTTCATCGGCACCGTCGGCGCGCGACTGTCCCACGCTTCCTGCGGTGTTGGATGTTCCGGTGGTTTCTGTCCGTTCTCGGCCATGCTTTCTTTCAACCGTGTTTCATAGCGGGTGAGGGCGGTATCGACCAATCCGGGAATGAGCGCATTCACGGTGATGCCATACGTGCCCCATTCGAGCGCGGCGGATTTCATCAATCCGAGAATGCCCCACTTCGACGCGGAGTAGCTCGACGCATCCTTCGTGCCGTGTTTGCCCTGCATCGACGACAGCACGATGAAACGTCCGTGTTTGCGCGCCACCATTCTCGGTGCGAATGCGCGGAGCGTGTTGGCGGTGCCGTTGAGATTGTTGTCGATGACGTCGCGCCAGTCGGCGTCGTCCATCTCCAGCAACGGTTTCCATCGTTGGATCGCCGCGTCCGCGACGACGATATCGATCTTGCCGAACGCGCGCTCGATGTCGTCAGCGGCTTTGCGCAATGCGGCGATGTCGCGGATATCCGCTTTGATCGCCATCGCGCGTCTTCCGGACGCTTTGATCTGGCGCACGGTTTCATCGAGCTCTTCGGGCTTGGCCGGTTTCGCGTTCGACGCCGTGCTCACGAAGCCCGCGATGTCGATCACCGCGACGTCGGCGCCGTTCACCGCCATCTCGACCGCAATTGCGCGACCGATACCACGCGCGCCGCCGGTGACGACGGCGACTTTTCCCGACAGATACGATCCGCGATTGGCTTTGATCGGTCCGGCGGACACGCCGTCGGCCGGTTCGGGCACGGGCTTGCCGTCGAGTTCGTTCGGCTCGCTCTCGGTGCGACCGCCCGTGTTGGC
>DATBAU010000219.1:0-27783 GCA_036271355.1 Rudaea sp. | reverse complement strand
CCGAGGTTGCTGTTCGCGATCGGACATCCCTGATCCGTGCGCGAACCGCGCGCTTCCTGCGCGCGATCACCGTCGTAGCAGACTGCGCGCGACCGGTATCAAGCTTCTTGAAACTCATGACTGCACGAAGCCAAGGGCGGTGAGGTTTAAGAGCAAGATCTTTTTCTCTGTCTTGCTCTTGCAAACCCACCGCGAGAGCACGGCGTGCAGTGATCTTTTACAAGAAGCTCGATACCGGTCACTTTCCAGCTTGTAGCGACGGTGATCGCGCGCAGGGATGCGCGCGGTCCGCAGCCAGCAGCACGGACGTGCTGTCTGCGGACAACAGACCATGAGCACAATCAAAAACGTTTTTTGGTGACTTTTTGCCGTTGAGCAAAAAGTTACCCGCTCCTTGGAGCGGAAGCTCTAGCTCCAAAAGAAAACACCTCAAACACCCAACACGCGCGACGCCACCCAACAGTTTCTGCGAAAATCCCACCAGCCAATCTACCGATCGATGCAATGCATAACTGGAGCGCCCGCGAACTGCTAGGCCCCGACGGCCCATTCGCGCGGGAGGTCCCCGGCTTCGCGCCGCGCACGTCGCAGCAGGACATGGCCGACGCCGTCGAAGACGCAATCGCCAACGGCCACAGCCTGATCGCCGAAGCCGGCACAGGAACCGGCAAAACATTTGCCTATCTGGTCCCCGCGCTCCGTTCGGGCAAGCGCGTCATCATTTCTACGGGCACAAAGACGTTGCAGGATCAGCTTTTCCACCGCGACCTCCCACGCGTGCGCGAGGTACTCGGCACGCGCTTGCGCACAAGTCTGCTCAAGGGCCGCGCGAACTACGTTTGTCTGTACCGGCTCGATCAGACGCATAAGGAAGGCCGTCTCGCGTCGCGCGAACACGTCGCGCAGTTGCAGGCGACGCGCGAGTGGGCGCAGCGCACCGGCAGCGGCGATCGCGGAGAATTCGCCGATGTTCCGGAAGACTCGCCGCTGTGGCTCCGCGTGACGTCGACTGCGGAAAATTGCGTCGGTGCGGAATGTCCGATGTTCGGCGATTGCTTCGTCGTGAAGGCGCGGCGTGCGGCGCAGGAAGCGGATGTCGTCGTCGTGAATCATCATCTGCTGTTCGCAGATCTGGCGATCAAGCAGGAAGGTTTCGGCGAAATATTGCCGGGCGCGAATGCGTTCATTCTGGACGAGGCGCATCAGATTCCAGAATTGGCCGGACAGTTTTTTTCGACGCACGTTACGTCGCGTCAAATCACCGAACTGACGAGCGATGCGTTGGCGGAATGCGCGTCCGTGACCGGTGCGCTCGGCGCGTTGCGCGAGCCGATCGATGCGGTGACGCCGACGGTTCGGAAGCTGCGACTCTCGCTCGAATACCTCCCCGGGAAAGGCGGTTTCGGCGTAATCGAAAGCGATGCGGCGACGCAAACCGACATGCACGCGCTCGCCGAATCGCTTGATGCGCTCGCCGATGCGCTCAGCAAACAATCCGAACGTTCGCGCGGAATGGCGGCCGTGTACGAACGCGCCGAGACGCTGCGCAGTCGTCTGCACGATATCGTCGACGGCGCCGCGCACACCGCAGTGCATTGGTATGAATTGTCGCCGAGTGGTTTCGCGTTCCACGCCACGCCGCTCGATCTCGCGCCGCCGCTGCGCACGTTGCGCGAGCAGAGTCATGCGAGCTGGATTTTCACGTCGGCGACGTTATCGGTCGCGGGCGACTTCCAGCATTTCGCGCGACAGCTCGGACTTGACGAACCGGTTGCGATGAGTCTGCCGAGTCCGTTCGATTTCGAGCGCCAAGCGCTCGCGTATGCACCGAAAGGTTTGCCCGATCCGAACGATCCGAGTTACACCGAACGTGTCGTCGCCGCCGCGCGGCCGGTGCTCGAAGCCGCGCGCGGACGCACGTTCATGCTGTTCACATCGCATCGCGCATTGCGTCGCGCGGCGGAATTGCTGGTCGATTTGCCGTTCCCGTTGTTCGTGCAGGGCACGGCGCCGCGACATCAGTTGCTCACCGAGTTTCGCGAATCGGGCAACGGTGTGTTGCTCGGCGCGGCGAGTTTTTGGGAAGGCGTCGATGTCGCCGGCGAAGCGCTGAGTTGCGTGATCATCGACAAGTTACCGTTCGCCGCGCCGGACGATCCCGTACTCGAAGCGCGCTTGTCTGCGTTGCGCGAATCCGGTGGCAATCCGTTTTTCGACTGGCAAATTCCCGCCGCCGTGATCGCATTGAAACAAGGCGCGGGACGATTGATTCGCGACGTCGCCGATCGCGGCGTGTTGATGCTGTGCGATCCGCGATTGACGACGCGCGCTTACGGCAAACTGTTTCTGCAAAGCCTGCCGCCGTTGCCGCTCACGCGCGAGCTGGCCGACGTGCAAGCGTTCTTCGCGCAATGAGGACGGCGAAACTCACGATCAACGGCGAGCCGGCGCAGGTCGACGATCTACGTGTGCCGATCGCGACCAACTACGGCCACTTCACCGCGATGCGCGTCGCGAACGGCTGCGCGCGCGGACTCGATCTGCATCTGCAACGTCTCGATGCATCGACGCGATTTCTGTTCGGCCATCCGCTCGATGGCGATGTCGTTCGCGACTGGCTGCGCAATACCATCGACGGCGACAACGCAGAATTGTCGGTACGCATCAACGTCTTTTCGCGTGCGTACAACCGCGATCGTCCAGCCGACGCGGCGAAACCGGACGTGCTGATCGCTGTGACCAATGCGCCGATCGCCTCGATGCAACCGTTGCGCGTCAAATCGTTTCCGTACGAACGCGATGTGCCGCAGGTGAAACACGTCGGCACGTTCGCGCTGTTCCATCATCGCCGTCTCGCGCAACAAGCCGGTTTCGACGATGCGTTGTTCGTCGATAGAAACGAAAAGGTTTCCGAAGGGTCGATCTGGAACGTCGCCTTCTTCGATGGAAAACGAGTCGTTTGGCCGAACGCGCGACAGCTCGAAGGCGTCAGCAAACAACTGCTCAAGCGCGGTCTGTCACAACGCGGCATCGAAAGCGTCGACGCGGATGTTCCGCTGTCGCGCATCGCCGGTTTTCGCGCTGCCTTCTTCACCAACTCCGGTCAGCCGGTGCGCTTCATCGCACGCATCGACGACATCGAATTCGCTGACGATGCCGAACTCGGCGCGTTGCTCACCGCCTGTTACGATAGCAATCCACCACAACGGATTTAGGAGCGAACCATGGCGGGCGTGACGGGGCTCGGCGGATTTTTCTTCAAGGCGCAAGATCCCAAAGCGCTGGCGGCGTGGTACGGCGAACATCTCGGACTCACGATCACCGATTTCGGCGGCGCCATGTTCCCCGAGGACGAGAAGCGCGCCGGCTTCACGCTGTGGTCGCCCTTCAAGGAAGGCACGGACTATTTCAAGCCGAGCACGAAGGATTTCATGATCAATTTTCGCGTGGACGATCTCGACGCGCTGCTCGATCGTCTGCGCAAGGAAGGCGTGCAGGTCGACGACAAAGTGCAGGACACGGAGTTCGGCAAATTCGGCTGGATCATGGATCTGGAAGGCAATCGCGTCGAACTGTGGCAGCCGCCCGCCGCGTAGCCCGATCTGCCCGCGCCACGCCTCAACTCGATCCGCGTGCCGCCATGTGCGCGGTCGTTAATGGCGTTACGGCGCGCGGTGTCGCGCTGTAGGATGCGTCCATGCCGAACGTGATCGTCGCCATCGAAACCTCCACCGAGAACTGTTCCGCCGCGTTGCTGCGCGACGGCGCCGTGCTCGAACGCAGCGAACTCGCGCCGCGCCGTCACGCCACGCTGATCCTGCCGATGATCGAATCGCTGCTCGACGAAGCGGGCATGTCGCGACGCGAACTCGATGCCGTCGCCGTCGGGCGCGGACCCGGCGCGTTCACCGGCGTGCGGCTGGCGATTTCGGTGGCGCAAGGATTGGCGCTCGGACTCGACATTCCCGTCATTCCGGTGTCGTCGCTCGCTGCACTCGCGCAAGATGTGCCGCCCGGCGACGCGTCAATCCTCGCGACGATCGACGCACGCATGGGCGAGGTGTATGCCGGTGCATTCCGACGCAAATCCGACGGGCTGGTCGAATCGCTCGGCGCCGAATCGGTGGGACCGGCGAGCATGCTGGTGTTGCCGGAGGCGGCGAAGTATACAAATGGACAATGGAGCGTCGTCGGCAGCGGCTGGAACGCGTATCACGACGCGTTGAGCGCACGTTTGCCGCAACCGCCGGCGTGGGCCGATGGGACGCGGCATCCGCAAGCGCGCGCGATCGCGCAACTCGCCGCGCCGCAGTTCGCCAGCGGACGCGGTGTGGCGCCGGAATATGCGTTGCCGGTTTATCTGCGTGACAAAGTGGCGCTGACGCTGGACGAGCAGCGCGCGCGATAGCAGCCGCGCGTTATCGAGGCGGAGCGACCACGCACGCGCGAAAACCATCGAGCATGCGGCATGTCGGCGATTTGTCGCTGTGCTGAAAGCGTTCGAGCCACGCGTCCGTTACTACGTACAACTCGTCGTCATGCAGGTCGCCTTTCGCCAACTGATCGGATAGCTGATTGCAGTACCGAATTTCCTTCTTCGGATTCCAGCGAGCGACGTACGCGGAATTGAACGTCAGTCTATTGCGCGCGGCAACGAGCTGAAACGGAAGGATCGGACCGGCCGGGTCGCCGCAGGGCGGCGGCGGTATCAGCGTGAGATGGCGCCGGTTTGCGGCGAGTTCGTTCCAGCCCGGATCGTCGAGCGATTGCATCGGTGGCGGCCAGTTCGCACCATCGCGCAAGTGCGCGGCCTGTCGATGCGAATTGGTGTAATCCCATGCCTGCAGCGCGAATGCGCACGTCAACAGCACACTCGCTGCGGTCGTTCCGAAGCGTTTGACGGTGAATACGAGTAGCGCAAGGATGGTGAGGTAATACGCGATCCAGACGAAACGTCCCGAACTGCGGAACGCGGCAAACAGCGGTGTGCTCAACGGATAGTCGATCAGCGTCCACGCGCCGATCGTGAAGACGGTGCTGGCGGCGAACGCCACCGTCAACAGCGTGACCACGAGCAGCGGCCAATGCCGCGAGGGCCAGTGCGGACGACGAAGTCGCACGAGTGCTTCGATCACCAGCAGCACGAGCAACGCGATCAGACCCAGTCCGAGGTACGAATAGCCTTCCATCTGTTCCGGCGACGCGACCGGCAGTCCCGGCAACAGCATCGACCAACCGTACGAATTGAAGAACCCGAGCAGATTGAACGAATACACGCCGTGCGAGACGCCGCCGCTCGCGTTGTGCGCTCTGACGACCATCGCGCCGCTGATCCACCACATGCTGACGACGACGAAGATCGCGCCGAACAGCATCGCAGCCACCTGGCCGAAACTGCGTTCGCGATTGACCCAACGCCGCCGCACGCAATACGCGAAGAAAATCGCCAGCACCATGGCTGCCAGATAAGGCATCGTGCCCGCGGCGATCAGCGCGAACGTCCACCACGGCCACGTCTCGGCGACCGCTCCGCGTGGAATCGTTGGGCGGAAATACAACCACAGGCTCGCCAAGATCAGCCATTGCGCCATCAACGTCGCATGCGGCATGCGATGGAGAAACGCCGGCGCGTAAAGGAACATCGCGGACGCGGCGAGGGTGACGGCGGGATTGCGCGTCCATCGCTGCGCGAGCAATGCGCCGAATCCGCCTTGCAGCACGCAGCACAATGCGAACCAGCCGCCGGTAAATTGGAAAGTGTCGGGCAGCCACGCGGAAAACGGTTTGAGCAGCAGCGAAACGATCGGAAGCGAATCGGTGAAGATGATCGCGGTTCCGCGCGGATACATCAGTTCGTGCAAGACGCCGGGCGGCCACTCCCACGGTGCGTTGCGAAACATCGCCCAACCTGCGTAATGGGTGGTCCAGTCGGCGCCGCGCAGAAGCCAGCTTGTGGCGGTCGGATCGAGAATCGATGTCCCGATCGAAGCGGCGAAAAAGCCCGCGCCGCTCAGCGCGCCGATGAAGAAGGCCGAAGCAACGGAAGCACCACGACGGAGCACCGTGACGCAGGCGAGCAATACGAGCGTCGCACACACGCAGACGATGACACGATCCGCAGCAAGCCCCGGCGTTCGCGGCGACATTCCCGCGACATGCCCGATGACGCTCCATTCGTCGACGACGAGCAGAGCGCACATCACTGCGCAACTTGCAGCGATTATCCAGGCAGTCGATCGCGGAAGCGGGAATTTTTCGGTGAAAACGGACGGCATCGTTTTTTTCTCGGCGTGATCGGCGACGAAAAATTTGGAGTGGCGCTCGCCGAGCGAACGCGCATTTTAACGCAGGGGCATCGGTGAGGTCGCATTACCTGACAGAACGATCAGGTAGCGCCGACGGGGGACCCTGTGTGCAATCGCGTCGCTAGCGAGGCTGGTTCAACCGACCACAAACACGACGTGCTGCTCGAACCAGCGTTTTGAAAAATAGATGATGTGGTCATCGTGTTTCGACTGGGTGCAACGAATCGCGCTTGTATAATGTCGACTATTCAATTTCCCTTTCGGAGACATTCCTGCCGAACCGCGATGGCACATCGAGCGACGATCGTAAACTGGCCTGGAGATTGATCGGTGCCATCCTCGATCACAAATAAAACGCCCGGCCTCATCGTCGGAAGCGG
The DNA here is from genome assembly GCA_036271355.1 of Rudaea sp. Taxonomy (GTDB): domain Bacteria; phylum Pseudomonadota; class Gammaproteobacteria; order Xanthomonadales; family Rhodanobacteraceae; genus Rudaea. The sequence goes on along the minus strand of DATBAU010000219.1, from coordinate 21,098 downwards.
CGTTGTCGCGCGCGCGTTTCGGCCGCACCTCGATGCGCTCGCGGGCGTTTGCATTTACGCGGCCGGCGTGTCGAATTCCGGTTGTCGCGATGTGCGTGAATTCGAACGCGAACGCGAGCGCTTGCAGACGGCGATTTCCCAACTCGACACAGACCGAATGCTGCTTTATTTCAGCACGTGCAGCATCGAAGACGCGGCGTCGCGCGACAGTGCCTACGTTCAGCACAAGCGCGCGATGGAACAGATCGTCGCGCAACGTTCGCGGTATCTGATCCTGCGCCTGCCGCAACTCGCGGGCCGCACGCCGAATCCACACACGTTGCTCAACTATCTTCACGCCCGCATCGTGCGGTCGGAACGATTCGAGGTCTATCGCCACGCGGAGCGTAATGTCATCGATGTCGACGATGTCGCGCGCATCGTGCTGGAACTCGTGCGCGACGGTGCGTGCGCGGAAACGATCAATGTCGCGTGCACGAACAACGTGGCGATTCTCGCTATCGTGCACGGTATCGAGGACGTCGTCGGCCATCGCGCACTTTTCGATATAATCGACGCGGGCGCCGGTTATCGCATCGACACGGCGCGCATCCACGCAGCGCTCGCGCGTTGCGGCGTTTCCTTCCCCGCGGGTTATCTGCGCCGGACCCTTGAAAAGTATTACGCGCCCCATGACTCAACCGCGGCCTGATGTGTCGATCGTCGTTCCGGTTTACCGGAGCGAGACGATCCTGCCGCATCTGGTCGAGCAGGTCGAAACGGCGATGCAGCGTCCGGATGTCGCGGGACGTTTCGAACTCATCCTCGTCAACGATGCGAGTCCCGACAATAGCTGGAACGTGATCCGCGATCTGGCCGCGCGCTATCCGTTCGTGCGCGGCATCTGCCTCATGCGCAACTTCGGTCAGCACAACGCGACGATGGCCGGGCTCAATCAATCGCGCGGCGATGTCGTCGTGATCATGGACGACGATCTGCAGCATCCGCCGCAGACGATTCTCGATCTCGTCGACGCGGTGCGCGGCGGATTCGACGTCTGCTACACCACGTATGTCGATCGGCAGCATGCAGCGTGGAAGAAAATCGGAAGCTGGCTCAACGATCGCGTCGCGTCGTTCCTGCTCCGGAAACCGCGCGGACTGTATCTGTCGTCGTTCAAGGCGCTGCATCGGCGCGTCGTGCGCGAGATTGTGCGCTACGACGGACCGTACGCCTACATCGACGGATTGATCCTCGACGTCACGCGGCGCATCACCAGCGTGCCGATTCCGCATCAGAAACGACTCGAAGGCGAGGGCAACTACAACCTGCGCCGCTCGCTCTCGCTGTGGCTGAAAATGGCGACGAGTTTTTCCGTGATTCCGCTGCGCGTCGCGTCGTTCATCGGCGCGGTGCTCGCCGGCGTGGCCGCGCTGGCGCTGGTCGCGGTGATCGTCGACAAACTGAGATATCCCGAAACGCCAGCGGGCTGGGCGTCGGTGATGACGATCGTGCTGTTTCTCGGCGGACTGCAGTTGCTGTTTCTCGGCGTGATCGGCGAATACCTCGGCCGCGCGTATTTGAAGCTCAATCGAAAACCGCAATTCGCGGTGCGCGAACGCGTCGGCGGAGTTGAAACGGATCCGCACGATGGAGAATGAATTCGATCGCCATGCCGACGACTACGACCGCACATTGCGCGCGTCGCTGCCGGCCGGCATGGAAGAAGATGCGTACTTCGCGCGCTACAAAGTGGACTATCTCGCGGCGGCCTCGCGCGGCCGCGACATTCATCGGCTGCTCGACTTCGGCTGCGGAGCGGGTCGCAGTCTCGAATATCTCGTCGCCGCATTTCCAAAGGCTCAGGTCTTCGGATTCGATCCGTCGAGCGAATCGCTGCGCCACGCCGCGCAACGCGCGCCGTCGGCCGTACTCGCGGCCGACTGGAACGAGATCGCCGCGAAACGTTTCGACGTCGTGTTCGCCGCGAATGTTTTCCATCACGTTGCGCGCGCCGAACTCGCGCAATGGCTGCAACGGTGCGGCGAAGCGCTCGCGCCGGGCGGACGACTATTCGTGTTCGAACACAATCCACGCAATCCGGTGACGCGCTGGGTATTCGAGCGCTGTCCGTTCGATGTCGGCGCGAAGATGATTCCGCCGAACGAACTGATCGATACCGCACGCGGCGCCGGTCTCGCACTCGCGAAAAAACGCTACACGCTGTTTTTTCCGAAGCCGCTGAAATGGCTGCGGCCGCTCGAAAAAATGCTGGGCTGGCTGCCGCTCGGTGCGCAATATTGCGCGGAGTTCGTCGCGCCGTGAAACTCGCGCGGCTGTTCGCGAAGTATTCGCTGTCGGGCGTCGTCAACACGGTCATCGGCTACGCGATCATTTTCGCGTGCATGCATTTCGGCTTGACGCCGACGGTGAGCAACGTCATCGGCTACGCGGTCGGATGCCTGCTGTCGTTCGTGCAAAGCCGGTATTGGGTGTTCCGTTCGTCCGGCACGCTGACGCGCGACGCGACGCGTTTCCTGCCGATGTTCCTGCTCGCCTACGCCGTGAACTTCGCGGTGCTGCAGACCTCATTGGCGCTCGGCGTGAATGCATATCTCGCGCAGATCGCCGCCGGCGTGGCGTTCGTCTTCGCCGGTTTTCTACTCAATCACCTGTTCGTTTTTCGCGAGCGCAAACCTTAGCCCGCCGGCGCGATGGGCGCTTGCGCGACGAGTTGCCGCGTTGCGGTCTGGATCACCGCGATTCGATACCGCTGCTGCGCGCGGTAGTCGCGGATATACGCATCGAAGCCGCGGATCGCTCGATGTTGCAAGCGAATGCCGCCGCCGCGATCGTAGAAACTGAATTGCGCGGTGCCGACCACGCGATCGTCTTCATCGATCACGGCCAACTGACAATCGCGCATCCGATTCAAACCATCGCGCACCACGCCTTGCACGCGCGCGGACGGTAGTTTCGACAACGGATCGTCGAAACGCGCGATCGTCTGCGCTTCGATGAAAATGTCGGCGCGCGGTTCCGCCGGCGCGACGGTCGTGCCCATCAATTCCCAGCCGGGATCCGCGAACATCGCCAATCTCTGCGACTTGAACCCGGCGAGCGATGTCAACACGTCATCGCGGTTCGCGTCGTCGTTGTCGGGAAACACATCGGGATCGAACACGTCGCTGCGCGCCGATGCGGCCGAGCGTTCGGCCGCGCGATACAGTTCCGCCGCCCATCCGGCCCACGAGCGATGCGTCGGCCACAGCACGAAGGGGAGAAGAAAGCACCACGTCAGCATCGCGCCGATGGCGGTGCGTCGGCCGCTGCGGCATACGTCGTCGAGAATCAGCAGCGCGAGGCCGGTCCAGAACAGGCACGGCCACGCGAGATAACGATCGGCGAAGGCCTGTGTCGGCAACGCATCGAGATAGTCGAGGCGACCAAGCGCGATCACGCCGCCGATGAGCAAGCCGAGGATGCACAACGCATTCGCGACGGTTTCGTAGCGGCTCGGCTCGGCGCGACGCAAATAGCGCACAACGATGCGCACGCCGAATGCGAGCCCACCGAGCACGCCGAAGACGGTGCAGATCGTCGGCCACGACACATGCGTGATGTCGACGACGGAATTGGCCGCGCTCGCCATGCCGGAAAGTCCGTGCGCCAGCCACGGTTGTATCGGCGTATCGGCGAGTCCGAAAAACGCGTTCCCCCATGGCGACGACAACCATCGCGCGGTGGCCAACGCCGAATCGAGCGGACGCAGCGTGAGACCGTGCTGCACGCTTTCGTGTCCAGGCAAAACGACCATGTAGAGCGCGAGACAGATCACCCAAGCGCACGCCGGTATTGCCAGCAAACGCCAGCGCAAGCGCAAGTAAAACCCGAGTGCGATCACGGTTGGAAATGCCGCCGCGCCGGCGCCGAACGTGAACATCGCGACGGTGCACGCGAGCGCCGCGAGCACCATCGCCCACGCCGAATCGAGACGGTAAGCGCGCCACGTCGCCAACGCGGCGGCGAGCACCGACGCCACCACGAGATACACCTGCAACTCTCCCATCCCCTGCACGAGCATGCGCGCGTTGGCGAGCCACAGTATGCCGACGACGGCGAGCAGAACTGCCGCCGCACGCGCCGCGCGCGGCATCGCATGACGCCACGCGACGATCGCGATGATCAGCACCGACAGCGCGATGGACGCGCAGCCGATGGCCAGTTGCAATCGCTGATCACCGTGCATCGCCGCGATTTCTATATTGGCGATCAGCGCCGGAAAGACTGGGCGATGCCCATTCTCCAGCATGAATATCGATGTCAGGATCGGCTGCGAGAGATAGTGCGCATATTCCTTGAACTGATCGAACGACGGCTGGCGCAACGCATATCGCGCAAGCACGTTCGCGGTCGTCGCGGCGAAATAGAGCGCAACGAGGAGAAAGCACGTCGGGATCAGCCAGTCGTAAAGCGCGCGGCCGATCGTCGCGAACGCGCCGCGGCGTTCGCGCGTTTCGCCATTCACGATTTGCGGCCGAAGCGCCGCCACGCGCGTTGCGCGAGATGGCGCAGACGCCCAACGTTGCCGCTATTCACCGCTGCTTCGGACCGTTCCAGCTGCGAGGTCAAGTTCGTGATGTCGCGATACAACCGCTGATTGTGCTGATCGCGTCGCGCGAGAATAACCCGAAGTTCGTGCACGTCGTGTTCGCTCAGCGTGTGTCCGGGCTTGAACTTGTCGGGCAGCGGACGATCGACGTAGATCGTCGAATGCGTGTCGGCGAGTTCTTCCTGCGGACGCTGCGTTGTATAAAAGTATAAAGCGATCGACCGGCGCGACATGTTTTTCTTGTCGTCCGGCAACCCGATGCGGCTGAAGCCGTGCCAGCTCGTTTCGGTCGTCTCGAAAATCACCGCGCGGTTATACAGCGGGGTGATGAGTTTCACACGATCGTCATCGGCGCGCGGATTCGAATGCAGTTCGAGCGAACCGCCCCACGCGTCGTCCCATTCGTGGTTGAGATACACAATGAGGTTCAGCCGCCGATGCCAGCGCTCGACCGGATGACGGTTGAAATCGACGTGTGCGTCTAGGTCCTGGCCTTCGCGGTTTTCGTGCGTGCCACCGCCGAAATACCACGGGTCGTAGAGCAAATCGGGAATTCCGGTGATCGTGCCGATCAGCGCGAGGAATTGCGGCGTCTGGATCAGATCGTCGAGCGTCGCGTACGAGCGGCCGAGTTCACGAATGCGTTCGACCGTCGATTTATGCCCGATCTCGCCCGCTTCGTTGCGCGCGTTGCCGCGTTCGAATGCCGGGAAATCGCCGAGCAATGTGGCGCATGCCTCGTCGGTAAAAAAGTTCTCGATGACGATGTGGCGAAACGGATCCGCAGTGCGAAACTGATCGGCGAGCTCGGAGGCCCGATTCACGACGGATGGATTGATGCTCGACATCAGGCTCATGCTTCACCGATCAACGCGATCGCCTTGCGCCGCACCTCGGACAATTCCGCACGCGTCGCCTTGCCGCGCAACTTCGCTTTGCGAGCCCTCCAATCGAGGCTCTTCAGTTGATCGGCGAGCGCCACGCCACGACGCGCGTCGGCAATGCCGACCTCGAAGGGATAGCCTTTGATCTGGGTGGTGAGCGGACAGCACAACATCAGTCCGGTCTTGGCATTGTATTGCGAGGGACTGAGCACGAGCGCTGGACGGTGACCGGCCTGTTCGTGACCTGCCTGCGGATCGAATTGCAGCCAGACGACGTCGCCGGCATCCGGCACATACCGCGTCGGCATTACAGTGATTCTTTGCCGACGGACACGCCGAAGTCGAGTTCGTCGTGCACATTGTCCGGCGTGATGCGGGCAATGAGTGACGCGATGTCCGTGTCACCTTCGAACACGGGCTCGACGATGATTCGGCCGGCCTCCTCGCGGACGTCCACCGTCGAATCGACATGCAGTTTCGCTGCGGCCAGCACCGGTGCCGGTATGCGCACGGAAGCGCTGTTGCCCCACATTTTCACTGTCACGCGCATGATTGACTCCTGTGTGCCAGAGCGTAGCCGCTGGACCGACCTTGTGTCAACAATGTCGATACGCGGTCATCGCATCGCTTCGACGACACGTTCGATGTTCACGCGACTCTGCGCACGCAGCAATTTCTTCGACATCGCCATCAGCTCGCCGCGATGACACGCCGACACCGCATGCCGAACTTCGAGCAGCGCGCCGGGATGCATACTGAAACCGGTCAGCCCCAACGCAAGCAGCAGCGCGGTGTAGCGCGTTTCACCCGCCATCTCGCCGCACAGGGTGACGTCCTTGCCGGCCTTCTTGCTCACCGCGATGATTTGCGAGACGAGTTTCAGCACGGCGGGGTGCAAAGGATCGTATAGATTGGAAAGCGCGTCGTTGTTGCGATCGACGGCGAGCGTGTATTGCGTCAAATCGTTCGTGCCGATGGCGATGAAATCCAGTTGCTTGATCATGCCCGGCAGCGCGATCGCGGCGGCGGGTACTTCGATCATTGCGCCGAGTTCGATGTGATCGCTGATCTCGTGACCGCCCGCGCGCAGATCGCGCGCGCACTCGTTCATCAGCGCGCGCACGCCGGCGATTTCCTCACCGGTCGTCACCATCGGCACAAGGATACGCACGTGACCGAAACTCGACGCGCGCAGGATCGCGCGCATCTGTGTCGTGAAGATCGCCGGATGCCGCATCGCCAGCCGCACGCCGCGCACACCGAGCGCGGGATTGGGTTCTTCGCGCAGCGCGAGTCCGGTGCCGTCGGCTTTGTCGGCGCCGAGATCGAGCGTGCGGATCGTCACGGGCGCGCCGCCCATCGCGAGCACGAGATCGCGGTACGCCGTATATTGCTCGTCTTCGGAGGGCAATTCGTGGCGCTGCAGAAACAGGAATTCGGTGCGATACAGTCCGATGCCGGCCGCGCCGCAATTGCGCGCCTGCGCGACATCGGCGGACAGTTCGGCGTTCGCGTATAGATGGATCTCGACGCCGTCGCGCGTCATCGTGCGTTCGTGCTTGAGGCGCGACAGCTGCTCGTCGTTGCGCGCCTGGTCGCGCTGGAACTGGCGATAGCGCGCGAGATCCTGCGCCGTCGGGTGCACGATGACCTGTCCCGCGCCGCCGTCGAGCAGCAGCAGATCGTCGTCGGTGATCCGGCGCAGCGCGTCGTGCGCGCCGATGATCATCGGCAAGCGCATGCTTCGCGCGAGGATCGCGCTGTGCGACAGCGCGCTGCCGCCGGTCGTGACCACGCCGAGCACGCCGTGTTCGGTCAGGTGCGCGAGTTCAGCCGGCGCGAATGCGTCACCGATGAGCACGCTGCCGACGCGCGAGGCGATTTGCCGTTCGGCGGGCGTGGTGTCGCGCACGAGCGCGGCCTGCACGCGGCCGATGACGTGATCGACATCTTCGCGCCGGCTGCGTAGATACGGATCGTCGATGGTGTCGAACACCGCCGCGATGCGGTCGCGCTGCATCTTCAGCGCAGCGCTGGCGCGATAACGGCCGCGGCGAATCAAATCGAACAGGCCGGACGTCAATTCCGGATCGTCGAGGATGAGACTGTGCGCGTCGATAAATTCGCCGACTTCACGCGCGAGCGCGCCGTGCAGTTTTTCGCGCAGCACGTTGAGCTCGTCGCGCGCGCGCGCGAGCGCTTCGCGCAGGCGCGCGACTTCCGGCTCGATCTCGCGTTCGTCGAGCGGGCGGACGTCGATGTCGATTTGTCCGGGCTCGACCAACCGCGCGCGCCCCAACGTCATGCCGCGCGCAGCGGGAATGCCGTCGATGACGAAGCGCGTGCTCATGCGCCTTCGTCGAACTTGCGATTGAACAGATCGACCATCGCGTCGAGCGCGGCGGCTTCGTTCTCGCCGTCGGTGCGCAGCGTGATCGTGCTGCCGACGCCGGCCGCGAGCATCATCACGCCCATGATGCTTTTCGCGTTCACTTCGCGGTTGCGATGAATGAGCCAGGCGTTGCACGACGGATAACCCTGCAACAACTGCACGAGCTTGGCCGAGGCGCGCGCGTGCAGGCCGAGTTTGTTGGATATCGTGACGTCGCGCTCAAGCATCGTCGATCTGGATCCCCGTGCGGCCGCCGCTCGATGCGGTCTGTGCGAGTTCGGACAGGTTCTGTTCGGGATAATTCAGTACGCGTAGCAACATCGGCAGATTGAGTCCCGATACGCGGCGCACGTCGCAACCGAGTCCGCGCAGTTTTTCGCCGATATTGCTCGGTGTTGCGCCATAGACGTCGGTCAGAACGAGCACGCCTTCGCCGCGATCGAGCGCACGCACACGCGCGGCGGCGTCGCGGAGCGCCGCGTCGATGTCGGTGCCCGGCGGCACGGCGAAGCTGTCCATCGGCAACGCGATGCGGCCGAGGATATGGCGCGCCGTCTGCACGAGCGCGGCGCCCATCGCTTCGTGCGTCAACAAAAGGACGCCGACGGTCATGCCATCACTCCAGTTCCCGGTGGAACGTCAGCACCTGTTCGCGCTGCTGACGGAAATGTTCGGCGAGTCGTTCGGCGAGATATACGGAACGATGACGTCCGCCGGTGCAGCCGATGCAGATCGTCACGTACGAACGATTCTCGGCTTCGAAACGCGGTAGCCACGAATCGAGAAAATGCTGCACGTCGCCGAGATATTGCATGACGTCGGGTTTCGTTTCGAGCCATTCGCGCACGGCGCGGTCGCGGCCGGACAGCGGACGCATCTGCGCATCCCAATGCGGATTCGGCAAACAACGTGCGTCGAACACGAAATCCGCATCCGCCGGCACGCCGCGTTTGTACGCGAACGATTCGAACAGCAGCGACAACGGACCGCCCGCCATGCCGAATTCGGTCGCGATCAAACGACGCAGTTGATGGACGTTGAAATCGCCGGTGTCGATCACACTGTCGGCGATCGACGACAACGGTTTGAGCAATTTGCGTTCTCGCGCGATGGCGTCGGCGAGCGAAACGCCTTCGCCCGTCAACGGATGACGACGGCGCGTGTCGGAATAACGTTTGAACAAAACGTCGTCGCGCGCGTCGAGAAAAATCAGTCGCGATTCGATGCCTTCCTTCGCGACGTCGGCCAACACTTGCGGCAGGATGGTGAGATCTTTCGTGCGGTTGCGCACGTCGATGCCGACGGCCAATCTCGGATGCAACCCGGCTTGCGCCACTTCGGCGACGAACGCCGGCAACAGCGAACCGGGCAGGTTGTCGACGCAGTAATAGTCGAGATCTTCGAGCGTGCGCAGTGCGATGGTTTTACCGGAGCCCGACATGCCGCTGACGACGATCAAACGCGTCGGAGTGGGTTTCGGATTGTCCGGTCCCGTCGCCATTACCAGGCGGGCTGCTTTCGCATTTGATGCGCTTGACGATCAAGGAACGTCTGCGCCGGATCGATGCCTTTGGTCTTCAGCACGTGATTGCGCACGGCGGCTTCGACAAGTACGGCAAGATTGCGGCCCGGCGCGACGGGAATGGTGGTTTGTGGAATCTTGGTGTCGAGTACGTCGCGATAACTGTTGTCGCCGTAAATTCGCTCGAGTCCGCCGTGTTCGATCGGCACCGAGCGCGCCGTGATCTGCAGATGCACGATCAGACGAAGGTATTTAGACGGCTTTACGGCCGTATGACCGAACATCTCGCGCACGTTGAGAATGCCCAAGCCGCGGACTTCGAGCAGATCCTGCAGCATTTCCGGGCACGATCCATCGATGACATCCGGCGCGATCTGCGTGAACTCGGGCGCATCGTCGGCGACGAGGCGATGTCCGCGTGTGATGAGTTCGAGCGCGAGTTCGGATTTGCCCGATCCCGATTCGCCCGTGATCAGCACGCCGATCGAATACACCTCCATCAGCACGCCGTGCAGCGTCACGCGCCGCGCGAGCATCCGCGCGAGGTGGTATTGCAGATACGTCAGCAACTCATGGCCGCGCTGACTGCTCACCCAGATCGGCGTGCCGGATTCGTTGGCGGCATCGCGCAAATCGGCGGGGACTGCTTGATCTTTCGTCACGATCAGCGCCGTCGGATGAAAGCCCATGATCTTCTCGATCAGCTCCCAGCGCTGACGCGAATCCAGACCATCGAGCCACGCGAGTTCCTCGGTGCCGATGATCTGGATCTTGTTCGGATAGATGATGTTGAGATAACCGGCGAGCGACGGCCGCCGCGATTGTTTTTCCGCCGGTACGATCGCGCGCGACTCGCCGCGTTGGCCGGCCGCCCAGCGCAAGGCTAGGCGCGTGCCGACTTTGTCGAACAGTTCTCGGGCAGTGAGGCGTTCCATGATGCGCAATGTCGCAGGAACGCGGGGGATTTTCCAGCTTATGGAAAAACGGCAGCCACCAATGCAGCCGCCGTTTTTCACTTTACGTTACAAAACGTCTGTGTAGTTCGAGATGTCGTTGGACATGAACAGCGGAATAGTCGTGCCGTTCGCGCGCCAGCAACCGCCACCGGCTGTGAGCGTGAACCCTAAATAAGGTGGTTTCAGATAATCCGTCTCATATGTGTCCCATCGCCACTGAAGTGTATTCCAGACGCCGATTTGATCGTATGTGTCCGGCGCTACGAAAAAAAAGTTTTGCGAGTAAGCAAGATTGGTGATTGAGGTCATTTGCGCTTTGCAATAGTAGTACCCCAACGGTATTCCCACTGCTGCAGGATCGGTCACTCCAAGTGGCGCTGAAGGACTGATCGGTAGCGGAATGATTTCAGTGATGGCAACACGTGTTAGCGGCGTGCGCCAATCGAAACGATCAATCGTGAAGCTGCCGCGAAACGGATATGCATCGCGCAAATAGCGATCGACGGCCCGGGTGGCGACATCCACTGAATTCTGTGGCGTCGATTTGATTATCAGATGATGCAAATCAGTGTCGAATGGGCTTATGAAGCTCACGTTGCTCGCGATGTATGTGACGTGATAAAGCGCGAGTGGATCCGTCGGGTCTTTTGTTTGATTGTCCGCCGCTTGGCCGGGGATGCTCGTCGGAATCGTATGCGTTGCGCTACTTGCTTTGATTGTCTTAATGAGCCATGTCGACGTTTGTGTGCCAACGTAAATACTTACGCCTTCGAAAGCGGCACCGATGACAGCAAGTTTTACTTGTGGTGGCGCCGCGAGCAGCGCTTCGAGAGCAAGTGTTGTGTAATCGAAGGTTCCAAGCGCACTGCTCGTGGCAACTACTAGACCAGTCCCGAAGTCTGCTCTTCGATCGGATGAACCGGAGATTTTCGCCGCCGACAAATCATCGGGCACTGTGAAGTACAACACCATGCTGTCGTTGTCATAGTGATGTGTGTACCAGTCGTCCGGCAGACGCGGATTCATAAGAAGATACTGATCGCCAGCGTCGTCTTTCAGAATAAGTGTCGTGGCCGTTGGTACGGGATAAAGGACATTCTTGCCGCTTACCTTTATGACGTCTCCGGAAATAAACGTACCGTCTGGCCCGTTGCCGCTATTGAGAATATCGGTGATTTGCGGCGGCTGTGGTGTGCCCGTTCCACTTCTGGGAGTTCGCCAATTGAGTCGTCCACCCGATGCAGGGACACCGTTAGCTGCGACGACTTCGGCGGGCTCTGAGTAAAAAAACAGATCGGTTTCGATGCCGGGTTTCAGCGTCGTCGCCATGCTTCCAAAGTTCACATCGATTTCGTTGTCGTTCACAACCTCGGCGGAGATGCTGAAGAATCGCTTGTCGTTTTGTCGCAAGCCTACGGATTGAATGTGCGAAGAGATGAACCCCGTACCGTAAAATTTAAACGTGCCGGTAACGATGTGCGGCCACGCGGGATATTCAACCGTGTCGAGGTAATAGTCGTTATTCGACGTCTGCCCGTAGGCTTCTTCGTTGACAAAATCCAATTGCGACGAGCAGCGGGAAAGCGTCGCCGAATCGCGATGAACATCCCACGTCCGCGGCACTTCGGTCCAGAGACCGTCGGCTTTGATAAAGATGCGCCATGTGCCGTCGTCTAGTTTTCCGCTTTGCGGAACGGTCAAGGTGATCACATCACCCGACAGCGATGCGTAGCCCGATGCCGGCACCGATAGTTGCTTGCCGTCTGTGTTTTTCACCCAACGCACTTCTTGAAGAAGGTCTGCCGACGGAAAGCCCTTGACGGTGACGTCAATTTCCTTCGGCCATAAGGAACCATCGATAGTGTCTGGCAGCAATCCGCACTCACGTGAGGTTAGCCAATCGTAGTTCGTCGATGCGGCGATCGAAGGATTCTTGATATGAAAATCCGTCTTCGCCGATGCGTTAGCGTTATACGCGGTAAGCGTGTAGTCGCCCGTTTCATCGAGGGTGCTTAAACCGGGAACCACCAACGCGTCTTCGCCGTTGAACGCTTCGGCAGGATTTACCGGGAAAACGCCCTTGATTGCGCCTTTGCTGTCTGAAACGGTGACGTAACGGATGCCGTCTTGAATAGTTGCGCCTAAATTCGTACCAACCAGCAAAACGCTCTTTTCGCCTTGATCGAAGGTATCAACGATCTGAGGAAATTGATCGTCGATGTACCTTCCGACAACAATGCCATCCAGATGCGGAACCGGAGATGCATAAGTCTTGGCAACATCGGGGCGATACAGGGCGAGATGGCTATACAAGGGGTCATCTGGCGTGGCGTCTTTATGATCGAGCACTACAAGCGCGCGCTCAGTGGGTGAAGCAAAATTTCCAGAAGCGATGAACGGCTTGTTCGTAATAGCGCCTCCCGTGATCGAGAAAGCTTGAAACCCGCTGTCGTCGACGTCGGCGAAGAACGGTGCAAGCTGTGTGCTGCCCGCCGCAGTGATTTCCTTGGCATAGTCGAGCGTGACGAGGCTGTAACTTCCGCCCCAGGTAGGCGTAACGGCGCTACCGTCAAATGGTGCATGAAACCAAGAAGTCGCGCGAACGCACGGATCTGGCGAGCGACAATAGTCCGACAGCGACATCAACGCCGAGCCCGTATTGAGTTTCGTCCAGCTCAACCAAGCGCCGACCTGACCTACTCGATTCAAATAATCCGGCACCGCTTGCTTGACCACGCTGCTCGCATTGCTCGGCTCGTAGTACACATCCATTCCGCCGGCCGTGACCAGCGCCGTCTGCCCGGAACTAAGCGTCGCGAACGTCGAGCCGCTCGAACGCTCGTTGCCTTCGATGGTCGGCATCGCGTTGCGACGACGCATGAGCTTGAGCGCGTTGTCGGGAACAAACTCGTTCATCTGTTGTGCGCCGTCGAGCCAGATCGAATCCGATCCGTTTGCACCGGCGCCGGTCAACACTTGAAAACCGGACGAGGCGTTGGGGCGCATCACGGCGGGCATGTAGGATTTGGGGCCGTATGTCGTGGGCGGATTCCAGCCGTCCATGGTGAGAATGTCGCTGGCCGCGTCGTCGAAGTTCAAACGTGCACCATCCGCCGCGCGGAAATTGTAGAGAGGCGCGTTCGCGGGCATGCCGTCGTTCCAGCCGACGCAACCGGTCGACGCGCCACCGAAGGCGAGATCGCAGTTCGACCACGCGAGGCGTTGTGCGGATACGTCGAAACCACGCTTGGTGCCTTTGGCCGGATAGATGATGCCGAGGGATTCGTAGTTGCGTTGATTGAAAGGCGGTTCGTCGGAACTGGTCGGATCGGGTTGCAGACTTCCGTGATACGCGACGATCGACTTGCGTCCGGAACCATCGCCCAGATTCGCGGCCGCTACATAAATCGGCGTTCCGAGAACACCACCGGCGCCGCCGAATGTTCTTTGCGCGAGTGGACTCAGGATCGTCATCGACGGATCGGTCGGAAGATCCGTGTCAGGCATGAACACAAAGGGTGTCGTGGCTTCCTTGCCCTGGTTCCACAGCACGAAGATTTCCCCGGTCGCGGCACTGCTTGCCAGCAGATCGAGAGCGCCGTCACCGTCAAGATCGACCACTTGCAGATCGCCGCCGCCGCTGAACCGAATCTTGTCTTCCGCCGCTTCATTGTTCACGTGCGTGGTCAATGCGATGTGCGTTTTGACGAATGTCACGTCTTCGCTCGTGGCGCGCACTTTTCCTTCGTTGAGATAGATATCGATGCCGTCGGTCGTGAGCGCGACGATATCGTCGAACTTGTCGCCGTTCACGTCGGCCACGACCATTTTCAGGACGTTGTTGGACACCGGAATCCGCTGTGGCGGCAGGAAGGTTTCCTGGGGTGCGGCGCACATCGCCGGAACGGGAAGGAAAAACAGCGCCGACAGCATTGCGGTCCGCAATCGGTCGCCTTTGACTCGCAAACGTTTCAATAGATGTATTTGAGTTCCATTCTTGTTTTGGGAAAAATCCAATTGTGTAGACGTATACAATTGGATCGTCGGATCGCTCGCACGCGAACCGGCGTCGCACGGTAGCGGCGAACTGGATTCGCTAGCGGACACCGTGTGGACACCAACAGGACAGGCGCTGCGGCAGAGCCACGCAGCGACGGCTATAATTGCGCTTTGGCGATGGGCGAACGCGTGAATAGAATCTTCGCAATGCTGGCTTTGGTCGTATTGGTGTGCAGCGCGTGCGGTCATGGCGGCGTGGATGCGGCGGCCTCCGGCGGAAAAACGCTCACGGTCGCCAATCCGGGGTTCGAGCAGTCAGCGGATGGCGAAGATATTCCCGGCTGGCAATTCTCACAGCACGCAGGCCCAAAGTCGTTTGCGATCGGACTCGACGGCAGCGAGCCGGCGGAAGGTAAATTCAGCCTGAGGATGACGCGCACGCAGCCGCAGGTGTACGGATCGGTCACGCAGACGCTGCCGCTGAAAGGCTATGTGGGCAAGACGGTGCGCGTGTCGGCGAAAATGAAAAGCGATGGCGTCGGTGAAAAAGGCTGGAAACTATTCATGGCGGCGCGCGGACAGCGCACCGTCGTTTATAGCGATGCGGTGACGGGAACGACGCCGTGGAAGGATGTATCGGTCGAGGTGAAGATCACGCCGGAAGTCGATCAGTTACTCGTCGGTGCGACGTTGCTCGATGCCGGCACGGGCTGGATCGACGACGTGCAAGTCCACGTCGTCGATTGACGTCGCGGAGTCAGGCCAGCGGTACTCGGATTTCGACTTCCAGTCCGCCGCCGTCGGCGTTTTGTGCGCGGATGCGTCCGCCCTGTCGTTCGATGGCGCGTTTGGCGATGGCCAGTCCGAGGCCGCTGCCGCCGCTCTTGCGCTGGCGCGCGATGTCGGTGCGGAAATACGGTTCGAAGATTTTCACTTCGTCGGCGGGCGGGACGCCGGGTCCGGCATCGCGCACGCGGAGGCGCGCCTGGTTTTCGACGCGGTCCAATCGCAAGTCGATGGTGCTGCCGACCGAGGTGTAGTTCACCGCGTTGCGCACGACGTTTTCGATGGCGCTCGTGAGCAGATCGGTTTCGGCGTGGACCTGCAGCGGTGTGGTTTGCGCGATGTGCAGCGCGCACGGTTTCGCCTGCGCTTCGAAGGCGGCGTCGGCGACGATGTCGGCGACGAGTTCGTCGATGGCTATCGTTTCCGCGCGCGTTTGCGCGGTGGTTTCCATGCGCGACAGTTGAATCGACTGGCCGATCATTTCCTCCAGCCGCATCGCTTCGCGCTCGATGCGGTCGAGCTGTTCGGTCGTGCTCGGATTGCCGTGTTCGCGCGCCAATTCGATAGCCACGCGTAAGCGAGACAGCGGCGAACGCATTTCGTGCGAGACGTCGCGAATCAATCGCTGCTGGCCTTCGACGAGTTCCTTCAGGCGCGCGGCCATCTGGTCGAATTCGCTGGCGAGCGCGAGGATTTCCGCGCTGCGTCCGAACGGAAGGTCGCCGACGCGCGCGGACAAATCGCCTCGCGCCACGCGCCGCGCGCTGCTGCGAATGCGCGCCAACGGTGCGGTGATGTACGCGGCAAGAAGAAGACTGAACACGGCGCTGATCACCATCGCGGCGGCGACGTGCATCCAGAACGTGTTCGGCCGCCGATAGAGCATGCGCAGGAACGGCGAGCCAGTGAAGCTCGCCACGGCGGTATAGACCGGTTTGCCGTCGGCGTTGCTGAGCTTGCGCACGCGCAGGCGGTTGTAGTGGAAACCTTCGCTGTCCTGCACGGGATTCGTCGCGGCTTCGAGCACTTCGGCCGGCACAGTGCGGCCGAGCACGTCCGCGTTTTGCGCGTCGAGAACGTACATGTCCACGCTGACGCTCTCCATCGCGCGCACGCGTTGCATCATTCCTTCCACGCCGCTTTCGCGCAGCGCGCGCTGCGCACTGCGCAGTTCGTCGTTGAGCGCGAGGTCCATGCGCGTCACGTCGTGGATCGGCAGTTTCTCGTTCTCGAAATTGATCGAGGTGATCCACGCGATGGCGATGATGAGCACCACCGTGGCGGCCCAGAACAGACCGAAGATGCGCCAGAACAGACGGCGCATGTCAGCGCACCTCTGCTGCAGACATGGCGGAGATCAATCCTCGACGATGCGGAAGATGTAGCCGCCGCGGTGAACCGTGCCGATCAGCGATTCGCCATCGGAAGCCAGGCCCAGTTTACGGCGCAATTTGGAAATGTGTACATCGATGCTGCGATCGAACGGACCGAGCGGGCGGCCTAGAACGTCCTGCGACAACGTTTCCTTGCTGACCACGCGGCCGGCCTCGCGCATGAGCACGGCGAGGATGTTGAATTCGGTGCCGGTGAGTGAAACCGGTTCGCCGCGTACGGTAACGCTGCGCGAGGCTGCGCGCATGGCGACGGCGCCGATGGTGAGATCGGACAGGCGCGGACCTTCGCTGTCGCCCTGCGTGCGGCGCAAGATCGCGCGCAATCGCGCGGCGATTTCGCGCGGGTTGCAGGGTTTGGGAACGTAGTCGTCGGCACCGAGTTCGAGGCCGAGGATGCGGTCGATGTCTTCGCCGAGCGCGGTCAACATCAGCACGGGCAATTTCGACGAGCGGCGCAACTCGCGCAGCAATTCGAGTCCGGAACGCTGCGGCAGCATCACATCGAGAATCACCGCGTCGTAACCGCCGGCATAAGCGCGCCGCAGCGCTTCCTCGCCGTCGTGGGCGAGATCGACCGCGAAGCCCTCGCGTACGAGGAAATCGCGGAGCAGGGAGCACAGCTCTTCGTCGTCGTCGGCGAGGAGAATGCGCGCGTCGTTCATTGCTGGCATATCCATGAGACGCAAAAGGATAGGGCGCAAAATCCGTGTCGGGGCGGTCTTTGCATTTGCTTACCTTTGATTACCGTGATTTGCGGAAACTCCATCGTGCGGACGAGCGTTGTCCTTAAGATGCGGCGATGTTCGGGAAGTTTCACTCATGATCATTCGATCGTTCATCGTTTGTCTGGCGTCGATTTACGCGACGTCCGTTTTCGCCGACGCACCGGCGGATTTCAGCGGCCAGTGGATCGCCGACGAACACACCGCCGACAACGGCGACACGCCGGTCAAATCCGATGCGCCGCCCGGCGGACATTCGGGCGGCGGGCACGGTGGCGGCATGGGTGGCGGCGGCCACGGCATGGGCGGTGGACATCACGGCGGCCGCAACATGCAGAACGCGAACGGCGGCACGTCGACGATTGCGATGCCGGGCAACGATCCGCGCGTGCATGCGCACACACTGATCATTCGCCAGTCCGACAGCGTGTTCGATGTCGCGGCGGATGGTCAGCGCACCGCGTACCGATTCGATAATCGCAACAACTACGGCGCGCAATACGGCGGCACCGTCACGTTGAAATGGCTGTCGCCGGAGATGTCCGTCGAAACGCATCCGGATACCGGCGGCACCGTCATCGAGCACTACACGATGTCCGACGACGGCAAGCACATGGCGCTCGAAATCCGCACGGAGCAAGCCGACGGATCGGCGCGCGAAGTGCGGCGGGAATTCCATCGCGACGACGGATCGGCAACGTCGGCGACGACGCTGCCCTGAGCCGTCAGTCTTCGACGACGACGGGAACGAGCGGCGGCGTCGCGTGACTGGCACCCTGATGATGCGTCGCCGATAGCTTGTTCATCAGCGGCAACACGGCGACTGCGATGACGGTGCACACGATGCCGACCATGCCGAGCTTGTTGAACAGCGCCGTGTAGATCGGCAGCGATTGCAACGGATCGGTGATGTCCGATGGAATCGCGGCGTAGTTCGCGACGATGCCGCCGATGTATTGCGAGATGCCGACGCCGACGTAATACGCACCCATCATGAAACCGCCCATGCGTTCGGGCACGTAGCGCGCGATCATCGCCAGACCGAGTCCGCTCACGAGCAATTCGCCGAGCGAATACAAACCGTATCCGCCGATCATCACCCATGAGGATGTCTTGCCCGCGTCGTCGGCGAACTTGCCGGCGATGCCGTAGACGAAAAATCCGACCGCGACCGCGGCGAAGCCGAGCGCGAACTTCGCGGCGATCGACAAATCCTTGCCGCGCTTGCCGGCAGCCGTGTAGCCCCACGCGAGAAACGGCGACAGCACCATGATCCAGATGGGATTCAGCGCTTGATATTGCGCCGGCAGCCAGTCGAACAGATGCATGCCGAACAATGTCTGCGCCGGATCGACGTTGCGTAGCGCGAACAGCGACAGCGACGTCGACATCTGCTGATAGAAAATGAAGAAGAAAATCGTCTGTATCGTCAGCACGAGGGCAGCGATGAGGCCCGCTTTTTCGTCGCGATGACTCTTCGCGATCAGATAGCAGAAGATGCCGAGCATCGCGATGCCTGCCAACCACACGAAGGCGCGCGCGATGTCGCGGTTCTGCAGGATCACGACGGTCGCGGCGATGGCGAGAACGCCGGCGCCGAGCACTTTCAGCAACGACGATATCTGGAACGGACGTGCATCCGGATCCGATCCGATGTGCGCCATCGACGCACGCATGAAATAGAAATTGACGAGGCCGACGAGCAATCCCGCACAGCACATGCCGAACGCGGCGTGCCAGCCGAATTCGTTGTGGTACCAGCCGTTGACCCAATCCTTCACCAACGGCGTGAGGATCATCGAAAAAGTGGAACCGATGTTCACCGCCATGTAGTAGATGGTGAAGGCGCTGTCGATCTTGGTGTCGTCGCCGTCGTAAATTTTGCGCACGAGATTGCCGGCGTTCGGTTTGAACAAACCGTTGCCGACCACGATCACGCCGAGCGCGGCGAACAGGAACAAGGTGTTCTCCGTCGGCAGCGTGATGAGTCCGTAACCGATGCTGAGGATCACCGCGCCGGTGAGCATGGTGCGCCGCGTACCGAAGATGCGATCGCCGACCCAGCCGCCGATCGCGGGTGCGACGTAGATGAGCGCCGATGCCGCGCCCCAGACAAGGTTCGCGCGCGTGTCGTCGAAACCCAGCCGCTGGACCATGTAGAACACGATCAGCGCCTGCATGCCGTAGAAGCCGAAGCGCTCCCACAACTCGATCAGGAAAATGGTGGAAAACGATTTTGCTTGCGACGGTGTAGCGTTCGGATTCGACATGAGGGATACGGACGGACGGGGAAGCCGCTAGCGTATCGCAGTTCCCGCGAGGATGCGTGTGCGAATGCGGCACAGCGGCTTTTAGCGCGGCGCCGAAGCACGGGGCTCTTCATCGTCGGTCCGCATGACGCGACGCGTCAGTGATGACGCGCGGTGTCGGACATCGCTGCGGCTATCTTGCCGCAGCGATGGTCACGATGAAGCGGACTACTTGAGCGTCGCCCACGCCTTGCCGTCTTTGTAGTGCAGCGTGACTTCGGACGTTTCCTTCAGGTTGATGTCCGTGAAGGTGAGCGAATTGCCCTTGCTGTCTTCGACGCGGATATCCCAGTGCGCGGATTTCTCGCGTTTCGGAAACGAAACGTCGAAACTTTCGCCATCGGCCAGCGTGTCTTCGCCGAGAACGTCTTCTTCCCAATCGTCACTGCTGTGCGGCGAGGTATAGAACTTGTGGATTTCCACACCCGTCTGATTGACCAGCGTGAAATCCTGATCGCCCGCCTTCACGGAGCCGGCGAAGAACATCAAAACGGCGGCAAACGCCGCACCCAACATATTTCCTTTGAACCACATGGATCGCCTCCCCAAAAATCGCACACCGACTATCGGCACGCGTCACAGGGATCAATGCACGTAACCGGCCAACGCCGGCGTCAGGTTTTTGGCGACAGCTTTCCGGCACCGAGCCAGCGATGGAACAGCGACGCGGCGGCCAACGTGACGAGACAGGCGAGCGAAATCGACGCGAGCACGTCGGAAACGAAGTGATAATTCTCGTCGACGCGGGCGACGGCGATGAAAACCGGCACGATCAGCAGCGCAATCCGCCAGCGCGGAAACACGTACATCAGCGGCATGAACAGTCCCCAGAAAAACGCGTTGTGTCCGGACGGAAACGAATTGCTGCCCATGAACCAGATGTGGCTCCAGTCGTTCTTTTCGATCAACTGGTACGGACGCATGCGGCCGAACACGTCCTTGATCTGCCACGCGGCTTCCAACGTCACCCACTGCACCGCGCCGGTGAACACGAGCGCACGCGCGACGTAACTCGTGCGGCGGATCGCAAGCCCGATCAATCCGGCGACGATGAATACGCCGCCGAGCAGAAACTGTCCGAGGCCGACATTGCTGCCGACAAGTCCGCGCCCAGTGAAGATGTCGAGGAAATCGCGACCGTCGACGAAGAACGCCGCATTCTCGAATCCGGAATGGTGCACGGACAACGCGATCGCCTGATCGAAGGTGAAAATGCTGATCAGCGCGATCAGCGCGCAAACCGCTGCCGTGATCGCTAGCGCACGTCCGCTCATGCCGTCGGCATCAACAGCAAAAGCGCAGCGCCGAGCACGATGCGATAAATCGCGAACGGCGTGAAGCGATGATTGCGGATGTAGCCAAGCAACCATTTCACCGCGACGAACGCGACGACGGTCGAGACGACGAAACCGATCGCGAGCGCGGTCCAGTCTTCATGACCTTCGTGCGTCTTCATCGCCTTCAGCAATTCGTAGCCGCTTGCCGCGAACATCGTCGGAATGCCGACGAGGAACGCGAATTCCGTCGCCGCCGGCCGGTTGCT
>DATBAU010000218.1:0-3910 GCA_036271355.1 Rudaea sp. | reverse complement strand
GGCGGGGAAAAAAGGTTGCGACACATCGATCGCCGCGCGACTGCACAGCGGCAACAGCACCGACATTTCCAGTCCGTACATGTGCTGCGGCGGAACGGTGGCGACGACGTTGACGTCGCGATCGAGCGCGTCGACCAGCTTCGCGTTGCTCGCGCTGCTCGCGCATACGCTGCGCCAGCTTTTCGGATTCTCCTTGGGTTGGCCTGTGCTGCCCGACGTGAACCCGATCGCCACGCGATGCTCGGCCGCGATCGACGGAACACGTTCGCCGCCGCACGGGCGGGCGCCGAGTTTCGGCATGTGAAACAAACGCGGCGGTTCGACATCGCGCACCGAATCCGCCAGCGCGTAACTGTTCGGATGCGCGCGCATCACATCGGCGATCGCCTGCGACGCGCGCGATGGCGGCAGCAGATTCGTTTGACCCGCCAGCACGACCGCGCAGAACCCCACGATGAAGTGATAGCGGTCTTCGCACAGATTCACGGCATACGACGCCGACGGCAACTGCATGACGACCGATTGCACGTCCGCCAAAAATTCGCGCGCGCTGATGACGCGGCCGTTGCGATGCGCGAACGGACGATCCAGTTCGTTGTTCTTCAGCAGCGGCAACCACGCGGATGCCTGCTGCCTCACTTCCCCCGCTTCGACAATGGCCGACACGCCTTGTCCCCCGACTACGTCCTGATGATTTCTCCGCTGACCGCATCACGGATCGGCGTGGGCTTGTCGAGCCCGCCGACCGCGCCGTCAAGAATATACGCAAGTTGTGCGCCGAAAGCTGCCCGCACGTCCGCTGCCGTTTTCGAGGGCGGTTCGCCGTGGCGGTTGGCGCTCGTCGACACGAGCGCACCGCCGAAACGGCGGCAGAGTTCCGAAGCGATCGGATGCGCCGTGACGCGCAACGCGATGCCGGGATGGGATCCGGCCACCCAGTCCGGCACCGCGTTGGAACGAGGAAATATCCACGTGAACGGACCCGGCCACGTCGCGCGCGCGCGCGCGATCGCGTCGGGCGAGATGTCGTCGGCGATGTACTCGGCGACCTGCTCGAAATCCGAGGCGATGAGCAGCACACCTTGCGTCGGCGGCCTTTCTTTAAGCTTGAATACAGTAGCGACTGCGTCGCGATCGAACGGATCGCAACCCAGACCGTAAACGGATTCGGTCGGATACGCGACGACACCGCCGGTGCGTAAGGCATCGGCGGCAGCGTCGATTTGCGCGAGTAGTTCGGAAGATGCGGCGCTCACCGAAGATCAGCCTTCCGGCGCCGCCTTCTTGGCGGCCGCTTTTTTCGTAGGCGCTTTCGTGGCGGCTTTTTTTACGGCGGCTTTCTTCGCTGGAGTTTTCTTGGCCGCCGCTTTCTTCGGTGCGGTGTCCGCAGTTTTCGCGGGCGCGGATTTCGCGCCGCGTCCGAATCGCCCGCGCGGCGGGCGCACGGGCGCGGCCGCCAGCAACTCCACGCATTCCGCTTCGGTCAGCGTTTTCGGTTCGCGGTCTTTCGGGATGCGCGCGTTCTTCGTGCCGTCGGTGATGTACGGACCGTAGCGGCCGTTGAGTACCTGGATAGCGCCGTCGTTGAAGCTCGCGATGACGCGGTTGCGCGCGATCTCGGCCTTTTCGTGCAGCAACGCTTTGGCGCGTTCGATCTCGATCGTGTACGGATCGTCTTCGGGTTTCAGCGACGCGTATGTCGTGCCGTGTTTTACGAACGGTCCGAAGCGGCCGATGCCGGTGCTGATCGTTTCGCCGTCGTCGCCGACGCCGAGATCGCGCGGAAGCTTGAACAGATCCAACGCCAGTTCGAGCGTGATCGTGTGGATGCTCTGGCCCGGACGCAGCGATGCGAATTTCGGTTTTTCTTCGTCGTCTTTCGTGCCGATCTGCGCCATCGGCCCATAGCGTCCGAGACGCACGCTGATTGGACGTCCGGATTTCGGATCGACGCCCAGTTCGCGCGCGCCGGTGGCTTCGGCGCGATCGACCGTTTCGCTCTTTTCTGTCACGAGCGATTTGAACGGTTTCCAGAATTTCGCCAGCAGCGGCACCCACTCTTCTTCGCCGCGACTGACCGCGTCGAGTTCGTCTTCGAGTTTCGCGGTGAAATCGTAGTCGACGTATTGCGAGAAATGGCCCGACAAGAATTTCGCCACGGCGCGGCCGACATCGGTCGGACGAAATCGGCGCGAATCGAGGAGCACGTATTCGCGATTGAGTAGCGTCTGGATGATGCTCGCGTACGTCGACGGCCGGCCGATTCCATATTCTTCGAGCGTCTTGACGAGGCTCGCTTCGGAATAACGCGGCGGCGGTTCGGTGAAATGCTGTTCGGCCAACACGTCGGCGAGCGGTACCGCTTCGCCGACGGTCATCGCGGGAAGTTTGCGGTTTTCGTCCTCGTCGTCGGCGTTCTTCTGATCGCGGCCTTCTTCGTAGACGGCGAGAAAGCCGGGATCGACAACCGTCGTACCGCTGGCGCGGAAAAAGTTGTCGTTGCCGGCGTCAAGATCGACGGAGACGGTGTTCAACGTCGCGTATTGCATCTGGCTGGCGATGGCGCGTTTCCAGATCAGATCGTAAAGCTTGCGCTGATCGTCGTTGAGATAGACGGCCACGCTCGCCGGCGTGTGCAGCGCGGATGTCGGACGAATCGCTTCGTGCGCTTCCTGCGCGTTCTTCGATTTCGAGCGATAGAGATTCGGATTTTCCGGCAGCGCGCGCTGACCGAAATCGCGCACGATGACTTTGCGGATTTCAGTGATCGCATCTGCGGCAAGATTAACGGAATCGGTACGCATATAGGTGATGAGGCCGACCGTGCCTTCGTCCCCGATCGTCACGCCTTCGTACAAACCCTGCGCGATGCGCATGGTGCGACTGGTCGAGAATCCGAGTTTGCGCGCGGCTTCCTGTTGCAGCGTCGACGTCGTGAACGGTGGCGATGGACGCCGCTTGCGTTCCTTCGACTGCACCTCGCTGACGACGAGACGCCCTTGCGCGGACTTCACGATTGCATCGCGCGCGGCGTTCGCGTCTTTCGTGTTGGTGAGATCGAACTGTTCGAATTTCTTTCCACGCAGACGCAAAAGACGCGCGGAGAAACGCAGATCCGGATGCGCGCAATCGGCTTCGATGCTCCAGTATTCGCGCGCCTTGAACGCTTCGATTTCCTCTTCGCGCT
The DNA here is from genome assembly GCA_036271355.1 of Rudaea sp. GTDB lineage: Bacteria > Pseudomonadota > Gammaproteobacteria > Xanthomonadales > Rhodanobacteraceae > Rudaea. The sequence goes on along the minus strand of DATBAU010000218.1, from coordinate 723 downwards.
CGACGATCATGCGCAGCGCGGGCGACTGCACGCGTCCGGCGGAAAGTCCGCGCTGCACTTTGCGCCACAACACCGGCGACAAGTTGAAACCGACGAGATAGTCGAGCGCGCGCCTCGCCTGTTGCGCGTTCACCAGGTCGAGCGACAGGCCGCGCGGATTGGCGACCGCTTCCTGGATCGCGTGCGGCGTGATTTCGGAAAACACGACGCGATGCACCTTCTTGCCCTCGAGCAGATTGCGTTCACGCAGGATTTCCGCGATGTGCCACGAAATCGCTTCGCCTTCGCGATCCAAGTCGGTCGCCAGATACAGCGATTCGGCTTTCTCGGCGGCCTTGGCGATGGCGTCGACGTGCTTTTCGTTTTTTTCGATGACCTCGTAGGCCATCTTGAAGCCGTCATCGGGATCGACCGCGCCTTCCTTCGGACGCAGGTCGCGGACGTGGCCGTAGGAAGCGAGGACATGAAAGTCCTTGCCGAGATATTTATTGATCGTCTTCGCCTTGGCGGGCGATTCGACGATGAGCAGGTTTTTTGCCATAGGGTCAGGTCCGTCGTTTCGCGCCGTGCCGGCTCTGGTCGAGTCTTTTTATCGGCCGTTTTTCGGTGCGAGGTATACCGCCTCCTTTTTTCAGTGTGGACACAGAGTCCGCTTGGCTGTCAAGCGCGTGGGGAATTTTCCGCGCGCCGGCGGCGTGCGTAGCGCCCCGATTCGGCGGCGAC
>DATBAU010000217.1:0-5561 GCA_036271355.1 Rudaea sp. | reverse complement strand
TCGCGCACGGTGCCGTTCGTGTCGAAGGCGACGGGCGTCGCGCTCGCGAAGATCGCAGCGCGCTGCATGGTCGGCCAATCGCTCGCCGATCAGAAAGCGACGCGTGAAGTGATTCCGGATTATTACTCGGTGAAGGAAGCGATTTTCCCGTTCCTCAAATTCCAGAATGTCGATCCGATCCTCGGACCGGAAATGCGTTCGACCGGCGAAGTGATGGGCGTCGGCCGTAGTTTCGGTGCCGCGTTCGCACGCGCGCACGAAGCCGCGAACATCAATCCACCGCGCGCGGGCAAAGCGTTTATTTCCGTGCGCGATCCGGACAAGGAACGCCTAATGCCGGTCGCGAAAGAACTTCTCGCGCGCGGCTTCAGCATCGTCGCGACATCGGGCACGTGCAAATTCCTGAGCGAACACGGCATCGCGTGCGAGCGCATCAATAAGGTGCTCGAAGGTCGTCCGCACATCGTCGATCTGATCAAGAACGGCGAGATCGTCTTTATCGTCAACACGACCGAAGGCAAGCAGGCGATCGCCGATTCGTTCTCGATCCGACGCGAAGCGCTGCAGCATCGCATTACCTATTCGACTACCATTGCCGGCGCGCGCGCGTTGCTGCATTCGCTGGATTTCCGCGGCGATGGCGACGTGCACAGTCTGCAGGATCTACACAAGGAACTGGCATGAAGCGGGCACCGATGACCTCGAAAGGCGCCGAGCGTCTACGCACGGAAGTTGAACGACTGAAAAGTGTCGAGCGTCCGCGCATCATCGCGGCAATCGCCGAAGCGCGCGCGCATGGCGATCTGAAAGAAAACGCCGAATATCATGCCGCGCGTGAGCAGCAGAGTTTCTGCGAAGGCCGCATCAAGGAACTCGAAGCGGCGTTGAGCAATTCGGAATTGATCGACGTGAGTCGTCTGTCGCCGAACGGCAAAGTCGTGTTCGGCGCCACGGTCGAACTGGTCGACGAGGACAATAGCGAAGACATCACGTATCAAATCGTGGGCGAACTCGAAGCCGACATCAAACAACGACTCATTTCGGTGACGTCGCCACTCGCGCGTGCGCTAATCGGCAAGAGCGAAGGCGACAACGTCGAATTCAACGCGCCGAACGGTGTCAGACATTACGAGATCATGTCTGTCCGATATCAGTAAGACGTGAGCACGCTGGATCTTCTGTTGCCCGAGCTGCGTCGCGTCGCGCCGCTCGATACGCAGCGCCGTCTCGCACGCTGGCTGGCGCGTGGTGACCGCGAACCCAATGCAAAACCCGGTCGCGAAATCGCGCTACGTGAAACGTTCGAGTTCACCGGAATACATTTTCCTTATGCTGCATTGACGCGAAGCCTGATCTGGTCCGACGCCGCCGACGCCGTGTGGATCAACGCCGATCCGGCCAGTGTGATTGCGGACGCCGTGACCGTTCGCATGCTTGCGTGCGGCAATCTCGGACTCACCGTCGAGGAAAGCAACGAACTCGCGAAACCGCTCAAACTGTTGTTCGGCGACGCCGGATTTCCGCTCGAGGTTTCGCCGACCGGACGCTGGCAATTGCGTTGTCCGAAAACATCGCGACTTCCCGTTTTTTCGCCGCCGTCGGCCGTTCTCGGCGACGACATGGCGCGCCATCTCCCGACCGGCGACAACGAACGACAATGGCGTTATCTGCTCAATGAAGCGCAAGTGATTCTGCATAATCACGCGCTCAACACGGCACGTGTGCAACGCGGCTTGCCGGCGGTGAATAGCGTCTGGTTCTGGGGCGGCGGTGCGTTGCCGGATTGGGTGCGAACACCGCTCACGCGAGTGATATCCGGCGACGAACCGGTTGTCGCGCTCGCGCGGCTCGCCAAAGTTCCGCATATCGACACGAGTTGGAGCGCGCAAGATCCCGCCAATCGCAGCGACTCGATCTTGCTCGACCTCGGCAGTGCAAACGACGCGCAAAGTTTGGACGTCCATTTGGCCGACATCGACCGCGCACTGAAACAGCGTTTCGTCACCTCGCTGCGCATCGCAAGCGCCGATGGCACGCGCGCGGTTTACAAACCGGGACACGCCTGGCGTTGGTGGCGTACGGTCAAACCGCTTCCCGCGCAATGACGCCCGCCCGCATCGAACGCCGTGCGTGCGTCGAAACATCCGGCTGGCCCGATCATATCCATCCTATTTTGCGCCGCGTGTATTCCGCGCGCGGCGCGAATGCGGTTGCGATCGAACACAGACTAGCGACGTTGTTCGCGCCGGCGTTGCTCGGCGGTATCGAAAAAGCGAGCGCGCTGATCGATGACGCGATCGTCAACGATCGGCATATCGTTGTCGTCGGTGATTTCGATGCGGACGGCGCGACCGGTACTGCTGTTGCCGTCCGCGGATTACGTCTGCTCGGTGCGCGTCGCGTCGATTTCGCTGTGCCGAACCGATTCGTGCACGGCTATGGGTTGAGTGCGCGCCTCGTCGACGAATTGTCGCCGATGCGGCCCGACGTGATCGTTACCGTGGACAACGGAATCGCCGCGCATGCGGGCGTGACGCGCGCGCGCGAACTCGGCATGCGTGTGATCGTCACGGATCATCATTTACCCGGCGAGACAATGCCGGATGCCGATGCCATCGTGAACCCGAATGTTCCGGGCGATGCATTTCCGAGCAAGGCGCTCGCTGGCGTCGGGGTGATGTTCTATCTGTTGCTGGCAACGCGCGCGCACATGCGCAGACGCGGCGCGTTCGGTTCGGAAGAACCCGACCTTTCGTGTCTGCTCGATCTCGTCGCGCTCGGAACGGTCGCCGACGTCGTGCCGCTCGACGAGAACAACCGCACGCTGATCAACGCCGGTTTGAAGCGGATTCGCAGCGGCCGCGCATGTTGGGGAATAGGCGCATTGCTCGACGCGGCGAAGCGCGATTCGACGCGCGTGGTCGCGAGCGATCTCGCGTTTGCTGTCGCGCCGCGCATCAATGCCGCCGGTCGGCTTGACGACATGCGGCTCGGCATCGAATGCCTGTTGGCCGACGATCCTTTGCGTGCGCGCGATCTCGCGGAAAAATTATCGGCGATCAACGCCGCACGCCGCGATTTGCAAGCGACGATGATCGAGCAGGCCGAACACGCCGTTTCGGTCTGGCTTGCCGCGCATGGTGACGAGTTGCCTTGCGGCGTCGTGTTGTTCGACGACGCGTGGCATCACGGCATTGTCGGTTTGGTCGCTTCGCGTTTGAAAGATTCGTTGCGTCGACCCGTCATTGCGTGCGCGCCGGCGGACGATGGCGAAGTGAAAGCATCCGGTCGTTCCATCGCAGGGTTTCATTTGCGCGATGCGTTGGCCGAAATCGATGCGCGCATGCCGGGAATCCTGCGTCGGTTCGGTGGGCACGCGATGGCGGCGGGATTATCGATGCGACGCGACGATCTGGGTCTACTCGCCGATGCGTTCGCCAGCGTGGCGAAGGAACGCATCGCGCCGGAACAGTTCGACGCGATCGTGCTGACCGATGGCGAACTCGACGCGGAATATTTTCAACTCGACGTCGCGGAGCAAATCCGTTTTGGCGGTCCGTGGGGTCAGGCATTTCCGGAACCGGTGTTCGACGGCGAGTTCATCGTCGACGATTGCCGGCCGATGGGCGAATCGCACTTGCGTCTGACGTTGCGTTGCGTTGGTCGCCGCGCGCCCATCGAAGCGGTGATGTTCAACGCGCGTGTCGATAAATTCGCTTCGCGCATTCGTGCCGCGTACTCGCTCGACATCAATGAGTGGAACGGGACGCGCAAACTGCGATTGTTGTTGTCACACATCGAAGCGGTCTGATGCGTGGCGCGCCAACGCTGCGCGTAACGGATCGAGCGCGCGACCGTAGCGTTTCGCGCGCGCGGTATCTTTTTGCAGCGGCTGGCGCACTTGCGCCGCGCTGAACGTGTGCACGGGACGCGTCGAGTTGTGGAAATCGAGAACCGAGTTCTCGAACGGCAAGCCCAGAAATTCCAGAAGTTCGCGAATCTGTGCGTCGGGGGATTGCGTCAATCCTTCGTACGACAATGCGAACACACGGTCCGGATAGCGTTGATTCCAGAATCGCGATAGCCGGTCGTAGTCGCGTCGATACGCCGCGAGTTCGTCGATGTGGTAACTGAAGGCATTGCCGAGCGAAAAAAGCTGGCGATAGCACGATAAACACGTTTCGAGCGCATCGCGTCGGCAATCGACGAATCGTGCACCGGGCAACATGCGCGCGGCGGCGCCGACGTAAAGCCAATTGTTGAGTCCCTTGTCGGTGAATCGTGGTTTGCCGTCGTGGAAACGTGACATGCGTTGCGAGTAATCGGCGCCCATACGTCGCCAGTCGTCGGATGTCGTCGTCGCCATCCATTGCGGAAACGGCAGATTGCGCCGGCGCGATTCTTCTTCGAGCACGAATTCGATTTCCGAACGTTCGCCAGCCGATGCGATAGAGGAGTGATTGCCGAGCATCTGTTCGAGCAACGTGGAACCCGAGCGCGGCATGCTGACGATGAAGATCGCTTCCGCCCCAAAATCGGATTCTTCGGGATCGCCGTCGTCGAATGCGGTTTGAATGCGCGTAACGGTTTCGCCAAATGCGGCGGCGTCCCACTTCAAGCGCGCGCGTTGCAGACGGCTGATGGCGTTGAGGTGGTCGAACGCGTCGTCGAAACGGTTCTGATCCTCGAGCGCTTTCATCAGCGCATAGCCGATGGGAATGCGATCCGCGTCGGAAATGGTGGATGAATCGTAGAGCGATTGCAGTGTATTCACGTCATCGGCGGTGAGCCGCACGGTTTTCAGGTTGGCGAGTCGATGCCACGCGCGTGGTGCTTGAAAAGAATCGGCCAAGCACGCGCGATAGTTGGCGGATGCGCGTTCGACATCGCCGATCGAGCGATACACATCACCGAGCGATCCGCGCGCAGCGATGAGTGAGGGATCGAGGCTCAGTGCTTTTTCGAGCGCATCGCGTGCGTCGTCGATGCGGCTGTCACCTTTGAGCGCTTTGCCGAGTTCGAACCACGCGCCGGCGGATGTCGGCGCGATTTCCGTCGCGCGTTTCAGCGCCACGATGGCGCCTGCGTCGTCGTCGATTTTGCGCAAGCTGCGTCCGAGCGCGATCCGGACTTGCAGTTCATCGGGTGCATGCGCGACGGCACGTTTGAAGAATTCGACGGCGCGGCGCGCCTGTTGCCTCGCAGAACAAATCGAGCCGGCGAGATACAGCGCATTCGGTTCGTTCGGCAAGACGGCGAGCAACGTTGTGACGATGCTTTCGGCCGACGCGAGATCCCGGTTGCGCAGCGCTGTCCAAGCCGTCTGCAAGCGTTCGGCGATGTTTCGATCCATGATAAGCGGCGATTCGATCCGACTCCGCAACGATGCAACACTTTCGGCGCGGCGACAACCGCTGCGTGGCCACATTTGCTATGCTGCGACACCGCAATTTCATCGAACGAAATCCGCAAATGATCGAGATCAACGCCATTCATTCCCGCATCGCCGACCTGTCGAACCGGGTCGCGTCGCTTCGGGGGTATCTTTGACTACGACAGCA
>DATBAU010000216.1:0-1672 GCA_036271355.1 Rudaea sp. | reverse complement strand
ACCGGCGCGTTGGTGTTGAGTGTCGCGTGGGACATGCGCCGCATCATAACGGATGCGGTCGAGCGACCGCTTCGCGTAGCATAGGCGCATGGACCGTTACGAACGCATTCTTTCGCTGCATCGCATGTTGAAGACGGCGCGTCGGCCCGTGCCGCTATCGCGCATCATGGACGATCTGAGTTGCTCGCGCGCCACCGCGTATCGCGACATCGCGTTCCTGCGCGACGCGCTCGGCGCGCCGATCGACAGCGACGGCGATCAGGCCGCATTTCACTACGCGCCCGACGAAGGCGAACGTTTCGAATTGCCCGGCCTGTGGCTAACCAGCGAAGAATTGCAGGCGCTGCTCGCGCTCAACGAACTCGTCGGACGCACGGGACCCGGCATCCTTGCCACCGCGCTGGCGCCGTTTCGTTCGCGGATCGATCGGCTGCTGTCGAACCAGACCGACGGAAAAAGTTTTCCGATTGAGCGAATCCGTGTGATCGGCAGCGGCACGCGAAGTGTCGACGAATCGACGTTCCGTCACGTCGCCAGTGCCGTGCTCGGACGGCGCAAACTCAAGTTTGACTATCGCGCGCGTTCGACCGACGAAGGCACCACGCGCACCGTTTCGCCGCAACGCCTCACGCATTATCGCGACAACTGGTATCTCGACGCGTGGGATCACGGACGCGACGGATTGCGCAGCTTCGCGCTCGATCGCATCGTGCGCGCGCAGGTTATCGAAGAAGCGCCGGAAGATCGCGACGAAGGTGAACTGAATCAGCATCTCGCATCGAGCTACGGTATTTTTTCCGGACCGCCGAAAGCGTGGGCCACGATCCGTTTTTCGCCGCACGCAGCGCGCTGGGTTGCTGACGAACATTGGCATTCGCAACAGCAAGGTCAATGGCTCAACGACGGTCGTTACGAACTGAAAGTGCCGTACAGCAATTCGCGCGAACTGTTGATGGACGTACTCAAGTACGGGCCGGATGCGGAAGTCGTCGCGCCGATTTCGCTGCGTGAGGAAATGAAGATCATGTTGCAGTTGGCGGTTGGGGCGTATCAGTGAAAGAAGCGTTCGGCGACGAAAAACGCCGGCGGTTTATCAAAGGCAGCTTGTCGGTGATCGCCATCGCATCGGTTGCCAAATCCACACGCTTTTCTATAGCCGCCGAGTCAGGTTGGAACGTCGTGGAGACGGCCCGCGACAACAGTCGCCGACTGACTGCAGTAGATTCGACCGAAGCGACAAGCGCGGTGACGATCACCGTCGAAGCAAAACCCGTCGGACCAGCCATCGTCGGCTTCGGCGGTGCGCTGACCGATAGTTCCGCGCGCGTCCTCGCGCAATTGCCGAAAGAAAAACGCCAACAAGTGTTGCGCGGCTATTTCGATCCGAAAGACGGCATCGGCTACACGATGGCGCGCACGCATATGACGGCGTGCGATTTCTCGCAACCGAACTGGACGTGCGACGACAGCGCCGGCGACACCTCGTTGCGCAAGTTCTCGCTGAAACCGCTGCGCGACAAACAGCTGCCGTTGATCAAGGATGTGCAGAAGCTCGTCGGCGCCGATCGGTTCAAGCTCGTGGCGTCGCCGTGGAGTCCGCCGGCGTGGATGAAGACGAATGGCGAGATGGCGCACGGCGGCAGTCTGCGCGACGAACTGGCGGACGCGTGGG
>DATBAU010000215.1:0-21337 GCA_036271355.1 Rudaea sp. | reverse complement strand
CGCAGCAGTTGCCGCGAACGGGCATCGAGTTTCGAATGCAGAGGGGTCATGCTCGGACGACGCTAACAAGCGGGAATATCGCGGTCAATATGGGTCTTGGGCACGGATCGAGCAAGGGCCAAAACACTGGATTTTTGCCGCGGTTCGGCTTACGCTTACCCGGTAACGCGAGCTTAAGCGCGGCCCGGCAAGTTCCGACGCCACTCACGACCCGCTCGCTTGAAACCAGACTTCAACCGATTTGTCGCCGCCCGCAGGGAGGCGCGACGCTCGCGCAGCAGTGACACGAAGCGCTCGCGAAATCCGGTGATGCCAGGGGGACCGACCAGTCCCCGGTTCAGTCAAGCAGGTTTACTCGAACAGTTCGGTCACGCGACCACATACGCTGAATTTTCCACAAGGCTACAACGGTACTTCGCTGCGTGAGCAGCCAAATCGCATGAAACCCAGTGCATGAATACCCAGGCCGCCGAAACCGCTGACGTCACCGACAGCGCCGACGCCTCCATCTTCACTCCCGTTCCGCAGCAGCAGGAAATGCCGCTCGCGCTCGTGCGCGGCCAGCCCGTGCTCGAGATGCCGCTGGATCTTTATATCCCGCCGGACGCGTTGGAAGTCATCCTCGAAGCCTTCGAAGGTCCGCTCGACCTTCTGCTGTATCTGATCCGCCGCCAGAACCTCGACATCCTCGATATTCCTATCGCTGAGATCACGCGCCAGTACGTCGATTACATCGACCTGATGCACGATCTGAAACTCGAACTCGCCGCCGAATACCTCGTGATGGCCGCGATCCTTGCCGAAATCAAATCGCGCCTGCTGCTTCCGCGCCCACCGACGGAAGAAGGGCTGGAAGACGATCCGCGCGCCGAACTCGTGCGCCGCTTGCAGGAATACGAACGGTTCAAGAAAGCCGCCGAAGACTTCGAGTCGATGCCGCGTCAGGATCGTGACTTTGCGGTCGTGCAGGCGTTCGTGCCGGACAAGAACGTAATCCGCCTGCCCCCGCCGCTGGACTTGAAAGAACTGCTGCTCGCGCTGAAAGATGTCTTGAAGCGCGCCGAATTGATGGGCCATCACGCCATCCAGCGGGAAGCGCTATCGGTGCGCAATCGAATGAGCGATGTATTGAAATCGCTCAGCGACGGCGAGTTTCATCCGTTCGAAAAATTGTTCACGGCCGAAGAAGGACGCCTCGGTATCGTCGTCACGTTCCTCGCGTTGCTCGAACTGGCCAAGGAACATCTCATCGAAATCATGCAGAGCGGTCCGCTCGCTCCGATCTATCTCAAATCACTGGCGACGGTATGAGTTCGCTCTTCCCGGATCGCAAAGAATCACACCCTATGACGGAATCGAATCAACTCAAACGCATCGTGGAAGCCGCGCTTCTGGCCTCTGCGCAGCCGCTCTCGCTGCCGCAGCTCTCCGCTCTGTTCGGCGAGAACGAACAGCCGCCGCACGAAGAACTCGCCAAGGCCATCGAAGATCTGCGCGACGAATGCGCGGATCGTGGCGTGGAACTCGTCGAAGTCGCATCGGGCTTTCGCTATCAGGTGAAGCACGACGCGCACGCGTGGGTCGCGCGCTTGTGGACGGAACGCCAAAGCAAATATTCGCGCGCACTGCTCGAAACGCTCGCGCTCATCGCTTACCGCCAGCCGATCACGCGCGGCGAGATCGAAGGTATTCGCGGCGTGGCGGTGTCTACCAACATCATCAAGACGCTGGAAGAACGCGAGTGGATTCGCGTCGTCGGTTATCGCGACGTTCCCGGCAAACCCGCGCTGTTCGGAACCTCGCGCACGTTTCTCGATTACTTCAGCCTTAAGTCGCTCGACGAGTTGCCGCCGCTGGCGGAAATCCGCGAGATCGAAGATTTCAATCCGCAATTGACGCTCGCGCCGGTGGCGCCAGCCGATGAAGATGGCGACGAAAATGTCGCCGAGGAAATTCCACACGATGCCGAGCCGGCCAACGACGAGACCGTCGACGTGGCTGCCGAAGGCGGCGAGCCGACCGAATCGATCGAGCCCGATACGGACAAGGAACACTCCGCATGAATACGCCCCCGCGCGGTGTTCTTTCGCTGAAACGTTCGCAAAACGCCGGACCTGCCGTCGAAGACCGATTGCATAAAGTGCTCGCGAATGCCGGACTCGGCTCGCGCCGCATGCTCGAAGAACGCATAGAAGCCGGCGACGTGCGCGTCAACGGCGCGGTCGCGCAACTCGGCTCCAGTGTGAAGGTCGGCGACCGCATCGAGATGGACGGCAAACTCTTCGTCGCCATCGTCGACAACGCCGAGCACGCGCAAGTACTGATGTTCCACAAGCCCGACGGTGTCGTCACCACGCGCGACGACCCCGAGGGCCGCCCCACTGTTTTCGAACAGTTGCCGCGCTTGAAAGGCGCGCGCTGGATCGCGGTCGGCCGACTCGACATCAACACGACCGGCCTGCTCCTGCTCACGACCGACGGCGCGCTCGCGCACAAGTTGATGCATCCGAGCGCCGAAGTCGAACGCGAATACATCTGTCGCGTGCACGGCGAAGTGCCGGATGAAGCGCTCGAAAAATTACAAAGCGGCGTCGAACTCGAAGACGGTCCGGCGAAGTTCGAAGAACTTGCCGTCATCAGTCGCGGCGACAGCCATTCGTGGTTCCGCGTCGTCATCAAGGAAGGCCGCAACCGCGAAGTGCGGCGCATGTGGGAATCGCAAGGCTTGATGGTCAGCCGCCTGAAGCGCGTCCGTTATGGCGCCATCGAACTGCCGCGCGGATTGCTCAAAGGCCAAAGTCAGCCGCTCGATCCCGATCAAGTAAAAATGCTGCGCGATTCCGTCGGCGCCGGCGACGTCGAACCGACACTGACGTTGCAATCGGTGATCGGCCAGCGCCGCGCGCCGAAAACCGCGAATGAATTTCGTCCCGCGCCGCGCACGCAACAAGCGTGGACCGGCGCGTACGCCGACGAAGGGCGCGAACTGCGCGCGTTCGATCGCATCCGCGAAGATCGACCATCGCGGCCCGGCGGCGATCGAAAACGCAGCAAGAAACCGCGGCCCGGCGCACCCGGCGGCGGACGCGGCAATCCGCAGAATCGCGATCAGCGTGGACCGAATCCGGGACGGCGCGACGCACGCGGCGGTCAAGGACGTCCCGACAATCGCAATCGTGGACCCGGACAACCGCGCGGACCTGGACAAAATCGCGGGCCCGGACAAAACCTGAATCGCGGGCCGGGACAGAATCAGAATCGCGGTCAAGGCCAGCGCCGCAATCAAGGCGGCTTCGCGCGCGATCCGAATCAGCAACCCGGCGGCTTCAATCAGCAGCGTCCTTACCAGAGCAAGCCCGCATGGCTCGCAGAGGAAACGGCGAATCGTCCGAAGCGTCGCAGCAACAATCCGAACAGCGGATGGCGTCCACCGGTCACCGGCGGCTATCAGCCGCGAGGTCCTGCTGGACAAGGTCAGAATCAAGGCCAACAACGTCGCGTCCCGGACGAGAATTATCCGAGCGACGACATCGGCAATCGCGTGGCACCGTCGCCGCAGGACGGACGACCGCCGCCACGGGGTCGTGGACGTCGCCCGCCCGGCCGCTGATCGATCGATACGGAAACAAAAAAACCCGGCTTTCGCTGGGTTTTTGTTTGTCGTATCGCAACGAGGACTAGTCGAGCTTGAGCGCCTTCTTGTCACCGGCGCGACGCTTCTGTTCCTTCGCGTCATACTCGGCCATGCAGCCGCCGCGCTTGACCATCGCGCAATCCAGATATTCGCTGGCTTCGACGAGCGCTGCGCGAATCGCCTTGCCCGCCGGCGTATTTTCTTCGTGCGCCAGATTGCCGCCGAAACCGCCGCGCGAAATGCCGACCGCGACGCCACTGCTTTCGCTGTGACCTTCAACGGTCCGCGAGAATTCGACTTCGCCGTTGGTGGTGTTGATCACGCGCAGATCGATGGCCATGTAGGCCGAGCTTTTCTTGCCGCCCAGTCCGATGCCTTTGAAGCTGAAACCGCCGCCCGTGCTCGACGCGTTTTCTTCGTACGCGCTGACCGCGCCCGTCACGAGATACTGCGCGCCGGTGAGCTTGCCGATCTTCGCACCGGTGCTCGCGGATACGCGACCCGACGCGGCGAGATTCTGTTCTTCGAGAACGCTTTGCAGCTTCGTACGTTCCACTACGCGGAAATCGCCCGTCGACGACAATTCGTTGGATAGCATGTTCGACAGATCCCAGCCCACGCCGCCGCGCCACCACGATGCCGCCGTCTGATTCGTGAATTCCGCCACGCCGATCGTCGGTCCGCCCGCCGCCGACGCGCTACCCGCCGCGACCGCGAAAACCAGACCGGCAGCCAGACTCAATGTCTGCTTGTTCATTAGTTTTGCTCCCCATTCATGAAGTGATTGACGAACCACCAAACCGCGAAAAGCAGTGTAGCAGCACCACGTGACGTCGAACGTGACTGGATTCGGTCAGAAACCGGCAATTCGACGTTATCATCACGTGTACGTTTTTGCCCTTTCCCTCTACATAAACGTAAAACGCCGGGGAAACACGACTGCGATGACGACCTATTTCGTTTACGCCGTTCGGGCGCTGCTCATCGCAACGGCGATGACCCTTTCCGCGCACGCCGCCGAACCGATCCAATGGTTGCGATCGGACACCGACGCTTTCGCCCAAGCGCGCGCGCAACACCGTTTCGTCATTCTTTATCTGGAAGCGGTGTGGTGCCACTGGTGCCACGTGATGGACGAGAAAACGTATGGCGATCCTGCGGTCCGCGCGGTGATCGATGCGCATTACGTGCCGTTGCGTATCGATCAGGATTTGCGTCCGGATCTGTCCAATAGATATCGCGATTACGGCTGGCCCGCGACCGTGATCTTCGCTGCCGACGGAACGGAAATCGTCAAGCGTCAGGGTTTCGTCGAACCCGAACGATTCGCGAAACTGCTCAACGCCGTTGTCGCCGATCCATCGCCCGTCGACGTGGAAAAAGCTGACGATGGCGACGCCACGCCGCACGCGGGCGCGCTCGATCCGCCGATCCGCGCCGTGCTCGTTCAGCGCCACAAGAAAACCTACGACGCCAAACTCGGCGGACTCGACATCGGTCAGAAATATCTGGATCGCGACAGCGTCGAATACGCGATCGCCCGCGCGCTCGATGGCGACGCCGACGAAGCGGCGATGGCGCGCAAGACGCTCGACGCAGCGCGTGCGCTGTTCGATCCGGTCTGGGGCGGCGTCTATCAATATTCGACATATGGCGACTGGAAACACGCGCACTTCGAGAAGCTCGCCACCGTGCAAGGCCAATATATGCGCGTCTACGCGCTGGCATCGGCGGCGTTTGGCAAACCCGAAGACGCGCAGTCCGTGCGCGAGATCAAACGTTATCTCAACACGTTTCTGAAAAGTCCCGACGGCGCGTTTTACGTCAGCCAGGACGCGGATTTGAAACCCGGCGAACACTCCGATCGCTATTTCGCCCTCAGCGATGCGAAGCGCCGCGCCCTCGGCGTGCCGCGCGTCGACAAGCACATCTACTCGCTTCAAAACGGACAAGTCATCGAAGCACTGGCAACGTGGGGCGAATTGTCCGACGACAAAGCGAGCGTCGACGAAGCGATCACCGCGGCTAACTGGATCGTTGCGAATCGCGCGCTCCCGAACGGCGGTTTTCGCCACGACGAGCACGACGCGCAGGGCCCGTTCCTCGGCGATTCGCTGGCCATGGGTCGTGCGTTCCTCGCGCTTTATCGTGTCACCGCCGATCGCGCATGGCTCGCGAAGGCGAGCGCGGCCGCTGATTTCATCGCTGCCAATTTCGCGCGTTCCGGCGGTGGTTTCGTAACGGCGAAATCGTCGGGCCCGATCGCCGCGATGCCGCAGATGGACGAAAATATCTCCGTCGCGCGATTCACCAACCTGCTCGCCCGCTACGACGGAAAGCCTGAGCACGACGCGATGGCGGAAAACGCGTTGCGCTATCTCGCCGCGCCGGCGGTGGCGTTATCGGAAATCACGGAGCCCGGCATCCTGCTTGCCGACGACGAAGACCATGCCGATCCGTTGCACCTGACCGTCAGCGGCTCGAAGTCGGACGCGACCGCTGCTGTGCTTTTTTCCACATTGCAGCATTTACCACAATGGTACAAACGCATCGAATGGTGGGATCGCGCGGAAGGAAACCTCCCGAATCCCGACGTCGGATATCCGCCGACCAAGCGCGCCGCCGCATTTGTTTGTACGGAAAGCCGGTGCTCGCTGCCGATCTACTCGTCCGACGATGTGATCGCATTTCTGAAATCGTCGAACGCAAACAAACGCAAACCTTCGTAATCGCGTTCGCGTTTAATGCTCTTGCAATACGCCGTTAACCGGCAACTCATCCGTGCCCGCTAAGATGCCCGCAGTTTCAAAGGAGTGCGTCATGCGGAAGGTTCGGACATTTCTAAACCGTATGCTCGGCTACACGCTCGAGCGAACCGAAACCTACAACGACGCCGGTTTGCCGACGTTGATCCGCTTCGAGGTGCGATGTCCGCAAACGGGCTTCGTGATCTGCAGCAGTCCGACCTTGATCGCTGCGCGGCAGTGCATCATCGCCCGTGAACTTGGCGTCGCACCGACGGCGCACAACGACGGCGGCTCACACGAAATACGCGCGGCGTAGACGTCAGTTGCCGAGACGGAAGTCGTCGGCATCCATCCACGCCGGAAAGCGTTCGCGATGCGCATTCAACGCGTCGCGCGCGAGGACGGTCGTGGCAACCTGCTCCTGCGCACCGAGTTCGATCAACGGCTGACCGAGGAAATCGATCGCCGCGCTGTCGCCGCCGTATTGCAGATTGTTCCCGTCGGTGCCGACGCGGTTCAATCCGACGCAGTAACTCAGGTTTTCGATCGCGCGCGCCCGCAACAATGTTCGCCACGCGCAGCTTCTAGCCGTCGGCCAGTTCGCGACGAACAAAACAAGATCGTATTCGAAGCTTTTTGCCGACGGATCGAACCGGTTTCGGATCCAGACCGGAAACCGCAGGTCGTAGCAAACCAGCGGAAAAATCCGCCA
Source organism: Rudaea sp. (assembly GCA_036271355.1). Classification (GTDB taxonomy): domain Bacteria; phylum Pseudomonadota; class Gammaproteobacteria; order Xanthomonadales; family Rhodanobacteraceae; genus Rudaea. Next base: position 14,244 of record DATBAU010000215.1, on the reverse strand, counting down.
GCCTCTCCACTCGACGATCAAACGCCCCTCGCCGCCCGCGTAACGTTCGTGTTCTCCGGCATAGCGAAACAGATGGCGCTTGTCGTAATGGCGCACTTCGCCGTCGGGCGTTGCGAACAGAAGGCGGTTGTATACTTTTTTCGAATCGCCGCCGTCGACGCGAAGTTGCACGCTGCCGGTCACCGCGGCGTCGAGCGTGCGCGATTGCTGGCGAATCCAGTCGATGGTCGGGCCTTCCATCGTTTCGGCGTTGTGGATTGCCTCGTTGGAGAAACCGCTCGTGAAGGTTTCCGGCAGAACGCACAAATCCGTCTGTCCGCGCAGCGGCGACAGAAGTTGCCCGAAGTATTCGCGATTGCCGGCCGGATCGTGCCAGCGCGTCGCGCCTTGGATCAACGACACTCTCAAAGACGACATAGCCGCTCGGCCGCCGCGTTGAGTGTGTCGTCGTTCTTCGCGAAGCACAGGCGCATGATCTTCGCGTCCGGGGGTGTTTCATAAAACGCCGACACCGGAATGGCCGCCACGCCCGCTTCGCGGATGAGCCATTCGCAGAAATTCAGATCGTCGGTCTGCGCGATGGCCGAATAATCCACGAGCTGGAAATAGGCGCCGCGCACCGCGAGCAGTTTGAACTTCGACGGTTTCAGCAGATTGCGGAAATAGTCGCGCTTCGTCTGATAGAACGCGGGCAAATCCAGATAATGCTGCGGATCGTTCTCGAGAATGTCGGCGAAAGCCCATTGCGCCGGATTGAACGTGCAGAACGTGAGGTATTGATGCACTTTGCGGAATTCGGCGCTCAGCGCGGGCGGCGCGATGCAATAGCCGACTTTCCACCCGGTGCAGTGATAGGTTTTGCCGAACGAGCTGACGACGAAACTGCGCGCGGACAATTCGGCGTGGCGCAGCACGCTTTGATGTGCCAGTCCGTCGAAGATGATGTGTTCGTATACTTCGTCGGACAGGACAAAAATGTCGGTGTCGCGCGTGATCGCGGCGAGTGTGTCGAGGTCGTCGGCGCTCAGCACCGCGCCCGACGGATTGTGCGGCGAATTGATGATGATCATGCGCGTGCGGCCGGTGACGGCATCCTTCACGCGCTGCCAGTCGACCGAAAAATCCGGCAGTCGCAATGGCACGTGCACGGCCTTTCCGCCGCACAGTTCTATCGCCGGTTCGTAGCTGTCGTAGCACGGATCGAGAACGATCACTTCTTCGCCGACGCGTACCGTCGCGGCAATGGCGGCGAACAGCGCTTCGGTCGCGCCGCTGGTGACGGTGACTTCGGTGTCGGCGGAAACCTTGCGGCCGTAAATGCGTTCGGTCTTGAGCGCGATCTGCTCGCGAAGTTTCGGCACGCCGGTCATCGGCGCGTATTGATTGCGCCCGGCGTTCATCGCCTGCGTGAGCGCATCGCGCAACGCCTGCGGACCTTCGAAGTCAGGAAATCCCTGGCCCAGGTTCACCGCTTTGTGTTCCGTCGCGAGCTGCGACATCACGGTGAAAATGGTGGTGCCCACCTTGGGCAGCTTGGTGCGGATCTGCATCGAGCCTCGCCGTCGTCTGGATGGCTGTCGTGGTTTGGACGGCCAAATGAGCGGCGATGGTAGCACGTCCGATGTGTGCACCGATGACACGGATACAACAACGGATCGCCGTCGCCAGCGATCCGTCATGCGTTGCGTCGATTCGGTTAGTTGCCGAAACCCGAGCAGAGGAACTGGTCGCTGTCGTAGTCGATCGACAGCGCACCGTCGGTACCGCCGTATGAAATCGTGTTGTAAACGCCCGATACGGAGAACGTGCGTTGAGCGGCATCGTGAACGGTCAGAACGAGCGGACCCGCAGCACCGGACGTGGTGGCCTGAGTCGCTGCCTCTTCCGTGTGGGCGCCGAGGACAAAGCTAAAGATAGAACCGGCCACGAAGGCCAGCAGCGCGTTTTTCATCATGTTCTCCGAAACAACGTTTTATGGACAGATATCGTCGACATGCACATCGCATTCCGTGCAGGTCTGCTGCGCAGTACCGCTGGCGCTGGGCGATTCTAGTGCGCAACATGTTATTGCCCGGTAAGACTTGCGTTATCCGCGTATGCAGACCGGCATGTCGTTTAGCTCCCGTCCAGAAGATGACGATTTGTCCGCGCCGATTTCTTGACGCGCGTCGCAGAAGGCGACAAAGGCTGCGCGCGTCCCCCGCGCGCAGCCGGATTCGCGCTAGGCGAAATGATGTCCGAACAAGCCAACCAGACCGACGATGATGAGGTACAGCGCGATGACGTAATTGAGGATGCGCGGCACCAGAAGAATCAGGATGCCGGCGATCAGCGCGACGATGGGAGCAACGGAATTGATGGTCAACACCATGAGACACCTCCTTATGCAATGGATGAGTAACGCGCGGCGATCCTAGCACGCGTCGACGCCGCCGAATTCCGCGCGCGATGTAAATGCCGCGACGCGTTCACGCACCGCTTAGACGCGATTGGCGAGCTCGAGCAGAACGTCGGCGTGGCATGGGCCGTCGAGCGGGCACCAGCAGGCGAGATTCTTTCCTTTCAGTTCGCCGATTTGCTCCGCCACGAGGCGGCGCGATGCCAATACGTCCTTTCGCGTGGTGGCCGCTTTCCCGGCGACATGGCGCCGATACAATGCGATGCATTCCTCGCGCGTTCCGTCCTTGCCGATGACGAACGGATTTCCCCACCGGGTGGCGCGGTCGACCTTTACGGTGTTGGGCGGCATGCGCCAGCCTTTGGCGCGACTCAACTGCACGCGTTTGGGATTCACTGATCGCGCGTCAGCGAACCGCCGACGACTTGTTTAGGATCGTCGCTGATGTCGTAGTCTTCGTGTTCGTTGCGCGACCAGTTGTTGACGCGGTCGGCGGCGACGTGCGAACCATCATCGGCGACGAAGCGATTGCCGCCGACTTCGTAGCGCGCACGGAAACGACGACCTTCCGGATATTCGATCCAGACCGTCTCGCCATCGCTGGGGTACTGACGTTGCGCCATCGACGCATTATCGCCGAAGCGCGAGCAGTAAGTATACTTTGTCGCTTTGCCGGCCTCAGAGATGTCCGACCAGCGTCAACACCAACCCGGCGAGCGAACTGGCGATCAGCAGACGCGAAGCCAGTCGTTGCGCGCCATCATTGGGAACCGCGCGGGCCTGCGCGAACGATTGACGCAAATCCACACGCCGCGCCACGATCTGCATGGACGGCGAACTTTCGCGATAAGGATGGATCTCGGAACTCATCGGACTCTCCCCTGTTGCGGAGAGAGATTCAAACGTTGTGCCAACGCATTCGGCGATTTTTCGGCGCGTTCGGCCCGCGTAGACGCGATTCCGGTTTCCGCGGCGTCGTAAACCGGCTATTTCTGACCGCCTGCTCCGGTTTAGTTGAACGCGACGTTGAGACAGTCAATTTGCACGAGATTCCGGCATCCGTGCGAGCTGATCGAGCAAATCGCGGACAACATAAGGCTTGCGCAGAAAGCCGATCGCACCGATTCGATCCGTCACCGCGGCGCCCTCTTCGCTGCTCTCGCCGGACACGATCAGGATAGACGGAAGCTCGACGTGATTCTGCTCCGCCTCGGCGATCAGCGATTCGCCGCGCTCATCGCCCAGATCGAGGTCCAGCAGCACGAGATCGAAGGGATGCGCGCTCAGTTTCTGCAGCGCGTCGCTGATCGTCGGTGCCCACTCGGCATGGAAACCTTGGAAGCGCAGCATCTCCAGCGCGGTATCGGCGGTCCACGCGTCGTCGTCGAGCAGCAGGATCGAATGTGGTTTCATGAGCGCCACGTAGCAGAAAGCGAGCCAGTTCAGCAGCGCGCGAAGGAATGGAAGAACGCCTGATGCCCGGCGATGATTTCTTGCTTCTTCGCCAGATCGGGTTCCAGCGACCAATCGTTTTCGACATGCGTTCCGCCGAGCACGATGCCGTCCGAACGCGGGAACATGTACAGATCGCCGGCGAGCGTGGCGTATTGCACTTCCGGTTGCGGCAACAGAATAGTGAGTTGACCTTTGACCGGAACGAGTTCGTCGTCGCCGAAAAGATGGCGCGCACCCAATCCGGTGCAATTGAAAACGAGTTTTTCCGGAAGCGCCTGCACAGCCGCGATGTCGGGAATTTCGCCGACGCGAACGTTTCCACCCGCGATGCGGAATTCATCCAGCATCGCGGCGAGATAAATCGACGGCTCGACGATCGGCGTGTCGAACTGCCGCACGTACGCGTAATCGGCGAATGGATGTTCGCCGCGTTGCAGATCGTGGCGTTCCGGAATCAGATCGCGTATCGGACTCGTGTCGCCGAGCAATCCGTCTTCGTGAAACGGATGATGGCTGCACGAGTAGTTGCGCATCCAGCGCACGCCGTAACGCGGGCCGACCATGATCTGATACCGACGATAGGCGTACGTCGCGGCCGCGATTAACTGTGCATCGAATTCCGGGGTGCGTTTGTCGGCTTCGAACAGGTATGCGGGAAACCATTGGCCGCCCGCGATGTTCGATGTGGTTTCCGGCGGAAGCGCTTTCGTGTAGATCGTCACGTCGAAGCCGGCTTCCTGCAAGAGAACCGCGTTCGACAATCCCACCGCGCCCGAACCGATCACGGCAACCGCTCCGCGATGTCCCGGCGCACCGACATCGACGGCGAGCTTCGAGGTTCCCCACGACAACGTGATGCCGCTGCCGCCGTGTCCGTAATTGTGGACGACGAGCGCATCGCCGATTTTCTCCGCGCGAACGACAAAACCCGACGGCCGATACGGTCGCAATCCGACGACAGTTCGAATTTCACGATCCGCCGCGACGCGCACCGGCGGCAATCCGCACGCGCCGTCGACGAAGGATGTATCGGGCGCCAGATAATCGCGCATCGCCCCACGCCGCGCCTGCTGCGGTGAGCAGCCAGCGAGCAACGGCAATGCAGACGCGGCGGTCAGCGAAACGAAATCGCGACGATTCATGCGGGAAAAATTACAGCGGAAAACGGCCGCATCAGAGCATGGCATCAACCCGGCGGTCAACGCGATTCAGCTTGCAGCGGGTTTTGCGCGATCACACTCGCCTCGCAATGGAACGCTCGCTCACAAGGAGGAAGGTATGACCATCGGAACTATTCTGATCATTATCCTCGTGCTGGTCCTTATCGGCGCGTTGCCGACATGGGGCTACAGCCGTTCATGGGGATATCGGCCGACCGGCGGCATCGGTCTGGTGTTGTTGATCGTCGTGATTCTGCTTTTGCTCGGCTACATCTAGGCAAAATTTTTCGCGCGCGACTACATCGGCTCCGCGAACGAATGTCGCGGAGCCGATGATCGAATGCTCAAGCCGCTATCATCACCGCGCGTTGCGATCGGGAAAATTCCTGCACGACGAACTCTTCGCCGTCTTCGACGCAACGAAACAGCGCGCCCGGAATCGCTTCCATCAATCGGCCCGCACGATCGCGCAGTTCCGTGCGCAGCGGCGTGTCGCGGTAGCGACCTGCGAAACGTTCGGATCGCAGCCAGCGCCGCTGGATGATGAGATTGGGAGTGTCGGTTTCCCGCGACGTAACGCGGTAACGGGTGATTTCACATTTGATCTTGGCCATGGCGCTTACCGTGCACCGGGCCGAACGGTCGGACTTCTTGTCGCGTTTTCGTCTGCCATGACGACGTCTCCGTGTTGTCCGAACGATCTTTTAGCATCGTCCAGCCAAACGGATGCTGACTCGTTTTCGATTCCGGTTTATCAATCCCGTTCGCGCACGTTCGAGATTTCCTGGATGCGTTCGTCTTCGATATAGAAACGAATCGATCCGGTTTCGACGGTGTAGTAAAGGTATTTACCGACCACCTTTCCGGCGCTGTCCTCCACCGCGATCTTTCGTTGCGGCACGCCGAGCTGACGCACGAGTTCACTTTCGCTCTGTCCTACCCGAATTGATTGTCGGCCGCCGTCGAATGGATTGGCAGCGAAGACCGACATGGAAAGCAACGTCGCCGTTGCGATGGGCATCGATAATTTTTTCATTCGCTTATTTTCGCACATCGGTATTGCGATCGATCGTGCAGCACAAAGACGATCGACGAAAGAATGTCCGGACGACTGCCGCTTTTGAAAGCGCAATGCCAGACCTTTGCAGGGTCGCGCACGATCGAGCAGTTGCGATCGCGGGGGCGAGTCTTGCGCTGGTGCTCGACCACGACGATTTGGCGCGCGCGGATTCGGCATGATCCTCACGGCATTGCGGACCGCCAGTTCGTTGCTCCGGCCGTTGGCGCATTGGGTCACGCCGGTGACCTGACGACGCAAAGTTATGCGGTCGTTGTCCACAACCTCGGCTATCATCGCTGGAACCGTATCGATCGAGCGATAGTCACTCCGGAGAGTGCAATGAAGTTTCGAAGCGACTCACTGATTGCTGTTACGAAAAAATCCTGTCTTGCCCTCGCCGTCGCATCGATGTTCTTTGCATCGGACGCGTTCGGCATGGTCGTGCTCGACGATCAGACGACGACCTGCACGCCCGGCAGCATTGCAAGTACGCAATCGCTGGACAGTCCGGGATTCGATTCCGAAGCCGCCGACGACATCCTCGTGCCCGCGGGACAACCCTGGCTGGTCAAGCAAGTGTTCGCGTCGGGAAGCTATTTTGATGTGAAGGCGCAATCGGTCAACATCACGTTTTTCGCGGACGCTTCGGGCGTGCCCGGAGATCCTGTCGATGGTTGCGCGTATAACGACATCACGACCTTCACCGACGCATCCGGTATTCTGACGATCGATCTGCCGACGCCCTGCGCGCTGCAAGGCGGAAGTTTGGGAACGACGTATTGGCTCGGCGTGCAGCCAGTCACCGGGACCGGAGCCGCCTTCGGCATTTGGTACTGGTCGGAAAATTCGGTTCAGCACGGCGACGTCGCGCAATGGGAAAATCCGAACGGCGGCTTTCACCAAGGTTGCGCGACGTGGGGCGACCGCACTACCTGCGCTCAGGACACCAATCCGGATCAATGCTTTTCCGTGTCGGGCGACATCGACACGATTTTCGCGAACGGTTTTGAAGGTTCGTAACGCCGCCGGATTCGACGCCGATCCGCGTTCACTGACCGTTCGCGACGTGCAAATGAAACCCGCCACCGCATTCGACCGCGCGGAATTGCAAAGGGAATGTTCGGGGCGCAGACTCCGTTCGTGAGTCAACGCAAATCATTTCCGATCGTCGGCGTCGGCGCATCCGCTGGCGGCGTCGAGGCGCTCGAAGGATTTTTTCGCGGCCTGCCCGACGAGCCCGGCATCGCGCTGGTCGTCGTCACGCATTTGAGCCCGACGCGCGAGAGCGTGCTGCACGAAATCATCGCGCGTTACACGAACATGCCGATCTACATTGCCGACGACGGCATGGAAGTGGAAGCGAACAGCATTTACGTTCGTCCCGCCGCTTCGGTGCTAAGCATCCAGAAGCGCCGTCTTTACGTGAACAAGACTATCGGAATCCGCGAGCCGAAACCGATCGACATTTTCTTCAGTTCGCTGGCCGTCGATATCGGCGAGCTCTCCGCCGGCGCTGTGTTGTCGGGCGGCGACGGCGACGGCACACTCGGTGTCAAGGCGATCAAGGAACGCGGCGGCCTGACGCTCGCGCAGACGAAAGACGGTTTCGGGCCGCAGCATTCCGACATGCCCGACAGCGCGATCTCGACCGGGCTGATCGATTTCGCGGTTCCTGCGGAGGACATGGGGGCGAAGCTCGTCGAATTCGCGCGTGGCAACCACTCGCTCGACGGATTCGTGACGAGCCTCGAAAACAACGACGACGGCAATGTCGCCGAAAGCGCGCTCTCCGAGATTTGGAACATCCTTCGCAACCAGGTCGGCCATGATTTCAGCGGCTATAAGAAAAAAACATTCACGCGACGCGTGCAACGCCGCATGCAGGTCAACCAGTTCACCACGCTCGATGCCTACATCGAAAAATTGCGGCGCGAACCGCAGGAAGTCACCGCGCTGTTCCGCGACCTGCTCATCAACGTGACCAATTTCTTCCGCGATGCCGATGCGTTCGCGGCACTCGCCGAAACCGTCGTGCCGAAATTGTTCGAGACCCGCGGCGCGGACGATACGGTGCGCGTTTGGGTTCCCGGCTGCTCGACCGGCGAGGAAGTTTTCTCCATCGGCATTCTGCTGCGCGAGCATATGGATCAGCTCAGCGTGCGGCCGCGCGTGCAGGTGTTCGCAACCGACATCGATGAACACGCACTCGGCGTCGCGCGCGCGGCCCGCTATCCCGAAGCGTTGCTCGATAGCGTTTCGCCGGCGCGTCGCAACCGCTTCTTTATCGCCGACGCGGGCAGTTACGTCGTGTCGAAGGAGATTCGCGACCTGTGCATTTTTTCGTCGCATAGCGTCATCCGCGATCCTCCGTTTTCCCGCATCGATCTCGTGTCGTGCCGAAACCTCATGATCTATTTCGGCGTCGATGTGCAGAATCAGGTGATCCCGACGTTCCACTATGCGCTGCGTCCGGACGGTTATCTTTTTCTGGGCACGTCGGAGAACGTTAGCCAGTTCGACGATCTGTTCACGGCGATCGAAAAGAAACACCGCATATTCCGTCGCCGCACCGATGGCGTCACGCCGCGGCTTCCGATCCGATTGAATCCGCTGCGCACGCACCTGCCGGCCGAATCGATCCAGCGGCGAACGTTGACGACATCGGCAACGATGCGCCAGATTGTCGAAGATCAGGTTCTCGAGCGATTCGCGCCGCCACACGTCGTGGTCGATCGCGGGGGCGATGTTCTCTACTATTCGAGTCGCACCGGAAAATATCTCGAAGCGCCATCCGGATCACCGACTCGGCAACTTTTGACCATCGCGCGAAAAGGATTGCGCTTGGATCTGCGCGCCGTGTTTCGCGAAGCCGTCGAAAGCGGACGGTCGGCGACGCGGAACGGTTTGTACGTGGAAAACGAAAACGGCGGCTTCCAGATGCTGAGTCTGACCGTCGAATCGTTGAACTGGCGCGACAATTCGGAAACGTTGTACTTGATCCTCTTCGTCGATCACGGCCCGGTCGTGACGCGCGAAGAAGCGTTCGATCACATCAAAGCCTCGCACGAAGGATCCGCCGAACAGGCCGAGCGCGAACTGCGCGAAACGCGCGAACGCCTTCAGTCGATGATCGAGGAATACGAAACTGCGCTCGAAGAGCTGAAATCGTCGAACGAAGAACTCGTTTCCGTCAACGAGGAAATGCAATCGACGAACGAGGAACTCGAAGCGTCGAAGGAGGAGTTGCAGTCCGTCAACGAAGAGTTGCACACCGTCAACCTCGAACTGACGAACAAGGTCGAAGCGCTCGATCGCGCGAACAACGACCTGCAGAATCTTTTCGAAAGCACCGATCTCGCCACCGTGTTTCTCGACGAAGACCTTTCGATCCGCAGTTTCACGCCGGCAGTCGGACGCATCTTCAACATCATTCCCGGCGACATCGGACGACCGATCACCGATCTGTCGAGCCGCTTCGAAACCGTGGAACTCGCTGCTGATATCCGCAATGTGTTCGACGATGGCCTGCCCGTCGAACGTCGCATCGAAAATGTGAAACAAGCCGAAAAATTCCTCGTGCGGATCGTCGCTTATCGCAATTCGAATCTGCGCATCGAAGGTGTCGTGGTCACGTTCATCGACATCACCACGCTCGCGCTCGCCGAAGCGCGGCAACGCGTTCTCATCGGCGAATTGCAGCACCGCACGCGCAATCTGCTCGCCATCGTGCAATCGATCGCGCAACAGACATTGGGCAAAGGTTCGTCGCTGCAATCGTTCAACGACCGACTGGCGGCACTCGGACGCGTGCAGAGTCTCGTCGGCGGCGCGATGGACGACCATATCGACCTGACCGACATCGTCAAAACGGAATTGAACGCCGTGGGTGCGCCAGCGCGAGGCAAAGCGACCGTTTCCGGACCGCGCGTCCTACTCGGTTTCGAGTCGGTGCAGACACTCTGCCTCGCCATTCACGAACTGACGACCAACGCCGTCAAACACGGCGCGCTCAAATCCGAAGCGGGCAAACTGTCGGTGACGTGGTCGGTGCAATCGCGCGGCGATCTCGGCACGATGCTGAAGCTGGAATGGAAAGAAACCGGCATGCCGTCGATGCCGATGCGAACGCGCACCGGATTCGGCAGTGAACTGATCGAGCACGCGCTCGCCTTCACGCTGCGCGCGACGACGGCGCTGCGCTTCGAGGACGACGGCATCGTCTGCACCATCGAAATGCCGATCTCGCAGCAAGCTGCGGCCGCCGCGGCTGCGCATGACGGAATGAATCCGTGAATACCGAAACGCCGCTCGAGGGCCGGCGAATTTTAGTCGTCGAGGATGACTATTTCGGCGCTCAGGCGCTCGTTGGCTTGCTGCAACTGCTCGGCGCAACGACGGTGGGGCCGATCGGCTGGATCGAAGAGGCGATAGGGTTCGTCGACAAAGAACACGCGTCGTTCGACAGCGCGGTGATCGACGTGAATCTGCACGGCGAAAAATCCTATGCGCTCGCCGACAAACTCGACGCGCGTGGAAAATACTTCGTGTTCGCGACTGGCTACGACGCCGATGCGCTCGATGAAGAATATCGGCGTTATCCACGATGCGAAAAACCTTACGGTCGCGAAGCGTTGCTGGCCGCGCTGCTTTCGTCGGAAGCACAGAACTAACGATTTGATTCTCGCCATCGTGCTTCGTACGATGCAGAGAATTGCCGGATTTTCCTCCGTTCGCTGTAGCTAGTAGTCGAGTCCGTAACTTTTGACCGACTATGGAGAATCCGAGATGGCTAACCCTATGCGCTCGTCGCTGGTCCCGATATTCCTTTTACTTTCGATCACCGCCGCGGGCCGCGTCGAAAGCGCAATAACGAACAACCTTACTATCAACTTGTCGGTAAGTTATTTGCCGCAAACGGTAGTGCTTTGTCGCGACCCGACCGCCTACCTGGCGTTCGGATTTGACGAGCAATTCGAAGTGGATATCGACGTGGACAACAATGCCGCCACCGGCCTGTCCGGAACCGACGCCATCCTTTTTCTCGCGACGGCGAGCCAAGGGGCGGTATGCGGACCGACGACGCCCCTAGATACCGCGAGCAATCTCACCGCCAGTCTCGTTGTGTGGGATAGCTCCACGAGTGCATTTAAAACGGCCGAAATCATTCCCACGTTTTCGCTCGACTTCACCACGAATTCAATTTCCATCGCGGTACCCGCCGAAGGTCCATTGAGTGGACTGTCGGCCGCATCTCAACTCGCTGCTGCTTCGGAAGCCAGCTACCACTCAGGAACAAACGCCTACGAGGCGTTCGACGAAACTCCCACGCTCGCCCCGGGACAATCCGCGACTTTGCCGAGCGAAGACGTACAGTTTTGCAGTTTGCCCTGCAGTACCTCGTCCTCGTACTACAATTTTATCGACCTTCGCAGTGTGCGTGCGGTGCTTGCACCTCAGGACCCTATCTTTACATCGGGCTTCGAACCGACAAGCGGCTAGTTCTTCCGGATTGTTTTCGCGAGATGTTTTGTCTGCAGTAAATGCCGAGCGTCGTACGCTGGAATTGTTGGAGCAGCTTTCGCTGAAGACTCGCCGATACGATCCGCGAAGGGAGAAGAACTGCTGTCTGGAAAAGTCGAAAAGATTACATGCCTGCAATGCGTTCACAGGACCGCGACGGGTGGCGTTGCTCTCAGCTCCAATTGCGTAGCGATCGCCGTTTCAGCACCGGCCGAATACGTCGGTAGTTCTTCGAGGCGACGGCAAGCGCGTCTCGTTCGGCAAAAGATTTTCCGCCTCGACTCGCACTGAATTTCGCGCTTCGTTCCGGCGAGCGCCCACGTGGCGCCGTTCAGATCCACGAAGTAAAACGGATCGACAGAGTTTCCGAATGCCGCAACCTAGCGGTTCAGCATTTCCATGTTAATGCCGGCTAGAAGCTGTGAACCTACAGTAGTGCAATCGCATCTGAGGGAAGTACCCCAAGCGACTGCAATTCGCAACGCACGTGCATTCTTCACCGCCAAAAGTGCGGCTCGTCGTCAACGGGCCGAATGGCACGACGTTTGCGAGAGGTGTCCCACGGCGCCTCATTGAACAAGGTGATCCGGCAAATAGTCATCTGGCCTTGTTCTCGGGCCATTAACTCGTGCGAGCCGAGGAACGTCATGTACAAAAAGCTTAGAACCGCGGTGGATGTGCAAGGTAACCGCGTCGAAATCACGGAAGCGCAAGATCAGCCGGCTTGCATTCGTGACGATGGATCGATCAACTACGCCGCTAGGCCGAAATACTTTGGACCTGACGGACGACGGCTCATTCCAGAGGGAAATGGTCACTTTCGGTCCATGTGGGGCGTTGAATACCGACTCATCGACTAACCAATCTGGAGTTGCTGACCCCTATGCCCCTCGTCGTCATTCCACGAACTGCGAACTCGGTTCCGTGCCCACAATGTGGGGTGGTTCTGCATAACTTGCGCGTACTCGGCGTCCGCCATCAGGTTGACTGCCAGTGTGGGGCCAAGGTGATCGTCGAACGTCGAGAAGGCGACTCGACCGTTGATCACGATCGGCGGCCGAGACACACGGCCGGCTGATTCGCAGGATGGGACGGCGGATCACACGTCGTATCAAAACCTCACGCCGCGCCAGTGCGCCGGCGAGCCGCTTCGCACAGGACTTGCCTATATCCTCTGAGGCTCGGTTGAGCCGAACAGGGGATTTTTCATCATGCAACTCACCGACGACGCTGCGGTGTGCCCGCGGTGCGGTAGAACGCTGGACTATCCGGTCCTTTGCGTTTGCGCGCACTCCATGCTGATCGCGGCTGACGTTTCCGGAGACGATCTGCCGCCATTTCGCCGCGATAGCTACGTCGTGCGTCGTGTCAGCGAATACGAGCCGCTGCGCTTCGACTGACACTAATCTCGACCGTTTCTCGTATCTAGCTGAAAGGCAGGTGGATCTACGGAGACGGCCGTGTACGAGTGCAAACGACGGGCAATCGACTTGAGCGGCCAGCGTGTGGAACTGACCGAAAGACAGGAAGCCAACGTCGTTGAAACGGCCAATGGCGGAATGCGATACCTCGCGCCCGCGAAATTCTTTACGCCCGACGGAAAACAGTTGATTCCGGAAGGCCACGGATTTTTCCGCACTGCTTTCGGCCTTCGCTACAAATTAGTCGACTGACTCACTGCAGAATCTGCAACGAAGTCAGCCACGACGCTCGACGTCTTTGCGCACAAGGTTGTGTCGGCAAGCGTATAAATAATATTTAGTGCGCGGAGCCTGACTCGAACCGGCACGACCCGTTTGAAGGCGTGAGATGATCTGAAAATCAGCCCGCAAGTGAAGACGTTTTTGGCCAAGGGCATGAACTTCTCAAAGCGGCGAAAAAAGAACGTCCAGCGCGACTGTTGGATGATTCGACCGTTGCCGAATATCTTGGATTGAACTGGGTAAAGCGACACGATAATGTCCGACAATCTATCGGCGCGGTGCATAGTTATGCGCATGATCGCGCGCACCGATTTGAGCCCGATCGTTCCAGATCGGATCATGGATTCAGGCAAAGAGGATGCTCGTCATGGCAGATTGTCCGAAGTGCAATGCAGCGATGGTTCAAGGATTCATTGTCGATCGCAACCACGGCGGATCTCGCACCGTGAGCAGCTGGGTGGAAGGCGCGCCGAAAAAAGCGTTCTGGAGCAACACGAACGCCCCGGAGGAAAAGCAGGTTCCCATCGGGACTTTCCGATGCTCAGGGTGCGGCTATCTTGAGTCTTTCGCCAGTCGCGAGTTTGGCGCTGTCTGACGAAATTCTATCCTCATGCGACTCGCTACAGCTGATGCGGATCGCTGTGAGCTAGCTGCGGGATCCTGAAGCGTATCTCGGCGACGACGATAACTACAGAAGGTTTTATGACATCTACTGGGCTCGGAACGATCATCGCATTGCTGCTCGTGGCAACCACGCTGGAAGTCTGCGGCGACGCCGTCGTACGCATCGCGCTCCACAATCACGCAGGAGTGAACGCTATCCGCGTCGGTTTGTTCATGCTCGGTGCAACGCTGGTTTTCGGATATTCGATGTTCCTGAATCTTGCGCCGTTGGAATTCCGCGAAGTCGTCGGTCTCTATATCGCCACGCTGTTCATCGTGTGGCAG
>DATBAU010000214.1:0-3301 GCA_036271355.1 Rudaea sp. | reverse complement strand
CTGCTGCGCGAATGGGCAGAGGGCGGCGTGCTCGCGGCGTGTCCCGTGATCATGATGTCGGGTCACGGCACGGTGGAAACCGCTGTCGAAGCCACGCGTCTGGGTGCGTACGATTTCATCGAAAAACCCATCTCGCTCGCGAAACTGTTGTTGACGATCGCGCGGGCGCGTGAAGCGAGCCGTCTGCGCCGCGAGAACGAAGGCTTGCGGCAAAACCTCGCGCTGCCGCTAGAACCGGTCGGCAACAGCAAGGCGATGGCGGCGTTGCGCGCGCAGATGGAAAAGCTGGCCCAGCACGATACGTCCGCGCTCATCCATGGCGAACGCGGCACGGGCAAGGAATCGATCGCGCGCTGGCTGCACGAACACGGACCGCGTCGCGATGGTCCGTTCGTCGCCGTCGCGCCGGCGACGATTCCGCGCGAGCATCTCGTCGCCGCGCTCTTCGGTGCGGAAACGTCCGACGGCGTGCAGCACGGTCTGCTCGAACAGGCCAACGGCGGAACGCTGTTCCTCGACGAAGTCGCGGAACTCGACGCCGAAATCCAGCAGCGGCTTTTCAACGTGCTGCAGCGGAGATCGCTCATTCGCAGCGGCGGTCGCGGTCCCGCCGCGCTCGATCTTCGCGTGACGGCGGCGACGGCGCAGAATCTCGAGGCATTGGTGCGCGCCGGACAATTCCGCGAAGAACTTTATTATCTGCTCAACGTCGTCCCGCTGATCGTGCCGCCATTGCGAGAGCGTGGCGAAGACGTGCCGGAGTTGTTGCGTCTTTACGCGGAGTTTTTTGCTAATCGCGACAAGCTGCCGTATCGCCATTTTCCCGTGGCCGTGCAAAATCGTTTGCGCAATTACGGCTGGCCCGGGAACGTGCGCGAGCTGCGCAATCTCGTGCAACGTCTGCTCGTGATGGGCAATGCGCCGGATGTGGATTTGAACGAAGTGGAATCCGCGCTCGGCACGAACGGCGCATCGGCGACACCCGTCGAAACCGGCGGCATCGATTTCAATCTGCCGTTGCGCGAAGCGCGCGAGCAGTTCGAACGCGCCTATTTGTTGCGGCAATTGCAGAACGCCGGCGGCAGTGTCGGCAAGCTCGCGAAGGCGGTCGGCATGGAACGCACGCATCTGTATCGCAAGCTGCGCGATCTCGGCGTAGACGTTAAGAGCGCCGCTGTCAACGAGTAGTTCGTCGCGGGCAAAAGTATACAAATACAGAAGGAGATATTCCGGTGGGAATCAAAAATCGTGTCGCGCTCGTGACAGGCGCGGCCAGCGGCATCGGCAAACGCATCGCGGAGGTTTATGCCGCTAACGGCGCACACGTCGCCATCGCCGACATCAACCAGGACGCCGCGAACGCAGCCGCCGAGGAAATCCGCAAGCGCGGCGTGAAAGCGACCGCCGTCGTCATGGACGTAACGAACGAAGAAGCCGTCGATGCCGGCGTCGCGAAAACAGTGAAAGATCTCGGCGGCGTCGACATCCTCGTCTCGAACGCGGGCATTCAGATCGTCAATCCGATCGAGAATTTTTCATACGCCGACTGGAAGAAGCTGATGGCGATCCACGTCGACGGCGCGTTTCTCACGACGCGAGCGTGCCTGAAGCACATGTACGCGGCCGGCAACGGCGGATCAATTATTTACATGGGATCGGTGCACTCGAAGGAAGCGTCGAAACTCAAGGCGCCGTATGTTGCGGCGAAACACGCGCTGATCGGATTGGCGAAAGTCGTCGCGAAAGAAGGCGCGGCGCACAAGGTGCGGGCAAATGTGATTTGTCCCGGTTTCGTGCGCACGCCGTTGGTCGAAAAGCAGATTCCGCAACAGGCCAAGGAATTCGGCATTTCCGAGGACGACGTCGTAAAGAAAATCATGCTCAAGGACACCGTCGATGGCGAATTCACGACCGTCGACGACGTCGCCGCGTGCGCGCTGTTCTTCGCCGGTTTCGAATCGAACGCGCTGACCGGCCAATCGATCGTCGTGAGCCACGGCTGGTTCATGCAGTGACACCTTCGCGCATCGTTTGTCGTATAGGTCGAAGGTCACTGTCTGATTTGCCCTTCGTTTTACGTTAGTAAATAAGTGGCGATGTTTCGAACCCGCGCCGTTGTCGGTCGAACGCGATGATCGCGCTGATCCAGCGCGTAACGCGCGCGCAGGTCGACGTGGCGGGCGAGACGATCGGCAAGATCGGGCCGGGTTTGCTCGCGCTCGTGGCAGTGCAGCCCGACGACGGTGAACCGCAGGCGCAGCGCATGGTCGAACGGTTGCTCGGTTACCGGATTTTTGCCGACGAGGCCGGAAAGATGAACAAGTCGCTCAGCGAAACGAACGGCGGGCTGTTGCTGGTTTCGCAGTTCACGCTGGCGGCGGATACGACGAAGGGCATGCGGCCTAGCTTCACGTCGGCCGCGTCACCGGAATCGGGGCGAAAATGGTTCGATCGGCTGGTGGATTTGGCGAGAAATCGTCATTCGCCAGTGGAAATAGGACGATTTGGTTCCCATATGGAGATCAGTCTCGTCAACGACGGACCGGTGACGTTCTGGCTCGACGTACCTTAAGCCAACTCATTGTCGAACATGAAGAAATGGTTTCCTTGACACCGTTTCTATAATTAAAAGTCTTTTTTCATCATTTTGCCGATCCCGATCCTATGGCCATTGACCAAGCCGTCCAGCAACAGCAATCCGAAATCAAGACCCTGATCATCAAGGGCAAAGAACAAGGCTATCTCACCTACGCCGAAGTCAACGATCACCTGCCCGACGACATCGTCGATCCGGAGCAGATCGAAGACATCATCGGCATGATCAACGATATGGGCATCGAGGTGCATGAAGTCGCACCCGATACCGAAACGATGATGCCCGAAACGCCGGTCGCCACCGTCGACGACGAAACCGCGACGGAAGAAGCCGTCGCCGTTCTCTCGGCCGTCGATGCCGAAGTGGGCCGCACCACCGACCCTGTGCGTATGTATATGCGCGAAATGGGTACGGTCGAACTGCTCACGCGCGAAGGCGAAATCGCCATCGCGAAGCGCATCGAAGAAGGCCTGAATCAGGTCCAGAGCTCGCTCGCGAATTTTCCGTGGTCGATCCAGTTGCTGCTCGAGGAATACGACCAGCACGTCGAAGGCAAAAAGCGCCTGTCCGAAGTGCTCACCGGCTTTCTCGACATCGAAGTGCCGGGTCTCGAAATCTCCGAACAGCAAATGGAAGCGGAACTCGCCGTCGTCACCGAAAAAGAGGACGACAAGGAAGGCGATGCCGAGGATTCCGATCCGGTCG
>DATBAU010000213.1:0-5126 GCA_036271355.1 Rudaea sp. | reverse complement strand
CAATGTCGTTTCCTGACCGCCGTGCATCGTCGCGGTCGACGTGAAGAATGCAGCCGGTTTGCCGACCAACGCGCCGGATGCCCATTCGGCGACGGTCGAATCGAGATAGTGCTTGAGCGGCGCGGCCATGTTGCCGAATCGCGTCGGACTGCCGAACGCGAAACCCGCGCACTCGCGCAGATCGTCGAGCGTGGCGTACGGCGCACCATCCTCGGGCACGGGCGGCTGCGCGATTTGTGTAACCGGTGCGACAGCCGGAACGCTGCGCACGCGCGCTTGCATGCCGGGCACTTCTTCCACACCGCGTGCGACCAGCCGCGCAAGCTGCGCGACCTTGCCGGTGCGGCTGTAATAGACGATCAGGATGTCGGGCATGGTTCTCCGCAGAATCGGCGTGACGTGCGATGATGAATCGAAAGCCACGGCATTTTCGCATGACGAGACCCGATCGCCATCGCGCCTTCGCATTTGTCCGCTTCATCGCGCGGCGGTTCATCGACGACCGCTGCCAGCAAAGCGCGGGCGCACTGGCCTGTACGACGTTGTTCGCGCTCGTTCCGCTCACGGCGGCGCTGGTTGGAATCGTGAGCGGATTTCCGGCCTTCGCCGCATGGAAGGATCGCATCACCGATTTCATTTTCGAGAATTTCGTCCCGGCGACGGGCGAGGCCGTGCGCGGCTATCTCACGCAATTCGCCGACAACGCCAACAAGGCGACGGCGCTCGGCGTGATCGTGCTCATCGTGAGCACGCTGATGCTGATGCTGAGCATCGAGGACGCATTCAATCGCATCTGGCGTGTGCCGAAGAGCCGGCCGGTCGGCATGCGGTTTATCGTTTACTGGTCGGTGCTGAGTCTCGGTCCCGCGCTGATCGTGGTCGCGCTCGCGATCAGCACGTATCTGCTTGCGTTGCCGTTGCTGGGCGATGTGGATGCCGTTTATCCAGTGCGCTCGAGTGTGGTCGGAATGCTGCCGTTCCTCATCGAATGGACGGCGCTGACCGCTGCGTACTGGCTCATTCCGAATCGTCGCGTGCATGTGCGGCACGCGTTGCTCGGCGCGCTCATCGCCGCGTTGCTATTCGAGACAGCGAAGCGCGCATTCGCGTGGTACGTCGTCAGCGGCGCGAATTATCAGCAAGTGTACGGTGCGCTCGCGGTCGTGCCGATTTTCATTCTGTGGATTTATTTTTCGTGGGTGATCGTGCTGCTCGGCGCATCGCTCACCGCATCGATGACAGCGTTCGACTATCGCCCACGTTCACGTCGCCTGAAATCCGGCGAAGAATTTCGCGGACTCGTGCGCATCCTCGCGCATTTCGCCGCCGCGCAACGTCGAGGTATCGGATTGCACAGCGAAGCGCTGCGCGAGCGCGAACCGTTCCTCACCGACGATCTGGTGCAACGTTATCTCGCCGATTTGCACCAGGCCGGCATGGTCCAGCGCAACGACACCGGCGAATGGATACTGACGCGCGATCTGTCGTCGGTCAGTCTGTACGACATCTACGCCGCCTGCGACTATCGCCTGCCGCTCGGTGATGCGTTGCCCGTCACGGCCGATTCACCTTCCGACTCGGAAGCTACGCGTCTGCTCGGCGCGGCGGCGGCGGATGCGAAGAACATCCTCACCGTGCCGTTGTCGGAAATCTTTTTCGCCAAGGAACGGTCCAAAAACCTTTCGGATACGGAGACAACGCCATGAACGTCATGACCGCCATTCTCATCGCCGCGCTCAGCACCTCCGCGTTCGGCGCGACGGCGCAAAAACCCACGCTCACCGTGAAGACGCTCGACGACAAGGATTTCGACTTGTCGAAACAGAACGGCAAATGGGTGATCGTGAATTTCTGGGCGACGTGGTGCTCGCCGTGCCTGAAGGAGTTGCCGGACATCTCCGCGTTCGTCACCGCGCACAAAGACAAGGTCGCCGGCATCGGTCTGGATTTCGAGGACACGGACAAAGCCGACGTCGTCAAATTCCTGCAGGCGCATCCGTTGAGTTATCCGGTCGCGCAAGTCGATCCGGATCATCCGCCGAAAGATTTCGACGAACCGAAAGGATTGCCGAACACATACGTGATCGCGCCGGACGGCCACGTCGCCAAAGCGTTCCTCGGACCCATCACGACGAAAGATTTGGATGCGGTGATCGCGGGAAGCTAAAGGTCATGCAATGCGCGCGCTTCATCGTCAGCGGCAAAGTGCAGGGCGTTTTCTTTCGCGCCGCCGCACGCGAGCAGGCGCAGCGGCTGGATATTTCGGGTTACGCGAAAAACCTCGACGACGGCACCGTCGAGGTTATCGCGTGCGGCGACGCGGCGAATCTCGAAGCGCTCGAACGCTGGCTGGAGAAAGGTCCGTCGGCCGCGCGTGTCGATCGCGTTTCGCGCTTCGTCGAAGACGAAAAACCGCCGCAAGGATTTCGCACGCTCTGATTTCTGATAGCCTCGTCGCCGATCGGAATCGGGGACGAACATGCTCGACTATCTAGCGGCGGTGCCGAGTTTCCTCATCTATCTCGCGACCAGCGGACTGCTGCTGATCGCGTTCATGGCAGCCTACATGATCGCCACGCCGCAGCAGGACATGGCGCTCATCCGCAAAGGCAACGTCTGCGCGAGTCTCGTGTTCAGCGGCACGCTGATTGGCTTCGCGCTGCCGCTGGCGAGCGCGCTCGCGCACAGCGTGAACCTGACCGATCTCGCGTTATGGAGTTTCGTCGCGTGCCTCGTGCAGGGCATCGTGGCGCTCGTGCTGCGGCTCGTCATCCATGATTTGCGCACGCATGTCGAAGCCGATCACGCATCGGTCGGCATCATGATGGCGAGCATGAAGATCGCGGCCGGCCTGCTCAACGCGGCGGCGATGACGTACTGAGCCGCGATGGATCCGGGCCAGAAAAAATCGTCGGCCGTCACGCTCGCCATCATGGGCGCGGCGATGACGGGCGCCGTCGGCATTCCTCTGCTGTTCGGTGGAACCGATGTGCAGCGCAACCGCTATGCGTCGCGCGAAGCGTGCATCGCCGATTATTCCGAAACGCAATGCAATCCCGACATGCCGATGACCGGCGCTACATCCGGGCTGTCGACGTTTTACTACGGCCCGTGGTACCGAAGCGACTACCGTGCGCGCAGCACATCCGGCGATGCGGGGCCGGGGCGCTATTACGGCAGCGGCGCGGCGAGCGCGTTTTCGTCGAGCGGAACATCGAGCGCGCCGATGGGGATCGAAAGCGGCACGCGCGGCGGCTTCGGACGCAGCGGACGCGTCAGCGCGCGCGGCGGCTGATGCAGCGCGAAACGCGCACAACTCGCGCGGATTGGCAAACGCGCGTCGAATCGCTCGGCTTCGATTTCCACACCATCGACGGCGAAGCCTACTGGCGGGAGGACGTGTGCTATCGCTTCAGCGCGGACGAAGTCGACACGCTCGAAGCGGTGACAGTGGAATTGCATTCGATGTGTCTCGAAGCCGTCGATCGCATCGTCCGCGATGGGCGCTACGCCGATCTGGGTCTTGACGATACGGCGGCGAAACTCGTCGAACAAAGCTGGCGCGCGCGCGAACCTGCGCTGTACGGCCGAATGGACTTGAGCTGGAACGGTTCGGGCGCACCAAAACTTCTCGAATACAACGCGGACACGCCGACGGCCCTGTTCGAAGCATCCGTCGTGCAGTGGTATTGGCTTCAGGACGTGCTGCGCGAAGCCGATCAATTCAACTCATTGCACGAAACGCTGATCGAGCGCTGGAAACAAGTGCACACAAGTGGAAAAATCCACTTTTCAGCAGTCTACGAACAACCGGAAGATCGCGGCACCTGCGAATATCTACGCGACACGGCGGCGCAGGCGGGCTTCGTCACCGAGACCGTCGACATCGAGGAAATCGGCTGGAACGGCCGCTATTTTACCGATCTCGAAAACGTACCGATCGCGACGCTGTTCAAACTGTATCCGTGGGAATGGCTGCTCGCCGACGAATTCGGCGCGAACATCCCGAAAGCCCCAATGCGGTGGATCGAGCCGGCATGGAAGATGGTGTTGTCGAACAAATCGATCCTGCCGTTGCTGTGGGAATTCTTTCCCAACCATCCGAACTTGTTGCCGGCTTCGCATCGTCGCAGCGATTTGTCCGGCGCCATCGTGCGCAAGCCGCGTTACGGACGCGAAGGCGAAGGCGTCATCGTGCTCGGCGCGGGCATCGACGAACCCGCATCGAACGAGCCTGTCGTGTATCAGCAATTCCAGGAATTGCCGCGTTTCGGCGATCGCTTTGCGCTGATCGGATCATGGGTGATCGGCAACGAGGCGGCGGGAATCGGTATCCGCGAGGACGCCGACCGCATCACGCGCAACAGCAGCCAGTTAGTGCCGCACTACTTTGTGGATTAATATACTTCCTCGACCCACATCGACTTGTCGGCGAGTTTCTCGACGCCGAGATTGCCTTTCAGCTTCGGCAACTTGAGCGGTTTCACCGGCAATTTGCGGTCGGGCAGGTGATCGAGCAAATGCCGGATGAGATTCAGGCGACCGCGTTTCTGATCGTTGAAATCGACCACGTACCACGGTGCATAACTCGTGCTCGTCTTCTCGAGCATCATGTCGCGCGCGTCGCCGTACGCTTGATATTTTTCGCGCGCGGCGATGTCGATCGGTGAAATTTTCCAGCGTTTGAGCGGATCGTTCGCGCGATCGGCGAAACGTTCTTCCTGTTCTTTCTGATCGACGGCGAGCCAATATTTGAACAACAAAATTCCGTCGTCGACGAGCCCGCGCTCGAGGATCGGGCACTCGACCAGAAAGCGCTGATATTCGGCGTCGGTGCAGAAACCCATCACGCGCTCGACGCCGGCCCGGTTGTACCAGCTTCGGTCGAACAGCACGATTTCGCCCGCCGATGGCAGATGTTCGATGTAGCGCTGGTAATACCACTGCGTCGATTCGCGTTCGTCGGGTTTACTCAGCGCGACGATCGTGTAATGACGCGTATCCAGATATTCGCTGATCGCCTTGATCGTGCCGCCTTTGCCGGCCGCATCGCGTCCTTCGAATAGAACAACGACGCGCTGTCCCGCATGAACGAGCCAGCGCTGAAATTCGACCAGCTCGACCGA